>NZ_CP018194.1:0-300000 GCF_001889545.1 Granulibacter bethesdensis | reverse complement strand
AACTGGGCCATCAGAAAGAGAATAACCATCAGCGGTATGGAAAAAGCGATCACCGACAGGATGATCCGTCGCTCTGACATGCCGAGGCCGCGCAGCGCGGTCAGCTCTCCATTGCGGGCAAGGCCGCCCAGCCCCAGCAGAGTGCCGATCAGCATGGAGACAGGCACAACCTGCAACAATCGATAAGGCGCTGTCAGGGCAACGTAAATCGTGGCATCGAGCATACCGTAACGCCCTTGCCCCACGGAGGCCAGTTGCTGCACAAATTCCAGCAGGCTGAACAGTGCTGTCAATGCGGCAGCAGAGAGACCAACTGCTTTCAGCGCCGCCATGGCTGCGTAGCGCTCTTTCCTCATCTTGACACCCGGACGCTGCGGCGACGGATGGCCAGGCGCCAGCGAGGCGCATACAGCAGGCCCAGCAGTACAACACCCAGCAGCGCTGGTACCCACCAGATGCCGGGAATAGGGGGCACAACCCCGTGCTGAACCCATGTCCGCGCCGAAGTAGACAGTAAATAATACCCGAAATAAGCCAGAATCGCCGCCCCAAAACGCGCATAGCGGCTTTGGCGAGGCTTCGAACGGCTCATCGGAACTCCCAGCAACCCCAGCAGCAAGGTGGAAACAGACGTCGAAAAACGCCACTGAAGCTCGGCAATATCCGCCGGACTGGATGATCCAAGCAAAGTGGAAGTCGCAGTCGCAACAGCACTGTAAGCCGCGGCCTCAGCCTTGTTCGGCTGGATATCGAGGACGGTCTCAGCCGCATCCAGCATCTCGTCATTGCCCTCACCGGAGCGGTTGAAACGATAAATATGAGCATCACTCAACAGGATTTGTGATTTTATATCCGGCGAACCCGGCCGCAGGGTCATAGCCTGCCGTGCGGAGATGATCTCCATCCGATCAGGCGACCAGAGCTGCACAAAAACACCGCTGGCCGGTTCCTCAGGCCCTGCGCGATGGGTGAAGAAAATCACCCGATTGCCTTTGGGACCGATATAAAAAGTCCCCGCCTCCATCGCATCAGTATTGAGCGACACATGCGCCTGATCCGACAGGGCATGCAGCCGCGCATAAGCCCATGGTCTGGTAAAAAGGGACAAGGCCCCCACCACCACCGCCATAGCCAGACACAGGCTCAGCACAATACGCCATATGCGCTCCGGCTGGACGCGCAGCGCAGCCATGGCGATTATTTCCTGATCACTGTTCAACCGCCCGAACGCCAGAAGCACGGACAGATAGAGCGAAATGGGGATCAGCACTTCCAGCGCAATCAAAACTTTCAGGCTGACCATCTGGATGATCGAGCCAGCCGGCAGCAGACCGTTCACCGCATCGGACAGGAAACCAGCCGCGCTGAAACTGCCGAACAAGCCTGCCAGCACAACCAGCACCGGCACGAAAGGACGCATGATCTCACGGATCAGGTAGGTCTGGATGATCAACGGTACAAAAGCCTGATCCAGAAGGCGGCCAAAAGGACGAAAACAGCGGGCCATCGTTACACCGGTCATCGTTGATCGACCGGCCATGATCGCGCCAGCTATAATCCGAAACATCTGCTGCGCAAACGCCGCATTGCAGGGCAGGCCGCCCGGCGGCTATGCCGCTGGATCGTCATCACACGGCCAGCAATCGACCCGTGGTCAGGATGAAAGCGCCGGAGCCGATGAAAATCCTTTTTGCGTTCGAAAATCCCCTGCCCAGCCGGGAAGCCGATGCCGAAGTCTTTACCACCACCGCCCGTTATCTGTCCCGGCACCTCGACAGATGCTGGCTGCATGTTCCTGTCGCCACACCGGAGGGTTTAAAGGCCAGCGAAACACTCGCAGGCATGGACATCATCCGCGCATGGGCACCGCATGGACCAGGACTGTTCCGGCATCTGGCCTGTGGTCTGACCATCGTGCTGCGCCGGGCTTTCCGGGAAGCCGATATGGTCTATTCGCGCAACCTGTTCGTCACCTGGATGGCCGTGCTGCGCGGAAAGCGCGTTGCCTTCGATCATTACCGCCCGTGGCCAGACCAGATTCCCCCTTTGCAGCGATGGCTGTTTCGCCTGTTCTCCCACCGCAATGTCCTGATCCATATCTGTCATTCCGAATACACACGGCAAAAATATCTGGCGCTGGGAATCCCACCGGAAAAACTGCTCTGCGTGCATAACGGGTTCGAGCCGGACCGACTGCGCGACCCCATGCCGGTTGAAGATGCGAAACGCGCCCTCGGCCTCGATCCGACGCAGATCACCGCAATCTATACCGGCCGCATCAATCACAAGAAGGGATTGCCGCTGCTGATCGAGGCCGCACGCCGGCTGCCACAGATCCAGTTTCTGCTGGTCGGCTCCACGGGGCATGGCCCGATCGAGACCATGGCGGCTGGTCTTGCCAATGTGGCATTCATCCCCTGGCAGACCGAGGCCACCCTCTCCCTCTATCTGTTTGCCGCGGATGTACTGGTGATTCCTCCCTCCTCCAGCCCGCTGATGCAGTTTGGCTCCACGGTACTGCCGCTGAAGCTGTTTCTGTATCTGGCCTCCGGGCGGCCTATTCTGGCGGGTGATACTCCGGATGTCCGGGAGTTACTGGAACATGACCGTAATGCATGGCTCTGCCGGGCGGACGATATCGAGGCGCTGGCAGAGGGCCTCACGACCCTGACCACTGATCAGGCACGGGCGCACAGGCTGGCGCAGACCGCTCAGGCCGACAGCCAGAGCCTGACCTGGGAGGCCCGCGCCAGCCGCATCGCCACCATCCTGCAAACCAGGATGCAGGCTCCTCCTCCACGCTCATCCCGCTGGACAGCCCGGCACTGGCGTCAATGGCTTGGTCAGTCCCGACAGTGGTTTGCACACCTGCTCAGAACCCGTTCATGGGTGCTGCCGCCACGCCCACCTGTACTGCCCGCCCCGGAAACCCCACCGCATGGATAACCACCGGCAGCATCTGGCCCGTGGCTTCAACTGGCTGGGCGGAGCCGCCATCGCCGCCAGAGTCATGGACATTGCCAGCACGGTGATCGCCCTGATGTTTCTGACCAAGGAGCAGGTCGGCATCGCCGCCATGGTGATCGCCACCGGTATGGTGATCGAGGCGCTGGACGGAATCGGCGCTGCCGAAGCGCTGGTACAGGCCCCCCGTATCAGCCGCACCCAGTATGACAGCCTGTTCTGGTTCGTCATGACCGCCGCTGCCGTGATCGGCCTGCTGACATGGTTGCTGGCCAAAGAGAGCGGATCGCTGTTCGGCATTGGCGGCATAGCCGGATATTTCGCGGCGGTGGCGCTGAAACAGCCTCTGGTGGCCGGAGCGGTCATTCCACTGGCACAGATGAACCGTGCCTTGCAGTATGAACGCATTGCCGCCGTCGGACTGGCAGGCACATTCGGCGGTGCCCTCACCCGCGCCGGGCTGGCGGTCTGCGGGGCCGGAAGCTGGGCACTGGTAGCAGCCTATACGATCAGTGGCGCATGCATTCTGACGGCATCCCTCATGGCGCATCCCTTCCGGCCGCGTCTGCGCTTCCGGTTCATCACCATCCGTTTTCTCCTGCGTTTCGGTATCCGCTCGGCCTCGGCCAGCCTGCTCGATCAGGTGTTCCGCAATATCGATTTCCTGCTGGTGGGCGGATTATATGGTCCGGCATCGCTGGCCCTCTACCGGGTCGCCTTCGATGTGGCGATGGAACCGGCCATGGCCGTCAGCCAGTTGATCAAGCGTGCGACGCTACCGGTTTTTTCCCGCATGGCGCACACGCCACCCGCGCTTCAGGAAGGGGTTACCTGGGCGCTGCGCCGCCTGCTGATGCTGGTCACGCCGGTCACGATTGGACTGATCCTCGCCGCGCATCCGCTGCTGGCGCTTCTGAAAGACGGTCATGGCGGAAGCTATGCCGCCGCCGCTCTGCCCCTTCAGCTTCTGGCCGGGGCCGCCCTGTTGCGTGTGATGCTGGAACTGATGTTTCCGCTGATGCTGGCCACCGGGCAGCCCGGTATGGCGGCAAAACTTTCAGCGACGACCCTGACGCTGCTCAGCCTCGGTATTCTGGGGTCCGGGCTGGTCCTGCCGCCGGAACAGGGTGTGATCGCCGCCGCCGCATCATGGCTTGCGATCTATCCCTGCGCCCTGCTCTGGGCGTCCCGCTATGTGCACCGACGCTGGGGCTGGTCACCGTGGATATGGCTGCACACCATACGGGGGTCTGTGGAGCGGGCGACCGTTCTGGTGCTGGTCGTGATCGGTCTGGAAACACTGGCAGGAACGGCGCCTCCCATGCTTCGGCTGGTGATGATTGCCGCCATCATCACGATCGGCTCCCTGCTGCCGCTCTCTCAGCGGAAAAAAGGGCCTTCCTCCACCGGATAAACCTATTCAGCCGCCACAGGAGCAGGCTCCGGCAAGGTCTGCGCCCCACGGAAGCCATCGAACATGCTCATCTGATGAACGCAGGATAAAGTGCAGGTCGGCGCACAGGATTTGGGCGTATGATATTCGCGCCGCAGATCCTCCCGCGTGTATTCCAGCAACGGAATGGCCGGATAGCCCCGCTGCTGTGAACACCAGTGTACCCGCCCGTCCTCGGTCACATACAGGTACCGCGCGCCGGCACGGCATTTCCATTGATTGGGCTGCCCCTGCATCAGGTTCCGCTGAAACAGGCGGTAATTGAGACCATGCACCAGAGACGGCGAGATTTTCGTGACCGTCGCATAGGCCGCCATCTGGAGCGCGCTCAGCGGCTTCAGCGTTCCGGTATGGTCATGCAGCACGCCGACAGAATGCTGGAGCCCATATTTGGCAGCGGTGCGCGCAACCTCGATCACATCCGGTGTGCGTTCATCACTGATCCCAAGCACCGAATTGACGTTGACCTTGAACTGCGCATGCTCCGCCAGCAATCCGAGTTTCTTTTCCACCGAATGCAGGCTTTTCATCGACACCTCATCCGGTTCCAGATTGTCGATGCTGATCTGCATACCCTGTAATCCGGCCGCATTCAGACGGTCGATCCAGGCTTTGGTCAGACGGAACCCGTTGGTGATCATGGTCACGATCATGCCATGACGCCGCGCCGCCCGGATGGCCTCATCCAGTTGCGGATGAAGCAGCGGCTCGCCTCCGGTAAAAGTGATGGAGGCTGTGCGGAGTTTCGCCAGATGATCAATCCGCGCCAGCAGTTCCGGCAACGGCACGGGGGGAGAAAACGTATCGTATTCGTTACAGTATCCGCAGGCCAGGTT
Source organism: Granulibacter bethesdensis (assembly GCF_001889545.1). NCBI lineage: Bacteria > Pseudomonadati > Pseudomonadota > Alphaproteobacteria > Acetobacterales > Acetobacteraceae > Granulibacter > Granulibacter bethesdensis. The sequence continues at coordinate 294,747 of NZ_CP018194.1, read as the reverse complement.
GCAGCGCCGCGTTACCACCACCTGCGCCAGCAGAGGATTATAACGGGAACCGGCGACAAGACCGAGAAAGCGCAGGCCCGACCGGAGGCCCTTGAGTTTCTTCGACAGAGGAAGCTTCGCCATGGAATTCCCGGACTGGTTATGCCTGCCCCGCCACCGGCGGGCGAAACAGGGACGATAAAGGCGGCTGAGCCGGCAGAACACGAAGAGCACGGCGCCAGGGCGGTGGCCACAGGCGTAATCCCGCGACATCCAGCAATGCCTCGCCCGCCAGTGTCGAGTGACACCCTTCCGGCGGAACCGAAAACAACGTCTCCCGCTCCGGCCAGACATGCCAGCGTGTCCAGGTCCAGGCTCCGTAGCGGCGATAAACCCGCATCAGCCCCCGCGCAACCCCCGGCGCCGTGGGGACAGTCCTTCGCTGTGCATAACAGGGAGATGCGCCAATCCGGGCCGCAAGGGTCAGGCTGCGCGCATCCACGTAATTGCTGTACCAAACCGTAAAGCCCAGCTCCGCCTGCAACTGCATCACGGCACGATGAACCTGAAAATGCTCGGCATGACCATACTCACCCCATGGATTATGGGTGCAGACATGCAGCGCGCCGGTCAGATGCGGCCTCAACCCGGCAAGCACGCGGTCAAAATTGGCCTCGTAGCGCGCCCGCGCCGCTGGTTCGTTGATCGTAATACCGAACCGGGTCAGCACGGTGTCGAGATGCTCATCCGCCCAGTCAACCTTGAATCCTGCCCCGCTTTCGGGGATCGCCAGATTCACCAGCCCCGGCAGATGCAAGGCCGCCACCGCCCGCCGCCGGGCGGCCGCACGCTGCGGACGTGTAAAGGAATCGCCGAATACGAACACCACATGACGGGCCGTCGGCAGTACGGAACTCAGCCAGAGACATTCATCATCCGGGTGTGCGACGACGATCGTTGCTCCCTCTGGAACCACATCCGCTTCAGCCTGCATGGTCGAGCACCGAATCATACAGGGTTTCCAGACGGGTCGTCTGACGCTGGCGGTCGAATTCCTGCTCGGCCATGCGCCGGGCAGCATGGCCCATGCGCCGGCGAAGCGTGTCGTCATCCAGCAGATCATTCATCCGGCGGGCCAGCGCCTCCACATCCCGCTCCGGCGTCAGGAAACCGGTTTCACCATCCCGGACGGCTTCCGGTATACCTCCACTGAGCGAGCCGATCGCAGGCACGCCACTTGCCGCGGCTTCCAGCAGCACCATGCCCAACCCTTCCTCCCGCCCGCTATGGGTCCGCACGCTCGGCTGCACCAGCATCGCCGCCTGCCGAATGTGGTGCAGAACAGCCTCATGCGGCCATGCACCCAGAAACCGCACCCGCGCTTCAACTCCAAGCGCGCGCGCCAGATCACGCAACCCCGACAGCAACGGCCCCTGCCCGATAATGTCCAGCCTGACATCCTTATGCCGGCCATTCAGCCGGGCAAAAGCTCGGATCAAAGAAGCTGTGCCCTTGACGTCCACCAGCCGGGCGACATGCAGGATGGTTCTGGTCTCCTCCTCCGGCACACGAGGCATGATTCCGGCACAATCAACACCGATATAGTGAACCCGCGTGCGCTCAGAGGGGAAACCCAGTGCCAGCACTTTCCGGCGAATAAACGCGGAGGCACAGAGGAACAACGCGCCCTCCCGCGCCAGTCTGCGCCGCATCAGCGCGTACCAGGCCCAGGGAGGAGATGTCATCAGCCCGGCCAGAGACAGGGTCGCATCGAATCCATGAAATGTCGTGATCAGCTTCACACCGAGCCGCCTGGCCAGCGGCAGGGCATAGCTGCCATCAACCCCGAAATGGGCATGAATCAGCGATGGCCTGCGCTCACCCAGCCGCCGCAGATAGGGGCCGGGATCGCGGGACAGCATCTGCCAGCCTACCGCGGCAGAAGGACGCGTACCGGAACAACGCCCCAGCACAATGGACTCCGCCCCCGACGGTGCCTCCCCATAGCGCAACCAGCCCATGTAAAGCGGGCGATAGCGCGTCAGTGCTTCAGCCGGTTCGGTGACGAACGGCTCCGAAACACGGAACAGGTTATGGCGGAAAATCAGGATCTGACGCATTTCATGCCGGAGGACGTTTCCCTTCCTCCTCGACTCTCTCCTGCGGTCGGCTGGACTTGACCGCTCCATGCCCGTACAGCCTGCTCATGCAGAAATACCCGGCATGATAGGCGGTGGCGACCCGTCAGACCTAACCGGAAGTCGCACTTCATCACAAGACTGGCAGGAAGCAGCGTCATGGATCGGAACAGACCAGCCATATTGAAACGGCTTTTTAGTATTTTGGTCCTTCTGAGTCTGGCAATCTGGCCCCACCATAGTCACGCAGGGACCGATCAGTGTCAGCCGGATGATCCGCACCAGACACGCCTTGTGATCTCTGTCCATGGCATGAATTCGGCAGAAGGCGTGATCACCATCACTGTCTATCCGGATGAGGCCACGCATTTTCTGGATGGAAAATACAAACTTGCCCGTGTCAACCTGCCGGTTTCCCTTCCTGTGACGCATGCCTGCATCGCATTGCCCGCAACCGGATTCTACGCCGTCGCCATGTTTCACGACGCCAACCGGAACGGTCATTTCGACACGACCATGCTGGGCCTGCCTGCCGAAGGGTTCGGTTTCTCCCGCAACCCGGTTCTTCTGCTGGGGCCGCCTGACCTGTCAGCTGTCAGATTTGCAACCCACCCCGGCGATAACGTGGTCGATATCAGAATGAAATACTACTAAACCGCCCTTCGGACTTGACGGATCGCCTTCAAACGCCCTGATTGTCCCGCCTTTCAGGGGGCTGATCCTGTCACCCCGCCGCCCGACCAACCTGCACCTACCGCCACCGGGAGTGGCGCGTCAGCACTCAAGGATGTGGACCACCCGTGCATCATTCCGTCATCCCCACACCGTCAGACCCTGGCACTCCCCGTCGGCTTGCTGATTTTTCCACCCTGCCCGATGCGCTGGATTATGCCGCCACCGGAGAAGCCGGGCTGAACTTCTACTCCGGACGCGGTGTGTTACAGGAAGCGTTGCCCTATCGGGCATTGCGTCGTCAGGCCCAGGATGATGCCCGCCGCCTGCTGGCCCTCGGTCTGAATCCGGGTGAGCGCATCGCGCTGATTGCCGAAAATGACGGTGATTTCGTCCGCATCTTCTGGGCCTGCCAGTATGCCGGGCTGGTGCCCGCCCCCCTGCCGCTGCCCGCCGCCTTTGCCGGACGGGAAGGATATATCGCCAATCTCCGCCGCATGATCGAAAGCGCACAGGCCAGCGCCGCTTTTGCGCCCGATCTGCTGCACGAATGGTTGCAGGAAGCGACCGAGGGTCTGAACCTCGTCTTCACCGGCACCGCCACCATGCTGCACACCATGCCGGTCCCAGGCATGGACCTGCCGGTGATTGATCCGGATGCGCTGTCCTATCTACAGTTTTCCTCCGGCAGCACCCGGTTTCCGCTCGGCGTGGCCGTCACACAGCGCGCCGCCATGGCCAACGCCGCCGCTATCAGCCAGCACGGGCTGGCGTTCAGGGATGGGGATCGGGGCGTTTCCTGGTTGCCGCTGTATCACGATATGGGGCTGGTCGGCTTTTTGCTGACCCCGCTGACCTGCCAGATTTCAGTCGATTTTCTGCCAACGCGGGAATTCGCACGCCGTCCGCTGGTCTGGCTGGATCTGATCAGCCGCAATCGTGGCACGCTCTCCTACAGCCCTTCCTTCGGCTATGAGCTGTGCGCCCGCCGGGCTGAAAGCGCACCGGAAACATTGGATCTGTCCAGCTGGCGCATCGCCGGGATCGGCGGCGACATGATCCGCCCGCAGGTTCTGCGCGACTTCGCAGCAAGCTTCGCAACACGGGGTTTCAGTGATCGGACTTTTGTCCCCAGCTATGGCATGGCCGAGGTCACACTGGCCCTCAGCTTCTCCCCACATGGTGAGGGGCTGCATACCGATGTCGTGGCGCGCGGACCGCTGGAGCATCAGGGACTCGCCCTTGCCAGCGTACCAGAGGAGCACCCCGGTCAGGGCCGCGACTTTGTCCTGTGCGGCCCTGCTTTGCCCGGCTACGCCATCGAGGTACGTGGCGAGGATGGAACCGTCCTGCCGGAGCGGCGCGTGGGCGTGATCTATGCGCGGGGGCCGAGCATCATGACCGGCTACTTCGCCCAGCCCGAAGCAACCGCAGCGGTGCTCTCGGCTGATGGATGGCTCAATACCGGTGATCTCGGCTATCTGCTGAACGGGCAGATTGTCGTCACCGGACGCGCCAAGGATCTGATTATCGTCAATGGTCGCAATATCTGGCCGCAGGATCTGGAATGGTCGGCCGAGAGCCATATTCCTGCCCTGCGCAGCCGTGATGTCGTGGTATTCTCCATCGACAATGACGCGCAGGAAAAAGTTGTGGCGCTGCTGCAATGCAGGCTCAGCGATCCGGCGGCACGGGAGGCCCTTCAACAGGAAGCGGCTTCCCTGTTCCTGCGCCAGCATGGCGTAGAGGTATCCGTCATTCTGGTGCCGCCGCGCAGCCTGCCACAAACTTCCTCCGGCAAGCTCAGCCGCGCACGGGCCAGGCAGATGCTGCTGGCTGGCGCTTTCGAGAGCGATCCTGTCTCCTCCGTCGCCTGAACGGGCTGGATGATGGCCCGAAGACCCATCGCGGCGGTAACAGGGGCCACCGGGTTTTTGGGCTGCCATACCGTGGCTGCTCTGGCAGAGCGCGGATTTCACGTCCGCGCCCTGATCCGCAGGCCCGAACCGCATCCGCTGTGGAGGGACAGAGAGATCGAAACTGTTCCGGGCGATCTGTCGGATGAAACCGCGCTGCGACGTCTGCTGACGGGTGCTGATGTGGTCCTGCATCTGGCAGGGCTGGTGCGGGCACGTTCACGCAAAGCATTTCTGGCTGTCAACCGTGATGGCGCGGCCATGGTCGCCTCCATGCTGCAACGCTGCACACCGGCGGCACGGCTGATCGGCATCTCCTCCCTTGCCGCACGGACGCCGCATCTATCCGCCTATGCCGCCAGCAAATCCGCCGGAGAACAGGCTTTGCGTGACGGCTTCAACGGCGATGTGTGCATCGTGCGCCCACCGGTCATTTATGGCCCGTGGGATACCGCCACCCTGTCCATTTTCAGGAGCGCCGCGGCAGGGATCGTACCTGTCGCAGGCCATCCGCGTTCCAGAATCGCCATGATCCATGTTGCTGATGCCGCCGATGCGATCGCGGCTCTGGCCGTGCACACGGCACCGCCCTCTCTCTGCACGCTCGCTGATGGCAACCCGCAAGGTTATACACCGCAGGAGATCATGCAGACCGCCGCGCAGGCGCTCGGCAACCATCCCCGCTATGTCCGGCTGCCGGCGGCCTCCATATGGGGGGCCGGGCTGGCCGGCAGTCTTTACGGTCTGCTCTCCCGCCGACCCGCCATTTTCAATACGGGCAAGGCCCGGGAGATGCTGCATCCCGACTGGTCGGTCTCCCCGGCTGAATTACTGCCCGATACCATTGCCCGGCCCCGTATCTCCCTTGATCATGGATTTTCCGGCACGGTCGCATGGTATCGTGCCGCGGGTTGGCTGGCCCCGGCGCACGCTCCCCGCTAGAGACATGATCCAGATATCAACCCACCACACCGATCGTCCACGGAGCCACCTCTCATGAGCACCGATCTGTCCTCCATCAAAGCTCTGATCATTGATACGCTGGCTGCCCGCTCCAAAACGGCGAAGCCGGTGAACGGAGAAACGGTGATCGTCGATGATCTCGGGCTGGACTCCCTCGCTGTCATGAATTTCGTCATGGACATCGAAGATCGTCTTGATGTCTCCGTGCCGCTGGACCGACTGGCAGGAATCCGCACCATCAACGATCTGGCCGCCTGTCTGGCCGAGTTAACCGCCGCGCCTTGAAGACACCGCCCTCTTCCTTATCTCCAGCGTTCCCGGATTTCTTATGAGCCGTTCCATTCTCGCCAAATTCGCTCCCCTCGCCGAAGCGCGGCGCGCCCTGACCGCCGCCGGGCATGATCCGTTCAGCGTGGTGATCGAGCCAGGCCCCTCGGCCAGTGAAGGCATGATCAATGGACAGCCAACCCTGCTGTTCGGGACCAACAACTATCTTGGTCTCAATCTGGACCCGGCCGGAATAAACGCTTCCGCCGAGGCGGTGCGGGAGCATGGAACCGGCACCACCGGCTCCCGTATCGCCAATGGCACCACAGCACTGCACACCGCACTGGAACATGAGCTGGCTGCATTCTATGGCCGCAAACATGCCATGGTGTTCAGCACCGGTTATCAGGCCAATCTCGGCATTCTCTCTACGCTGGCAGGCAAGGATGACTATCTGCTGCTGGATGCTGACAGCCATGCCAGCATCTATGATGGCAGCCGCCTTGGTCAGGCGCAGGTGATCCGTTTCCGTCACAACGATCCGGAAGATCTGGCCCGCCGTCTGCGCCGTCTGGATGGCACACCGGGCGCAAAGCTGGTGGTGGTCGAAGGCATTTACTCCATGCTCGGCGACAGTTGTCCCCTTGCCGAGATTGCCGCTGTCAAACGCGAGGCCGGTGCATGGCTTCTGGTGGATGAGGCCCATTCGCTCGGTGTGCTTGGCGCCCGTGGGCGCGGGCTGGCGGAAGCACAGAAAGTGGAGGCTGATACCGATTTCATCGTCGGCACATTCTCGAAAAGTCTCGGCAGCGTCGGCGGTTTCTGCGTGACCGACATAGACGGCTTCGACATTCTGCGTGTTGCCTGCCGCCCTTATATGTTTACCGCTTCATTACCGGCCTCGGTGATTGCGTCCGTCCAGTCCGCCCTGCGGCAGATGCAGCAAAGGCCGGCGTTGCAGGCAACGCTGCGGCACAATGCCGAAACACTCCATGGCGGTCTGAAACAGGCCGGTTTCACAGTGGGACCGCAGGTCAGTCCCATCGTAGCAGTGACAATGCCGGATATTCCCACCGCCATCGCTTTCTGGAATGCGCTGCTGGCACGTGGAGTTTATGTCAATCTGTCCCTGCCACCCGCAACGCCGGATGACCATCCTCTGCTGCGTTCCAGCGTGACGGCCAGCCACACAGAACAGATGATTGGCAACGCCATCGCACGTTTCAAGGCTGCCGCCGCCGACATAGGCTTTCCGCTCTGAAGGGTGGCGGAGCCTGTCAGGCTGGCAGGCTGGCAGAACGGATCATATCCACAAACGCGGCGCGACGACGCCGCTGGGCACGCAGCAGCATCGCACAGACCATGCTGAAGCCAATGATCTCCATCAGAAAATAACCCGCTGGCAGGCCGATCAAACAGAATATAAACAGGCTGATCGTCCGCCAGTTGGCCGACATCACCCCCCAGCGGCGTACAGGCGCTGCAAAAATCTCCTGATAGCGGGCCTGTAAAAACGAACTCTGCGCGGGATCATGCATCATGGCATCCGCCATGACCCGATCCAGTGCCACTATATCCCCCGCCACCATCCATTGCAGACGCAGATAGGCTGCATATAACCAGCCTCCGCCTGACGCAGACACAGTAAAGCGTTTATGAATCAAGCCTTTGCCCCACGCCTCATAATCCTGTCGCTGTGCCTCATACGAGGCCGCCTGCACCGCATGCGCGATGCCCGCCAGCGCAATCAGCCCCCATATCCAGCCACCATGAAGCGGCGTCAGAGAAAAGCCGAGTCCAATATAAACCGCGATAAAAGTGATATAATCGCAGATACCATCCAGTAATTTGCCAAGCTCGGACTGCTTTGAGGTCAGGCGGGCAAGCTGACCATCTGCTCCATCCAGCACATGCCATGCCACCATCAGCAAAAAACCAAAGATGATAAAAGGCAGGCGCGGATACTGCGCATAGGCAAAACCGGCAGCCACACCGCAGATCATGCCGCTAAGCGAAACAGCATTCGGATGGATGCCCAGACGCGCACAGATCGGCACCAGCTTTGCCGCAAGAGGATGCACGATCCAGCGATTGGTAGCTTCCTCGATCTCGGTCGTCCGGCGAACTGGCTCAGCCTGTGGGCGCGCATAGGTCGAGGGGGGTGGAATGGCGTTCAGAGCCGCCCCTCCGCCAGCAACTGCTCGGCCTTTCCAAAAGCCAGCGGGTCATCGACATCCACCCAGACGCGGTCGCCTATATCAAAGACATGCGCCTGGCCCCAGCCGGCCAGAACGTTCATCGCCCCGGAAATACTGTCATCCCCGGCCGCCTGACTTTCTTCCAGCGCAGCGAACATGGCAGGCGTACACAGGAAAACACCCGTATCGTAGGCATTATATGTACGGATCACCTTGCCGATATGGAGGATGCGGCCATCCTTGACCTGAACCCTCGTCACATCGTCGGGATCGTTCAGCGGGCTGTCCAGATTGTAATCGACCGCCAGCGTCACCGTATCCTCCGGCGTGCCATGCGCGATCAGGGCACGGATCAGATCCGGGTCCACCAGATGATCGCACATCACCAGCAGAAACCGATCATCCAGAAACTGCCGGGCCATGGTCACGGAATAACCATTGGCCCGATCCCACTGACGATTGATCACATGCGTGACACGAACGGTTTCCCGTGCTGCATAGCTGTTGAGGAACGCCCTCAGCTCATCCCCACGATAGCCGCTAACGACGAAAAATTCATCGACGCCAGCCTGCATGGCGCGGGTCATCACAGATTCAATCAGCGGAACTCCACGAAGGGGGATAAGCGGTTTCAGCGCCCCCTTCGCGCGCAGCCTGACACCCTGACCGGCCGCAACAATCAGGCATTTCATGCGACGACAGAGACCTTCACCTTTGCCTTGAGCCCTGCATGATCCAGAATGAACTGCTCGGTCGCCTGGAACGCTTCGTCATCGGTGAACTGCACAGGCGGATGTTTGCAGAAATAGGCGCTCGGCCCTTCCAGAACGCCGCCCACTCCGGCATCCAGCGCCAGCTTGCAACAGCGGATCATATCGATCACCACACCGGCCGAGTTGGGAGAATCCTCGACCGACAGACGCATTTCCAGATTCATCGGCACGTCACCGAACAGATGCCCCTCCATGCGGATGAAGCAGACCTTGTTGTCATTCTGCCAGGGCACATAATCGCTCGGGCCCACATGGATATCGGTATCATCCATACGCTTCTTGGCCACGGCCTGCACAGCTTCGGTTTTCGATTTCTTCTTCGAGACCAGACGATCCTGATTTTTCATATTCAGGAAGTCGGTATTGCCGCCGGTATTGAGCTGATACGTCCTCAGCAGCTTGACCCCGCGCTTTGCAAACAGATCGGTCAACACACGATGGGAAATCGTGGCCCCCAGCTGGGATTTTATGTCATCGCCGATGATGGGCAGGTTGGCAGCCTTGAAACGCGCCGCAAAAACGGGGTCAGAGGCTATGAAAACCGGCATGTTGTTGATGAAGCCGATCCCGGCCTCCAGCGCGCATTCGGCATAGAACCGTGCCGCCTGCTCCGACCCTACCGGCATATAGTTGAGCAGGACCTCTGCCTCGCTGCGACGCAGTTCCGCGACGATCTCGGCCTTGCTCAGTTCAGGGACATCCGCGCGCAGGAACGTCCTGTCATCCGCATAATGCGCCATGTGGTCGGAGATTCCATCCAGCACCTGTCCCATCTGCACGATCACGCCGCTATCAGGAATGTCTGCCTGGAAAATGGTAGTACAGTTTGGCTTGGCAAAAATCGCCCGGCTGACATCCTGCCCAACCTTGCGCGCATCAACATCGAACGCCGCAACGACCCGTATATCACAGGGACGAAAACCGCCGATCTCGGTATGCATCAACCCGGCAACACCCTGATCACAGCGCTCCGGCGTATAATAATGCAGCCCCTGAATCAGGGCACTGGCACAATTGCCTATACCTGCGACCGCAATGCGGATGGATTTTTCAGACATAATCATAAATTCCCTGTTCACGGCTGCAAGTATAGGAGAAGTTGATATGTCCACCCGGCTTGCAGAATTTTAGGCAACCAAGACGGCAACAATACTTCCATCCTATGACCGGATTTATCGTGGTGGAAAGCATCGTGGCCTAAAAATATTTTTAAGTTGTCGGCGGCAGAATTTCCAAAATCAACCTGCTGACATGCGACATTGTCCGCTCACTCCTCCACAAGCGATTTTCGATAGACACGGTAGGTCTTGTAGATACTGCCGCCCAGTGCCTCGTTCATACGCCGCATGGGATCATTATTTTCCAGAACCCATGAAAGCTCAACCGAACACATTCCCAGTTTCGCGCTTTCCCGGCGCACCGCATCAACCAGCAGAAAAGGGACCAGACTGCCCAGCAACCCATGATTGAAGCTGCGCCTGACACCCATCAAAGGCACACGAGCGGTTTTGACACCGCGTATTTTCAGACGCCACAGCAATCTGACAAGACCAAAAGGCCATAGTTTTCCGTGAAGATCACGGATGGCCTCGTTCAGATTCGGAAGAGCCACGATAAAAGCAATTGGTTTGCCTTCATATTCTGCAAACCAGATCATTTTATCATGCAGCAGCAGTTTGAGTTGCTGCGCCATGGCATCGGTCTCATTCTCGGTCAGTGGCACGAACCCCCAGTTATCCGACCATGCATCATTGAAGATCGCCGTGATCGAGGCCACTTCCTCCCTGTAACGCGACCAGTCGAGGTGTCGGATCGACAAGCCCTGTGGCAAAGGCCGGTTCAGCATCCTGCCGACAAAAGCCGGCAAAGGCGCTTCCGTGTCATAGAGATAAGCCAGCAGATCCTGGGCCTTCTCATAGCCCTGTTCTTCCAGCCGTGATCCCGTATAAGGCTGGTCATGGCCCATCATCAGCATGGGCGGCGTATCAAAGCCATCAATCAGAACACCTGCCGTTTCATTGATCGACAGATTGAACGGCCCCAGTACCTCCCGCACGCCCCGTTCCCGGTGCCATGCCTCCACCGTCCTGAGCAGGGCTGCAAAAACGGCTGCATCATCTTCGGCCGCCAGCATGCCGAAATGCCCGGCCCCGTTTTGCTCCAGCGAGTCATGTTGCGCACTGATACGCCCCACATCACGTCCATCGCGCCTGGCCAGCCAGAACGCAGCCTCTGCATGGCGGAAATACGGGTTCCGGGACTGCGACAGCAACATTCTCTGATCAATCCGGAGGGGGGCAATATAACAGGGATCCGCAACCGCCAGCCGGTCGGGAAACGCTATGAAACGCTCCCTGTCCGCTTTGCTGCGCACAGGGATGACCTCAATGTCTGAAACCGGATTGATGAAAGGGGAGATCATACCCGCTTCGCCAGCGCCGATGCAGGCAGAGGACGGTCACGCGGGGGAGCCCCCGTGGCCTGCATCACCCATGGATAGCGGCGTGCCTCCTCTATATCATAACCCAGATTGAACACATGCGGACTGCGTGGCCGAGCCCGGGTATCCCGGTAATAAGTGCCCGCCAGAATATCCGGCAGAAAGGTGATGATGCCGTAATTGCCGCTTTCATCATGGAAATGATGCAGCAGATGTACACGCTTCATATACTGGAGAATACGTGATTTCGGCTTGTAGTTCAGATGCTGGATGCAATGAAAGAACTCATAGACGCATGTCATCATCAGCGCCCCACCCAAGGCCGAGACAGCGCCTGCCATACCGCCCAACCATGCGCCGACCGGTACCGTGATCACTGCCATGGTCGGAATGGTATTCAGGGGATCACCAAACAGCACCTCCAGCCGATGCGGATCCTGATGATGATCGAAATGCACCCGCTTCCAGAGCCGGGCTGTCCAGCGCATGCGATAGAGCCAACGACCATGCAGGATAAAGCGGTGAATGCCGTACCAGACAAAGGGATAGATCAGGATCGCAGCCAGCACACCCAGCAATACGCCGCCCGCGCCCTGATAAAAGATAGCCGCCAGCAGCGCACAGCCTGCCATCAGGGCAAAGTAAAGCTGTATCGCCGGATAGGTTAAATAGGCGATCCATAATTCGGGCAAGGTCATTTTGCCCAGATCATAGCTTCGGCCGCCCCAGAGCCTGCCCCATCCCACCGATTTGTCCCCCTTCAATACCTGGCATGACCACATCAGGCCGACAGAATGGCCATCAGCGCGATGCGCTCTGTCATCCAAGGAATGCGTTGGTACTCCATCGCTCTGACCGAGCGGTCAGCAGACAGGTAATAAGCTGTGTCCCTTTCAGATGACAGTCTCGGGTCAATGCATTCTGCGCATATGACATAAGCCTGTCACATGTACCAGAACAGGTTTGACATACGTCCGCAGGTAATTCACCTTTCTAAGAATCATTATCATGATATGCTGACATAAAGGTGGCTGCCAGCCTTCTGGAGACAGTTGCCCGCATTGGCCCTGGCGGACGGGGATGTCTTCCCATGCCCTCTTCCCGATAGAGCGGCGGCATGGATTTGGCCTCCCTGCCGCACTCCTGTTAATAGTCAGAGCCTCAGGTGCATCATACGCCAGTGACGGGAGCCTGCTATTCCCACCATCCTCATCCGCGGATAACGTCCGGCGTCAGGAGTCTCTCGCCCGCATGTCCCTTTCCGAACTTTCTCCTCCGCCCAGCGGTCTTAAGCTTGCCAGCAGCGGCGCAGACGATGCCGGGATCATCGCGGCTGCCGATCAGGCGGCCCGGCATTGGGTCAGCCCTTTCAAGGGCAAGCTCACCCCTGGCTCTGAAGCCCACAAACAGGCGACGCTGCGCATGTTTCTGGAGACCTTCAACCCCTACAAACCAACCATCATCGACTGGCCGAAGCTGAGCGATGAGGAACGGGACCGGCTGACCAGCCTGCCGATCTGGGACATCGCCGTTCAGACAGAAGGCAAGGCGCGCATCCGCATGGCATCCTATGCCGAGAGCCTCCGCGATCCGGCCTGGCGGGAAGCCATCGCCCTGAACGGATGGGAGGAAGGGCGGCACAAGGTAGTGCTGTCCAACCTGGTGCAGGCATACGGTATCGTGCTGGAGCCGGAGCCGCCCTACCCTCCGCCGAAACATACGGAGTGGGCTTATCTGGTCACGGGTTTCAGTGAATGCATCGACAGCTTCTTCGCGTTCGGCCTGTTCGCGGTCGCGCAGCGATCCGGCTTCTTCCCGCCCGAGCTGGTCGATACATTCGAGCCTGTCATGCAGGAGGAATGCAGACATATCCTGCTGTTCGCCAACTGGCTGGCGGCACATCGCCGTAACCTGCCCATCTGGCGCCGGATCTGGTTTGAAATGCAGGTGGCTGCCGTGTGGGTGTTCCTGGGCTGGGAACGGATCGGACTGGCGCGCGGCATGGATGGCGACGGAAAAGCCGCCAAAGCACAGGATAATAATTTCACCGTCACCGGCACCAAAGCCGTCAGTGACGTCGATGTCAGTGTGCGGGAGCTGATGGAGCTGTGCCTGTCCGAAAATGACCGCCGCTTTGCCGGTTATGACCAACGCCTGCGCCGCCCCACCACCATGCCAGCCCTGACCCGGCTGGCCTGCCGCTTCATACGCAAACCAAAGCAGAAAGCAGCGGCTTAGCCGGACCGCCATGAACACCCCCGTCCTTCTCGGCCTGCTGGCAGGGCTTGCCATCGTCACCCTGCTGGTCCTGGAGCAGAATGCAGGGGCGGTCTGGCACAGCCTGACTGCCATCGGCTGGGAAGGCTTCGGCATCATCGTCCTTTATCATCTGATCCTGATCGGTCTGATGGGCCTTGCATGGTGCCTGCTGGGGCGGAACAAAGGGCGGCCATGGCAGTTCGCATGGGGGCGCCTGATCCGCGATTCAGCCGCCGAAACCCTGCCCCTGTCACAGCTGGGCGGCTACGTGCTGGGCGGACGGGCAGCAACGCTGGCCGGCATTCCCGGGGCTTTTGCCGCGGCATCCACCGTCGTCGACGTTACGACGGAACTGGTGGCACAGTTGATCTACACCCTGATCGGCCTCACCCTGCTGTCATGGATCCGCCCCGATAGCGGGCTGGTCACACCCCTGCTCTACGCCGTATCGGGCATGGGCGTACTGGTGTCCCTGTTCATTATTCTGCAAGCCAGAGGATTGAAGGGCACCGACCGGATCGGGGCATCCCTCTCCCGCCATCTGCTGGGGCAGGCACTGGCCCGCTCCGCCGTGGTGCAGGATGATATCCGCCAGATTTATGCAACACCTTCCCGCCTGTTGCTGGCCGGAGCGCTGCATCTCCTGTGCTGGATCATCAGCGGGCTGGAAACATGGCTGACCATCCGCCTGCTCGGCATTGACCTGCCCGTTACCAGCGCCATTGCCATCGACAGCCTGCTCTATGGCATACGAAGCCTTGCCTTCATGATCCCGAACGCAATTGGCGTGCAGGAAGGCGGCCTGATCTTTCTGGGCGGCCTCTTCGGCCTCGGCGGAGAAGCCGCCCTTGCCGTATCACTGATCAAGCGCGGACGTGATCTGGCCATCGGTATTCCCGCCCTGCTGTTATGGCAATGGGCTGAAGGCCGACGCGCCCTGCTGCAGCGTCGCCCGCTTCCCCCCGATCAATGCGCCCCTCCGACCATTCGATCTGTAAAAGACTTGCATTAAGACGATAATCGTTCTGATATCGCTTCGATGATTCTATAGAAGCCTGTCAATACCGCATCTGATATTCAAGTAAACAAATTATCCTTTCCTAGGTATTTATTCATAATAAAAAACAAACGGTCCTAAATTACAATGACAGTAAAAATAAATTTCGGTCATTGCTTGCGAAGGCAATCTTAAACACGATTTTAGTTACTCATTTGATTACTTTTATGCAGAAGTCCCTGCGAGCTAAGGAAAATAACATGCACCGCCTTCAACTATTAATGCCTTGTCATCTGCCTACCTTGACTTCTCTCCGGGATTATCAGCCCGTTGGCTCTCAGGATAAAAAATTTCACGAGAGCAAAACAGGTGCAGCCGAACGTATTTCGGCATAAAGGCAACTGACCGACTACACGTGAGGAAAGTTTCCCAATATGAACGACCGCCGGGATTAGACGAATGAACGCACTCGTTCTTGTTGCTCTTAGACGACCATACACTTTCGTTGTTTTGTCGATTGCCATTGTTTTCTTTGGTATTCTGTCCATCCTCAAAACACCAACAGACGTATTTCCGACCATCCGCATTCCGGTTATCGCCGTCGTATGGACGTATGGGGGCTTGCTCCCTGATGAAGTCGCCGGTCGAATTATCTACAATTTCGAACAGGGCGTTACCTCGACCGTCGAGGGAATCGAACATATGCAGTCCGATTCCTACTACGGTCGCGCGGTTGTTAATATTTTCTTCCAGCCCGGCACTGAAATCGGCTCTGCTGAAGCAGACGTGGTCGCTATTTCCCAGACCGTGCTGATACAGCTGCCGGAACATACGCCAGCGCCGATGATCATGAAGCTGGAAGCCTCCTCGGTTCCAGTGATCACGCTGAAGCTGACATCCGACAATATGACTCCTTCGGATCTGTTCAAACTGGCGCAGATCCGTATCCGCCCCATGCTGGTAACCGTTCCGGGCGCGATCGTCCCCCACCCCTACGGTGGTATGGACAGTTTCGTCATGATCAGCCTGAATCAGGAACAGTTGCAGGCGCACCATATCTCGGCCATGGACGTGCAGAAGGTTCTGGATACCCAGAACGTCGTGCGTCCGGCGGGTGACCAGAAAATAGGCCCGACAGACTGGATGGTGCAGACGAACGCCACCCCCAGAACGGTCGAGGAAATCGCCAATATTCCGGTTAAACGTGTCGGCAACGCGGTCGTTTATATTCACGATCTCGGCGAAGTGTACCGCGGCGGCCATCCACAGACCAACCTCGTCCTGGTGCATGGACGGCAGGCAGTTCTGCTGGTTGTCATGAAAAGCGGTGAAGCCTCAACCCTGGACGTGATCAGCGGCGTGCGTAATCTTCTTCCACGTCTGGAAAAAGTTATTCCCGCCAGCAGCCATATCAGCGTGTTCAGCGACGCCGCCGGTTTCGTGAAAGGCGCGATCACGGACGTGTTGCGGGAAATGACGACCGCAGCAGCACTCACCGGCTTCGTGGTCATCATGTTCCTTGGCTCATGGCGTCCCACGGTCATCATCGCGACATCGATTCCGCTGGCTATTCTCTGCTCCCTGATCGGGCTTGGCTGGCTTGGTCAGACCATCAACGTGATGACACTCGGCGGTCTGGCGCTGGCTGTCGGCATCCTGGTGGACGACGCCACCGTGATGATCGAAAATATCGATACCCATCTTGAAATGGGAAAAGATCTGGAAACAGCCATTGTCGATGCCGCCAACCAGATCGTAATCCCGACCTTCGTCTCCACCACCTGTATCTGCATCGTCTGGCTGCCCCTGTTCGCCCTCAGCGGCGTGGCAGGCTGGCTGTTCATGCCGATGGCTGAAGCCATCATTCTGGCCATGGCGGCCTCGTTCATCCTGTCCCGCACACTGGTGCCGACCATGGCAAAGTATCTGCTGGCCGGGCATGGACATCAGGAAGGTCACGGCCACGAGGAAGGCCATGGTCATGCCCATCCGCCCAAACCGCCGGGCTTCTTTACCCGCTTCCAGAAAGGCTTCGAGAGAGGGTTCAGCGCCTTCCGGGAAGGATATGGACGATTTCTGGAAGTCGCCATCAGGCGACGGGGAACGGTCGTTCTCTCCATGCTGGCGTTTTCTGTCGCCTCGCTCGGACTGTTCGGAATTATGGGCCGGGATTTCTTTCCGGAAGTAAAAGCCGGTCAGTTGCAGATGCATATGCGTGCACCGCTCGGCACACGTATCGAGGTCGCAGGCCGTATCGCAGCACTGGTTATCGACCGGATGCATGAATTGCTGCCTGGCCAGGTTGCCGATGCCGTCGCCAACTGTGGTATGGCTGAAGCACCGCACAACCAGGCCTTTATTCCGACCCCAACCATCGGCACTCAGGATTGTGACTTCACAGTCATGCTGAACAATCCTGAATCTCCGGTCTGGGATTATCGCAGACTCCTGCGTAAGGAACTGTCTGCCAGTTTCCCCGGCACAGTCTTTACCTTCCAGCCTGCCGAACTGACGGCAAAAATCCTTAACTTCGGTTCTCCGTCTCCGATCGACCTTAAGGTGCAGGGACCGGAACTGGCAAAGAGCTATGAGTACGCACGGATGCTCGTGAACAAGCTCCGTCGCATTCCAGGCGCATCAGACGTGGTTCTGCAGCAGACCATGCGGAATCCTACGCTCTTCGTCCGGAATGACCGAACCTTCGGCAGCGAGACGGATATCACCGCTGGCGATCTTGCCGACAGTGAACTGATGACACTGTCCGGCAGCTCGACGGTCGATCCTCAATATTGGTTCGATCCGCATTGGGGTGTCACCTTCACCCTCAACACCTATGTTCCACAGCCGCAGCTCACTCACTTCAACAATCTGCTGACTGTTCCGGTTGGCGGATCCGCAAACAACCCTCATTCCAAAATCCAGCTTCTGGGTGGCGTCAGCCATGTCGGCCCGATCGGCACACCTGGAGAAGTGACCCGCTACAACTCTATGCCGAGCTTCGACATCTATGTTTCTACAGAAGGGATCGACCTTGGCACGGTTCTGAAAAATGTCGACAAAATCGTTAATGAAAATGCCAGCACACTGCCCCGTGGCGCCATTGTGCAGATACAGGGTCAGGCCCCCACAATGCGCCAAGCCTATGCCCAGCTGATCGGTGGTCTATTCGTCTCAGTTGCGGTGATCTATCTGCTGATCGTGGTGAATTTCCAGTCCTGGATGGATCCGTTCATCATCATCACCGCCTTGCCAGGCGCGCTTGCCGGGATTGCCTGGAGCCTGTTCCTGACTAAAACCAATATCTCGGTGCCTGCCCTGACAGGTGCGATCATGTGCATGGGCACAGCCACCGCCAACTCCATTCTGGTGGTGTCCTATGCTCGTGAAAGGATGGAAATACACGGCAAAGCGCTTACGGCTGCCCTCGAAGCGGGCTACGGGCGTATCCGTCCGGTGATCATGACGGCCAGCGCTATGATCGTGGGCATGATCCCGATGGCCACCAGCAACTCGGAAAATGCGCCATTGGGTAAAGCCGTGATCGGTGGCCTGATCATGGCCACGATTTCCACCCTCGTGTTCGTCCCCTGTGTTTACGCAATTATTTATGGCCGGCGTTCTGCTTCCAAAGGAGCGGCATAATGAAAATAAGACTCCCCTACGTTATTGTCCTGCTTGGCGGCTGTGCGCTTGGTGTCTATGCGTTCACCCTGTTCAAGGAACAACTGACCAAGGTCTCATCCCTGAAGGATGAGACCGACTACAACGCCATCCCCGATGTGACGGTGGTGAAGCCGAAACTGGCCTCCAACCAGCACAAGCTGACGCTGCCCGGCACTCTGGACGCGTGGTATCAGGCCAAGATTTATCCTCAGGCCACTGGTTATGTGAAAATGTGGTACAAGGATTATGGCGCAGTCGTCAAAGCAGGCGATGTGCTGGCCGAAATCAATACACCCATGCTGGATGCAGAGTATAATCAGGCGAAAGCTGACTACGAAGCCAAGGTGGCCAAATACAATCTGGCCAAGATCAGTGCAGAACGCTGGCATAACATGAAGAAGGCCAATGCTGTCTCCGGCCAGTCCGTCTCGGTTGCTGATGCCAATCTGCAATCCGGTTACGCGGAAATGCAGGCAGCAGCCCATACTGTTGCCAAGTATGAAGCACTGGAACGGTTCAAGACCATCGTTGCTCCGTTTGATGGCGTTGTGACAGCTCGTAACATCAATGTCGGCGACTACGTCCGCTCCGGCACCGGTGAACACGGCGAGGAAGACGAAGCGACACAGATGTTCACAGTCTCAGACATGCACAAGATGCGTCTGTTCGTCTCCGTGCCTCAGAACTTTGCCACCATTCTTCAACCCGGCATGACAGCGAACATCACCCTGCCTCAGGATCCGGGCAAGGTATATAAGGCTGATTTCCTGACAATCGCCCGCAGCTTCAACTCCGATACCAGAACGGCGATTACAGAATTCGTACTGGATAATCCTGATCATGCCCTGTGGCCGGGCACTTTCGCCTCTGTGCATTTTACGGCTCCCGTGCCTTACAAGAGCTTCGAGATTCCAACGGCGACCCTGGTCTTCCAGGAGCCCGGACTACAGGTTGCGGTGATCGACAAGAACAATCACGTCCATTTCAAAGACATCAAGGTCGGAACGATGGCTGATACATCGACGACCGTGACCGAAGGCGTGAAAGAAGATGATGTGCTGATCAAAAATCCTCCCTCCGACCTGCTGGAAGGACAGACTGTCCGGATCACCAAGCCGATGAACGGATATGAGGGCAATAACTCCCCGGCGGATGAGGAGGTTTCCGAAGAATGATGCCCTCTCTCCAGATATTGCAGAAGGGACTTCGGTCCCTTCTGAAGGCAAGTAGCGCCCTTATTTGTTCCGGTATCGTCGCGGGCTGCAATCTCGCACCGGACTATAAAGTGCCGAATTTCATCGTTCCGGCTTCCTGGCACGGACAAGGTCCATTCAAGGAAGCAAAACCTGCCGACACGCAAATTCCACAGAAATGGTGGGTCCTGTTCCAGGATCCAACCCTGAATGATCTGGAGGAGCGCGCCGTCGTCAACAACGCCGATCTGCAGGCAGCGGCCGAACGATTCCTGCAGGCACGCTCGATGATCATGAAGGTGCGGTCAGAGCTTCTGCCGCATGTCGGGATTCAGGCCGGAGCCTCAAATAACAGGCAGTCGGCTGACAGCCTGTTCTATGCACCGGGCAGCCCACTCAACCAGAGCGACACGTTCTATGGCGCGGTCGCATCATGGGAACCTGACTTTTGGTCCAGAATCCGTAACCGTATTCGTGCCACGGAAAATTTCGTGCAACAGCGTGCCGCCGACTATGCCGCGGCAAGGCTGAGCATGGAGGCCGAACTGGCATCCGAATACATTATGCTGCGCGGACTGGATGCGCAGGAGGAAATTCTGCGTCAGGCAATCGCCTATTATAATAAAGCGATTGAAATTACGGGTGCCCAGGTCAGCAATCAGGCAGCGCCGCCACTGGATCTGATCCGTGCCAAAAACCGTCTGTATGTCACGCAGGCTCAGGAACTTGATATTCGTGCAGAGCGGCAAGTGGTTGAACATGCAATCGCAATTCTGACCAACGCCTCACCCAGCACGTTCCACATTCCAGCGAAAGACCACTTTGACTTTCCAAATGTGGATGTGCCGGTCAGCGTGCCCTCTCTGCTGTTGCAACGTCGCCCGGACATTGCTTCCTCGGAACGCAAAATGGCTGAAGCCAATCGTATGATCGGTGTGGCGAGGGCTGCATTCTATCCGGATGTATCCCTGGCAGCGAATGGTGGCTTTGATGCCAGCGGTTTCAATCTTGGAACGCTCCAGAACAGCATGTGGTCCTATGGTGCAGCCGTGAACATCCCGATTTTTGAAGGCGGGCTGCGACGGGCCGAATTGCAAAACTCATGGTCCGTCTATCGCGAAACACGGGATGCTTACCGCTCCAAGGTGCTGTCTGCATTCAAGGAAGTGGAAGACGGACTTTCCAAAACGACCCTCTACAAACAGGAAGTCGTCAAGCTGGCAGAAGCTGTCAAGACAGCTTCACAGATGCAGGTGATCACCATGACGCTGTATACGGGTGGTCTATCCAACTATCTGGATGCGATCATCGCCCAGGAAGCAAAGCTTGATGCACTGATGTCCAAGGTGCAAGTGCATGTGAAATATGAAAAATCGGTAGTGGAACTGATCAGATCTGTCGGTGGAGGCTGGAGCACGGCCCAAATTCCGCCAAAAGACCAGCTCCAGTCCTTCGATGTCTTCCAATATGACGGACTACGTCATCCCAAGGACATTGGCGGCATTCCGGTGGAAGCCAATCCCGAGAAGTTTGAAAATCTGACGACGCCTTACATACCTTCAGCGAATACACACTGAACAATAAAAAATCCGCCCGGCCATAAGGTCGGGCGGATTGATATAATGGACAGAGTTTTTATTTTGTCAGCAATCCAATTACAACTCATTCTCTTGCAAACCAGCAGATACAAAAGCTGCTTTTATTAAAGCGTCGATTCGCTCACGCGAACAGTTTTTCTGGATATAAGAAAGGCAACGCTCTGAAATTTTATTGTATAGTTCCGGATCATTGTGCAGATTGAGTATCACTGTGACGAGGCTTTGCGTATCCCCGCCTAACAAGGCATTCATGGATAATGGCAGGTCCATGCCTTCTGCAGCAATCGGGGTGCAGACACAGGGAACGCCAGCGGCAAAACTGTCGAGAACCTTCCCTTTAAGGCCAGCCCCATAGCGCAAGGGCGCGACTGTCAACCGCGCCGTCAGAAAAACATCGCGAAGGTCAGGGACAGGTCCGATAAAGTGAACCCGTCCATGGCGCACGCCAACCAGATGTTTGGGAAGGCCCGTACCATATATCCGACAATCGATTGTCGGATCGATCGCCCATATCTGCGGCATCACCTCATTGATAAGATACTCTGCGGCATCACGATTGGGCGCATGCTTGTAGTTGCCAATGAAAGCAATGCCATGGCGCTGGTAAAATGTGGCGGATACCGGGTCTGCATCAACCGCCCATGGAATGACATGAACATTGGCGGCAGGCACATGAGTCCGAAGAACATCGCGTTCGTAAGAAGAATGCGTGATAACAGTGTCAACCTGCCATGCTGCTGCCAACTCAGCTTTCTGTGTACGGAAAGCATCCTGCCACAACAGTTCATCCTGTGTCATCTCGGCCTGCCGCATCATGCGCACAGCGTGAAGATCAGCTACCAGATAGACAATGACGGCATGTGGATTCCAGTACCGTATCAAGGGGATATACCGTATCGCCATTGAAGTGCGATGGATATAAACCGCATCGAACTGCCCGACATTCCTGCGCAGTACGTCTTCAATACTGCGAAAAAGCGGCGGTGCATAAAAATGAACCCCTATACCCGTCAGGAGATCAGGCGCAGCATCGTACTGCACCGCTGCAAAACTGACTTCCATCCCCAGACGCTGGAGAGATTCAATATGCGATACGATCGCGTTGGAGCCGGCATCACGATTTTTTGCCGGAACTACTTCATCCAGAACAAGCACACGGCATCCGGTGAAAGGATGAATTTTCTCAGCCGGTAAGCGATCCAGAAAATCATCTTCCCGACAAAGGGATTCTGTTTCAACCATACGCTGTGCAAGCTGCTCTGCCTGATCCAGCAGGAAACCGGCAGCCTGTTCCTGCCCCTCCCTACTTTCAATACTGCGAAGAAGACCGGACAGACCGTTTTTGAATTCCTCGTCAAAACAGTTTTCAGCCTCCAGCATATGGGGCGAGTTTTTAAGCTCCTGTCCGCTGGCTTCATCAACCAGGCTGATAACATGCCTTTTGACCGGATCAAGGGCAATGTCCCACTCCAGCTCAAACCCATGATAGCCGTTCCCGATACCGGCCTGCTCAAGATCAGGGCGATAACTGTTGGCAACAATAATGGAAATGAACTCTCCATTGCAAAGGCACCGTAATTTTGGTGGCACATGGGGATCATCCGGATTAAAAGCCCAGCCCTTGACCTTCCTTCGGGTTACTGAATCGACATGGCCGATCATCTTGCCATCCTTCCCACCTGCCCCAGGCTCAGGCAGTACCTCCAGGGCTGCGGCAAATCAGCAGAATCATATTGCAGATACCGGACGCTGATTCTGGATCGTCGGAGATCACGGCAAGCTTTTTTCCGGATTTCAGATGCCCGGCCAACATTTCAACATAGTGCTTGGGAACCACGACAGGGGCATTCCCCTCTTTTGCCAAATACCAGTAACGGTCTTCCTTCAGCATTTCAGGGTTCTGCTCATCAGAATTCTGCAGCAGTATCTTGAACGGCATATCATCAACCCAAGCGGGTGACAGATCCGGACCATTCCCTTCAAGCCGGATACCTTCTCCATCATACAAGGTGCCAGTGATCATCAAAAAGTCCCTTCAAACGTAAATTTAATTAATATTATTAGTATTAAAAACACATTCTTCAAAAAATGCGCGAATATCTCCCGATTATCATGATCAGGAGTATCATTAAAGCAATTTATATTAACCTGGACGATTAAAGAAGCGCTTAGGGATACAGTCTCTCCTGTCCCCAGCTTTTACCCTGACGCCTGAAAACCAGCCGGTCATGCAACCGGAACGGCATCTGCTGCCAGAATTCTATCGCTGTCGGAATCACGCGATATCCCGACCAGTAGGCCGGACGAGGAATATCATCTCCCGGATAACGCGCTTCCTCCTCCTCCACGCGCTTCTGCAATGTCCTCCGGTCAGGAAGGGGGCGGGACTGATCCGATGCGCGTGCTCCCAGACGGGAGATGCGGGGACGCGTATGGAAATAGGAATCCGCTTCCTCCACTGCAACTGGCACGGCCTTACCCTCAATACGGATCTGCCGCCCCAGAGATTTCCAGTGAAACAACAGGGCAACCTGCGGATTAGCCCCGATCTCCAGCCCTTTCCGGCTTTCCGTGTTGGTAAAAAACACGAATCCCCGTTCCGGATGCTGCGGCCCATCGACATTACGCAGCAGCACGATCCGGGCCGAGGGAGCGCCGGAAGGTGTAGACGTCGCCACCGTCATGGCATTCGGGTCATTCGGCTCCGCTGCTCTGGCCTCTTCCATCCACAGGGCAAAGGCTGCAAACGGGTCTGCAAACGCCAGTTCCGGTGCCTGAAATGGGGATTTTGCGTCACTATCCATGCTCATGCGATCTTCCTTCCCCGCCGATCCCTTGCCGAAAGCGCCAGCCCTGTGCCACCACCCATCAGGCGCCGGACCGTAGCAATACTGTGCTTCTGCCCTGCCCTGCTGTTTCGTCAAGTCCGCCGCCCGGGACCACTATGCCTGACAGTATCAATGCCTGCCCGTTTTCAACACCCATGGCTCTCTTTGCCAGGACTGACCGTCCCATGATGAGGAACCTCGCACCATGACACAGAGCGGACCCCAGACCGGAACTCTGATGCAGGGAAAGCGTGGCCTGATCATGGGTGTCGCCAATGACCGCTCCATCGCATGGGCCATCGCGCAGGCCTGTGCGGCACAGGGCGCGCAGCTTGCCTTCACCTATCAGGGGGATGCTCTGGCCAAGCGGGTCATTCCGCTCGCGGAAAGTGTTGGCAGCTCCCTGATTGTTCCGTGTGATGTCGGTGATGATGCCTCGATGGATCAGGCCTTCACACAGGTGTCCGATCATTTCGGTGGCAGAATTGACTTTCTGGTCCATGCCATTGGCTGGGCCGACAAGAATTTCCTCCGCGGCCGCTATCTGGATATTCCGCGCGATGCGTTTCTGCAGGCACTGGACATTTCATGCTACAGCTTCACCGCTGTCTGTCGCCGTGCAGCAGAGTTGATGAGCGATGGTGGCTCCATGCTGACACTCAGCTATCTGGGGGCGGAACGCTGGATGCCGCATTATAACGTGATGGGCGTGGCCAAGGCCGCATTGGAAGCCAGCGTGCGTTATATGGCTGCCGATCTGGGTGGGAATGGCATCCGGGTGAACAGCCTGTCCGCCGGCCCGATCAAAACACTGGCCGCGAGTGGAATCGGCGATTTTCGCTATATCCTGCGCTGGAACGAGTTGAACGCGCCCATGGCCCGCAATGTCACTCTGGCTGAGGTCGGTAGCGCCGGCCTGTATCTGGTGTCTGATCTCAGCAGCGGCGTAACCGGGGAAAATCACCATGTCGATTGCGGCTATAATATTGTTGGCATGAAAAATCCCCTCGCCCCCGACATTGCAGTGGTTTCAGACTGAAAGCCTCACGGTTGCCCCATGTCCCATAACAGCTTCGGCCATCTGTTCCGCGTCACCACCTGGGGTGAAAGCCATGGCCCGGCGATTGGCTGTGTCGTGGATGGCTGCCCCCCCGGCATTCCGCTGACCGAAGCCGATATCCAGCCAGCGCTGGATCGCCGCCGCCCCGGCCAGTCACGCTTCACGACCCAGCGCCGGGAAGCCGATCAGGTGCGCATCCTTTCCGGCACGTTTGAGGGTGTGACAACCGGTACCCCGATCGCGCTGGAAATCCAGAACACTGATCAGCGATCAAAGGATTACGGAGACATCGCCCAGCGTTACCGGCCCGGCCATGCCGATCTGACCTATGATCTGAAATACGGCATCCGGGACTATCGCGGTGGTGGTCGCAGTTCGGCCCGTGAAACCGCCTGCCGGGTCGCCGCCGGAGAAGTCGCCCGTAAAATCCTGGGCGCGGCAATCACCATCCGGGCGGCTCTGGTCAGGATAGGGCCGCACGGGATCGACCGATCACGTTGGGACTGGTCACAGATTGAGGCCAATCCGTTTTTCTGCCCTGATCCGGTCGCTGCTGAGCAATGGACGGCCTATCTGGATGAGATCCGCAAACGCGGCTCCTCGGTCGGAGCCGTGGTGGAAGTCATTGCCGAAGGGGTGCCGGCCGGCCTCGGCGCGCCGCTTTACGGGAAGCTGGACAGCGATCTGGCCGCAGCCCTGATGAGCATCAATGCCGTCAAGGGCGTGGAGATTGGAGATGGATTCGACGCAGCCACCCTGACGGGTGAAGAAAACGCCGATGAAATCCTTGCTGCCCCCAATGAAGCCGGAGGAACCCATATTTTCGGCTCCAACCATGCAGGTGGCATTCTCGGCGGCATTTCCAGCGGACAGCCGGTCATAGTGCGGTTCGCGGTTAAACCGACCAGCTCTATCCTGATCCCCCGCCGTTCGGTCGGACGGGATGGACAGCCGGTCGAGATCATCACCAAAGGCCGCCACGATCCCTGTGTCGGCATCCGCGCCGTGCCGGTTGGTGAAGCCATGGTCGCCTGTGTGCTGGCTGACCACCTGCTGCGTGATCGGGCACAGAACGGCCTGCGGTGACCTGACCCTACCTTGACCTGGCACGGCAGGGGCAAGCAATATCCTGATAAGCGACAGCAGTCTTAATGCGGATTTAATATTATTACGTCAGAACAACATTGCTTCCTGTCATCAGATACCGTGAAATGAGCTTGCTTGCTGCGACAGGTTATCCCTTACCATTTAACATACCCAGCCAGCCACCAGCCATGACGCCAGGCAGGCATATTATTGAACATGCGGAATTTGCGCGGTGGAATGACAGAGTCCGCTGCCTGCTCCGTGCAATGGAGAGTCGGTTTGAACGAGATGCGTGATATTCCTGCTCCGATCACACCGGATGACGGCTCTCTGGCAGATGTTTTCCGTTTTACCGCCGCTCGTTTACCTGAAAAAACCGCCATCCGCTTTCGCGGGCAGACCATCAGCTATGCAGAGCTGGACGCGCTCAGCAGCCGCTGGGCGGCCGTTCTGGCGGCACGTGGCATCGGGCCGGGTCGTTTCGTCGGCATCTGGATTACACGCTCCATTGCCCTGCATGCCGCCGTTCTCGCGGTTCTGAAAACCGGTGCGGCCTATCTGCCCTTTGACCCCGAAGCGCCGCGTGAACGCGTGGATATCAGCGTCGAGGACTGCCAGGCCGCCGCCGTGCTGGTCGATGCCGCCCATCTGACACTGGCCGATGGGCTGAGTGTTCCCGTGATGACGACCGATACGCTGGATGAAACCGCACCTGCCATCGCGCCGGGTGCCGATGCGTTTCAGCGGCCTTCTCCAGGTGATCCGGCTTATGCCATCTACACATCGGGCTCGACCGGCAAGCCGAAAGGCATCGCCGTCTGCCAGAGCAATATTCGCCATCTGCTGCAGTCCGAAAATGCGGTTCTGGGCATCCGCGAGGATGATATCGTCTACCAGGGTTTCTCCCCTGCTTTCGATATGTCGCTGGAAGAGGTGTTTATCTCCTACCTCGCCGGGGCGACACTGGTCGTCGCACCGCCGGAACTCGTCCGCGCCTCCGATGCACTGCCGGACGTGCTGACCGAGGAAAACGTCACCGTCCTGCATTGCGTGCCGACTCTGCTGGCCATGCTGGACCGTGATGTTCCCTCCCTGCGTCTGATCAATATGGGTGGGGAGGCCTGTCCCGCCGTACTGGTGGATCGCTGGTGGAAGCCGGGGCGTCGCCTGCTGAACACCTACGGTCCGACTGAAACCACCGTCACCGCCACGGCGGCAGAGCTGGAGCCGGGCGATCCGATCACCATCGGCTATCCGCTCCCCGGCTATACCGCTTATATTCTGGACGAAACGACGCTGGCCCCTGTTCCTGCCGGTGAGAGCGGGGAGTTACTGATCGGTGGCCCCGGTGTGTCCCTCGGCTATATCGGCCGCCCTGAGCTGACTGCTGAAAAGTTCATCCGCAATCCTCTCGCGGCTGCGGATGCATCGGACATTCCTGACCCTGTCCTGTATCGCACCGGCGACAAGGCCAGCTTTGATACGGAAGGTCGCATCGTCTTTCATGGCCGCATTGACGACCAGATCAAATTCCGTGGCTACCGCATTGAAACCGGGGAAATAGAGGCCGAACTCGGCAAGCTGGATGCGGTGCGGGCGGCCGCGGTCGTGCTGCGTGAGGATAGCGCCGGCACACAACATCTGGTCGCGTTCATTTCCTATGCCGAGGGTACAACACCCGATGCCGGAACGATCCGCGCCGCGCTCGCGGCCAGATTACCCGCCTATATGCTGCCAACCGTGTTTCTGGCGCTGGACGAGATTCCCCGCCTGCCCAGCGGTAAGATCAACCGCAAGGCGCTTCCCGCCGTCATTGAAACCATTGCGCCGGAAAAACGCGATATCGTAGCGCCGCGCACCCCGGCTGAGGCAGCACTGGTGGAGGCGGCGCAAGCCGTGTTTCCGCATATTCAGGTCAGCACCACCGACGATTTCTTTCAGGATCTCGGCGGCCATTCACTTTCAGCGGCAGGGCTGGTCTCACGGCTGCGACAGGATGAGCGGTTCCGCTCTGTGTCCATTCAGGATCTGTACGAGTGCCGCACACTGGACCGGCTGGCAGCCAAATTTGCCGACACGGCAAGCGGGGACACAACCGCCGCCCTGCCACCTTTCCAGACCGTGCCGCCATGGCGTCACCGCCTGTGCGGCGCAGCCCAGTCTGTAGCCCTGATCCCGATTTTCGGCCTTCAGGCCATTCGGGACATTGTGCCGTACCTGGTCTTCTCCGCCCTGATGGAATTCGAGTGGACGCTGCGTCAGGCCATTCTCGGCACATTATTCACCTTCGTGCTGACGCCGCTGGTCATTACCGCCATCGCCATTGCCGCGAAATGGCTGGTGATCGGGCGCTATAAACCCGGCAGCTATCCGCTATGGGGCAGTTATTATTTCCGCTGGTGGTTCGTATCGCGGATGCTTCAGGTCGTGCCGGCGGCTTTCATGGCCGACACGCCTGCCTACAGTATTTATTGCCGTCTGCTCGGGATGAAAGTCGGCAAGGATGCCCATCTCGGTTCGGTCGGATTCGGAGCTGCCGATCTGATCGAAATCGGCGCCGATACCAGCATCGGCAACGAGGTGTTCCTCAACAACGTGTCGATCGAAGGCGGTATGCTTCATATCGGCCATATAAGGATCGGCGCGGATTGTTATGTCGGTTCCCGCGCCGTGGTCGAACGCGATGCGGTGATGGAAGACCGGGCCGAATTGGGCAATTTGTCTGCCCTGTCCGCAGACCGCACAATCCCGGCCGGTGAGATCTGGACCGGCTCCCCCGCCAGCTTCACTGCGAAAGCCGCACCGGAAACACAGCCGGAACAAGTCACCCCATTGCGCCGCGTGGTGTTTGATACCGCCCTGTCACTGGTGATGGCTGTATTCCCGGTTATCGCCTTCGTGCCACTGCTGCCCGGCATGGTGATCTATGATCAGCTCCATGATGGTCGCTGGAGTATCGGCGCGGTGCCGCTTTATGCCCTGATCCCGCTGCTGTCGGTCATGTATATCAGCTTCATGCTGGCCGAAATCGTGATCCTCCGCTGGCTGCTGCTCGGGCGGGTCAAGGCAGGCGTATATGATGTGCGCTCAGCTTTCTTCCTGCGGAAATGGTTCGTCGATCATCTGATGGAGCTGGCGCTGGGGGCTGTCCATGCCATTTACGCCACGCTTTATGTCGTCCCCTGGATGCGGGCGCTGGGTGCCAAAATCGGCGAATATACCGAGATTTCTACCGCAACCTCCGTCACGCATGATTTGCTGGACATCGGGCCGGAAGCTTTCATCGCCGATGGCGTGATGCTGGGGGATGCCGATATCCGCCATGGCAGGCTATACCTGCGCAAGACCATCATCGGCCGCCGTAGCTTCGTCGGTAACTCCGCCCTGCTGCCGGATGGCACCTCCATCCCCGATGAGTGTCTGGTCGGCTGTCTGTCAGTGCCGCCCGCAACCGACAAGGCACCGCTCAAGGACGGTCAGACCTGCCTCGGCAGCCCCTCCTTCATCCTTCCTACACGCCAGAGCTTTACCTGCCATGCCGAGACTCTGACCTTCCGTCCTGGGCCAATCCGCATCGGTATGAGGCTGCTGATCGAAGGTATTCGGGTGCTGCTGCCACCTGCGCTGTTCATCGCCATGCTGGGTCATGCGATGAGCTGTTTCGACTGGACCTATGACCATTACGGATTGCTGGCCTCCTACGCGGCGGTGCCGTTTATCTACTTCGCGGTGATGGGTGTTCCGTCCCTGCTGAGTGTCGCCCTGATGAAATGGGTGCTGATCGGGCGCTATAAATCGGCGGAAGTACCGATGTGGACGCCGTTCGTGTGGCTCAGCGAGGCGGTTACTGCCACCTATGAAGGGCTGACCGTGCCGTTCCTGCTCGACCCATTCCGCGGCACGCCTTTCCTGCCATGGTCGTGGAAACTGCTGGGTGCGAAAGTAGGACACCGTATCTGCGCCGACACCACCGACCTGACCGAATTCGATATGGTGGAAATCGGTGACGATGCCGCACTGGACACAAATTGCGGGCCGCAGACCCATCTGTTCGAGGACCGGGTCATGAAAATCGGTCTGGTCCGGCTGGGCGCACGCACCTCGCTCGGCACCATGTCCATCGCGCTGTATGGCAGCACGGTGAATGATGATGCCCGGATCGGGCCGCTTTCTCTGGTCATGAAGGGAGAATCCATCCCGGCCGGCACAGTCTGGGCCGGTTCTCCGGCACGCCGGCAAAGCTGACATCCGGACTGGAACCCAAAAAGCCGGGATGCCGCTGCATCCCGGCTTTTTTTATTCCTTTACCGCCGCAATCAGAAATTCGCGATTGCCTTCAGGGCCGGTGATCGGACTGGGCTCGATTCCAAGCACGCGCCAGCCAGGCAAGCCCTGCCACCACTCCTGAATCATGCTACAGACCGCCTCATGCACAGCAGGGTCGCGCACCACTCCCTTGGCACCGATCGCGTCTCTTCCGGCTTCAAACTGGGGCTTGATCAGAGCAACAGCCCATCCGCCGGGAACGACCATCTCCAGCGAGGCTGGCAGGACAGTGCGCAGGCCGATGAAACTGGCATCACACACCACCACCTCGATCCGGTCACCGCCGAGACTCTCCGGGGTCAGGTGACGGGCATTGGTTTTTTCGCGTACCACAACACGGTCATCAGCCCGTAATTTCCAGGCCAACTGACCATGGCCGACATCAACCGCATGAACTTTGAGCGCGCCATGGCTCAGCAGTACATCCGTAAAGCCACCTGTAGAAGCCCCGACATCGAGGCAAATGCGCCCCTGCGGTGACAGGCCGAAATGCTCAAGACCATGGGCCAGCTTCAGCCCCCCGCGCGAGACCCAGGGATGATCCTGACCACGCAGTTCCAGCGGTGCCTCTTCCGGCAGCAGGTCACCAGCCTTGGCGATCCGGCGCTCCTGCGAGAAAACCAGCCCGGCCATGATCACGGCCTGCGCCCTGGAGCGGCTTTCCGTCAGACCGCGCTCCACCAGAAGCTGATCAGCACGCTTCTTGGCCATCAGGCGGGCTGCGGCGCCGTTACATTGACATCAGCCAGTTTCAGGACGGTATCGCGAATTGCCTGATGGTCAAGTCCGGCCTGTCTGATCTGGTTTGGCTGTGTATCATGGTCGATATAGCGATCCGGCAGGATCATGGAGCGGATTTTCAGGGCATGGCCATCGCGCCCATCCAGCAGGCCGGACTGCGCCAGATGCTGCATCACGTGGCTGGCATAGCCGCCTATCGAGCCTTCCTCAACGACCACGAGAACGTCGTTCTCCCGCGCCAGACGCTCCACCAGCGCCGTGTCCAGCGGCTTCACAAAGCGGCCATCCGCCACCGTCACCGTCAGGCCATGCGTGGCAAGATCATCCGCTGCCAGCAGGGCATCCTGCAACCGAGTGCCTATGCTCAGGATCGCGATCCCGCTCCGGCCATCCCGCACGATGCGGCCCTGACCGATCGGCAGGATATCCCCGCGCAGGCGACCTTTCCCATCACGCGGCAGCGCAACACCCACGCCTTCACCACGCGGATAACGCACCGCACTCGGCCCCGCATCATACGCCGCAACCGTCGCCACAGCATGCACGAGCTCCGCCTCATCAGACGGAGACATGATCATCATCCCGGGCAGACAGCCCAGATACGCCATGTCGAAGCTGCCAGCATGCGTCGCGCCATCGGCACCCACCAGACCCGCACGGTCAATCGCAAAGCGAACCGGAAGGTTCTGGATCGCAACGTCATGCACCAGCTGGTCATAACCGCGTTGCAGGAAGGTCGAATACAGCGCGCAGAACGGAACCATCCCCTCCACCGCCAGACCAGCCGCAAACGTCACCGCATGCTGCTCCGCGATCCCGACATCAAAGCAACGATCCGGGAAGCGCTTCTCAAACGCATCCAGACCCGTGCCCGACGGCATCGCCGCATTGATCGCAACCACCCGGGGATTATCCTCCGCCGCCGCAATCAGCGCCTCTGCAAAGACTTTCGTGTAGGTCGGCGGCGCAGGCTTCGCGCCCGGAACAGGCGCAGGCTTGATCTGCTCGCCCGTCACAACATTGAACCGGCTCACCGCGTGATATTTGTCCGCAGACGCCTCCGCAGGGGCATAGCCATGCCCCTTCCGCGTGATCGCATGCACCAGGATCGGACCCGTCTCCTCCGCATCCCGCACATTGCGCAGAACCGGCAGAAGATGATCCAGATTATGACCGTCAATCGGGCCTACGTAATAGAAGCCCAGCTCCTCGAACAGCGTGCCGCCCGTCAGGATGCCGCGGGCATATTCCTCCGCACGGCGCGCCGTCCGCTCGATCCCCCGCGGGAAATGGCGCGCCATCTTCCCAGCCAGATCACGCAGGTTCAGGAAGCTCCGCGATGACAGCAGACGCGACAGATATGCCGACATCGCCCCCACAGGAGGCGCAATCGACATGTCATTGTCGTTCAGGATCACCACCAGACGCGACTTCAGGCTGCCGGCGTTGTTCATCGCCTCATACACCATCCCCGCGCTCATCGCCCCGTCGCCGATCACAGCGATCACATGCTCCGGTCCCGCCCCGACCTCGCCCGCCGCACGCCGCAGATCGCGCGCCACCGCCATGCCAAGTCCAGCCGAGATCGAGGTCGAGCTGTGGCCCGCGCCGAACGGGTCGTATTCGCTCTCCGAACGCTTCGTAAAGCCGGACAGACCCCCACCCATCCGCAGCGTGCGAATACGATCCCGGCGACCTGTCAGGATCTTGTGAGGATAAGCCTGATGACCAACATCCCAGATCAGACGGTCAGACGGCGTGTCGAACACCGCATGGATCGCCACCGTCAGCTCAATCACGCCAAGCGCCGCGCCAAGATGCCCGCCCGTGACCGAGACAGCGTCTACCGTCTCCGCACGAAGCTCATCCGCAACCGCGCGCAGTTGCTCCGATGACATGTTCCGTAAATCAGACGGGTAACGAACACGGTCCAGGGTCGGAGTCTCATGGCGACGGCCAGGGGTTGTATCAGTCATAAAGTCAGTCTCACTCACACCGACGCGTCCATTCCGGGACACCGGAAGGGCGCCTCATCAAAAAGCGCTTCAGCTACGGCGCGCCAGAACATAATCGACCAGAGCGGTCAGCATCGCCGCCCGCCCACCGAACACGGACAAAGCCGCCTTCGCACGGTCGGCCAGAGCCTGTGCTTCGCGCTTTGCCCCGTCGATACCGAGCACAGCAACGAACGTCGCCTTGCCGGCGGCTTCATCCTTACCGGCGGTCTTACCAAGTTCTTCCGCCGTGCCTTCAGTATCCAGAATATCGTCCACAATCTGGAACGCCGCCCCGAGATCACGCCCGTAAGAGGCCAGAGCTTCCTGCTGAGCTGGCGTGGCCGCGCCGAGAATACCGCCTGCCTCAGCACTGTACTGAATCAGCCGCCCGGTTTTCAGGGCATGCAGACGCCCCACCTGCTCCGCCGTCAGCGCCCGTCCTTCCGATGCCATATCGATCATCTGACCACCGACCATGCCATCCGCACCCACAGCCCGGGCCAACGCCAGCACCAACGCACAGCGCGCGGCAGGATCAGGATGCGTGGCCGCATCCGCCAGCAATTCGAACGCACTGGTCTGAAGGGCATCACCGGCCAAAATCGCGGTTGCCTCATCAAAAGCGCGATGAGCAGAGGGTTTGCCTCGGCGCAGATCGTCATCATCCATCGCCGGAAGATCATCATGCACCAGAGAATAAGCATGCAGCATTTCGACCGAGGCCGCGGTCCGCACACCGGATTCAGCGGCGACCCCATCGAACAGGGCAGCACTTTCCAGCACCAGAAACGCCCGCAGACGCTTGCCACCATTCAGAACCGCATAGCGCATCGCCTCCACCACCCGTGACTCCGGGCCGGGAGGAACAGGCAGCAGACGATCCAGCGTCGCCTCGACCTCATGGGCGCGACGGGTCAGGGCCTCCTTTAAAGCCGAGGCCGGCAGCGTATGGGCAAGCTCAGGCGTCGCCACGGTCATATCCGCTTCATTCCCGTATGGATGATGGTCATCATAATCCGTTTCCGGTCGAACTCTCAGTCGCTCAGAGGACGGGTACCGGTGACGCCATCCGCTGATTCCACAATCGCCGCCACCCGCGCCTCGACATCCGCAAGCTTCGTCTCGCAGTGGCGACGCAGTGCATTGCCACGCTCATACGCGGCAATAGCGTGTTCCAGTTTCTGCTGGCCGCCTTCAAGGGTACGCACAATCTGCTCCAGCTCGGCCAGCGCATCCTCGAAAGACAAGGACTCGATGGGAGCGGAAGACACAGATGACGGTCCGCTTTTCGCGTCGCTCATGCCAATTCCTGCCTCTATCCTGCCGCGGGCATCGAAGGGCCAGTCTCGTAGCGGCTGTGCGGCGTTTTGGATAGAGCCTTCAGCCCCCGCCGCCTGCGTCTCTGATCAGCCGGAAACGGTGCCCTGCCCCTCCCCCCGATCCGTGGACGATCCGGAAGGGAAAGGATCGCCGCGGCGCCTGATCACGAAACTGAACACGCCGCCTTCCTCGCTCCAGGCCACCAGAGCATGGCCGGTCTCTCGACAGAAAGCATGGAAATCCGCCACGGAGGCACGATCGGTCGCCTGCACCCGCAGACGGTCCCCTGCCGCCATACCCCGTAGGGCACGGTTGGCACGGAGCACAGGCAAAGGGCAACTGAGGCCCCTGACATCCAGAACAGTTTCGGCCATGACGTAATTCTCCGCTCTTCTGTCCAACAGGACAAGCCCGCCCTGCCATAGAGACCATGAGAACAAGCAGCATTGGCGCTTGAGCATGGCCGATAGCTGCGGCATCACGTGATCATGGCGCATGGCATTCCTGATTTTCGTATCGGCCCCGATTTCCGTATCGGCATTGATCTTGGCGGCACCAAGACGGAGATTGTCGCTCTGGGACGGGATGGCGATATCCTGTACCGCCGTCGCGCCATAACCCCATCATTTTATGACCCTTCACTGCGCCAGATCGCCTCCATGGTGGAAGCGGCGGAACAGGCGCTGGGCGGGCATGGCAGTGTCGGCATGGGCATTCCCGGCACCATCGACGCCCGGACCGGACTGGTGAAGAACGCCAACTCTACCTATCTGATCGGTCATGCTCTGGATCGTGATCTGGCAGAGCTTCTGCATCGCCCGATCAGGGTGGAAAATGATGCCAACTGCTTTGCACTCAGCGAGGCCTCTGATGGGGCAGCCGCGGGGATGAACATCGTGTTCGGTGTGATTCTGGGCACGGGTTGTGGGGGTGGAATAGTGGTCAATGGCCATGCCCTGACCGGGCGCCACCGTATTGCCGGAGAATGGGGGCATAATCCGCTGCCATGGCCCGATGCAGAGGATCTGCCCTTACCGGCCTGCTGGTGCGGACAGCATGGCTGTCTGGAAACCTATCTCAGCGGACCGGCTTTGGCCGCCTCCTGCGATGGTCCCGGCTGCCACGACGCTCATGACCTGCCTGCGCGTGCGCGGGCGGGCGATTTTGCTGCGCAACAGGCGCTGGACCGACATGCGGATCGGCTGGCACGCGGGCTGGCAGCGATCGTCAATGTGCTGGACCCCGATGCCATCGTGCTGGGTGGGGGATTATCGGCCATGGACCACCTCTACAGCATCGTGCCCGGCCTGATGGCCCGCCATGTTTTCAATGACCGCTGCGATACGCCAGTACTGAAAAACCGGCACGGTGACAGTTCCGGCGTGCGCGGTGCGGCATGGTTATGGCCGGCGCCAGAGCCTCTGCCGGGATGACGGCAACAGCCACCTCGCTGTGCCGGGACTGTCTGGCTGCGCCGGCAGGGCTGCGCTGCACCTGCGGCTCCCGCCGGATCGTTCGTCATCCGCAATTGCATCAACTGACCGTCGCGCATGTCGATTGCGATGCTTTTTATGCCAGTGTCGAAAAACATGATCGCCCGGAACTGGCCGCGAAGCCCGTTCTGGTCGGCGGCGGCAAACGGGGCGTCGTCGCGGCTGCCTGCTATATAGCCCGGATGCAGGGGGTGCGCAGTGCCATGCCGATGTTTCAGGCCCTGAAAGCCTGCCCGGACGCCGTTGTTCTGCCGCCCGATTTTCCAAAATATCGTGCCGCCGCCCATCGTATCCGGGAGATGATGCTGGCGCTGACGCCTCTGGTGCAGCCTTTGTCCATTGATGAAGCCGCCCTTGATCTGTCTGGCACGGAGGCACTTCACGGTATGTCCCCGGCCTGTGTGCTGGCACGGTTCGCACAACAGGTGGAAGCAGAGCTGGGCGTGACCGTCTCCATCGGACTGGCCGCCAACCGGTTGATGGCCAAGATCGCTGCCGGTCGGGACAAGCCACGCGGCTTCAGCGTCATTGGGGCAGAAGCCGCACAGGTGCTGGCATCGGAGCCGGTCCGCCTGCTGCCTGGAATCGGAGCCGCGCAGGCCAGTCATCTGGCTGCGCAGGGCATCGTGCTGCTGGGGCAGTTGCAGGCACTGGATGACCGCGAAGCACGGCGACGCCTCGGCGATGACGGGCCAGGCCTGGTGCGGAGGGCAAGGGGAGAAGATTCCCGTCGTATCTCCCCTGAGCGCGACACGAAATCCGTCAGTGCGGAAACCACCTTTGAAGCCGATATCAGCGACCAGGAGACATTGGAGCGGCATCTCTGGCGT
Organism: Granulibacter bethesdensis; assembly: GCF_001889545.1. Taxonomy (NCBI): domain Bacteria; kingdom Pseudomonadati; phylum Pseudomonadota; class Alphaproteobacteria; order Acetobacterales; family Acetobacteraceae; genus Granulibacter; species Granulibacter bethesdensis. The sequence goes on along the minus strand of NZ_CP018194.1, from coordinate 258,010 downwards.
ATGGCTGAAAAACTGGCGCGCCGCCTGAGGGAGCAGGATCTGGCTGCGTCGGGCATCGTGCTGAAGCTGAAAACCGCCGGTTTCGCCCAGCGCACCCGCAGTCGTCGCCTGCACAGGCCGACCTGCCTGCCCGAAACACTGTTCGAATCAGGACGCAACCTGCTGGAAAAAGAAACCGATGGCACCCGTTTTCGCCTGATCGGGCTGGGGGCTTCACCGCTGGTCAGCGCTTCCCTGGCCGATCCCGGTGATTTAATGGACCAGACCAGCACCAGACGCGCCGCAGCCCGGAAAGCGCTGGATCAGCTGCGTGATAAATTCGGAGACCGTGTTATTCAGCACGGACGCGGAATGATACTACCCCCGCCAGTTCCAGGGAGACGATCCTGATACCTTTTTCATCCGAGCCGGCCGCCAGCGGTCGTCTCAGTTATCTATGGGGTCTTCTGATCGGCGTCCTGCTGACCAGCACCCTGTTCCCGCTCTCCGCTTTTCTGGGGCACTATCAGTCCGCTGCACCGACTTCGGCCGATGTGGCCCAGCACATTGTCGGCCAGTGGTATTTTCTGGCTGAGCCCTGGAACTGGCCTCCTCTGGTCTCTCACAGAATGGCCGATACGGCGGTCAGCCTGACCGACAGTATTCCTCTGACCATTTTACTGGCCAAACTGTTTCAACCATGGCTGCCGAAAGGATTTGAGACCGTCACCATCTGGCTGACGCTGTGCTGGATGCTGCAACCGGTTGCCGCCATATATGCCCTGCGCGGTCTGGGAGAAAAAAGGCTGCTGCCTGCGCTTGCCATTGCGGTGATGGCCATCTCCATGCCGACCTTCATCTTCCGCATCGGGCATGCCGCCCTGTGCGGGCATTTTCTGATCCTGCTGATGGTCGGGCTGTATTTCCGGCTCTGTGCCGGGCCGCGCCTGTCGCTCCTGTTGGCAGGCTGTGTGCTGACCGTGCTGAGCCTGCTGATCCATCCTTATCTGATGGTCATGGTGGCCAGCCTGTTTCTGGCTGTTCCTGTCACACTCAAGCTGCGTGGAGACAAAGGCTGGCGCAAATGCGCAGCCGCTGTCGTGCTGACAGGTGCTCTTGTTGTCCTGACCGGCTCTGGCGCCAGTCTCTGGGGGGCAAAGTCAGATGGCGGATATGGCCATTATTCGATGAATCTGCTGGCCCCGTTTTATCCAGCCTCTTCCGCCCTTCTGCCCAATCGCGGGATTGGCGCCATTGATATGACAGGCGGTCAATATGAAGGCTTCCAGTATCTGGGAGCGGGATTGCTGTTGCTGCTGATCGTGCTGGCCTTTTCTGTCAGCAAGCGGACAGAATGGCATCATTTCGTACATGGCGGCTGGCGCAGGCATGGGGGGCTTCTGCTGGCCTGCCTGTGCCTTATCCTGCTGGCCATCTCTCATACATGGTATCTTGGCCCTTATCGTCTGCTGGTGATCATTCCTCAGCCACCCGGCTTCCTGCAACAAATCAGGGCGAGCGGACGATTATTCTGGCCGGTGGCCTATACGCTGCTGCCTGTCAGCATCGCGGCGATTGCTGCGTGGAAAGGGATCTATCGGCACACCATCGGCATGGCTCTGATCATACTGGCGGCAGGGCTTCAGTTTCTGGATACCTCGCAACTGCGTGCAGGAGTCCGCACCGAAACCCATCAGCAGGTTGCGTCACCGTTCGACAGCATAAAGCTGCGGGAGATCCTTGCCGGGCAAAACAGATTGAACATCTATATGCCTGCCCGTTGCTGGAACAACGACATCAATGATCTGATGCAGGTTCTGTGGGTTGCCGCCCAAGTCCCCATTGCCGTGAACACGATGTATACGGCCCGCACCAACAATGCCGCCGGATGTTCACTGGACGCCGCCGGAGGAGCCACGCTAGCAACGGGTGAGGTCAAGTTGTTCCTGCCCAATCATCAGGCTTCTGCATTTCTGGTCGATCATGCTGCGGAGCAATGCAGGGCGCTGGGTGCGCTCGGGGTCTGCACTGCTGATACAGCCAGGCTGGAGGGGCTGCCTGCCATCCGATTGCCTCACGCCATAAGTGGGGAGCGTCTGCCTGCCAGCGCCGGGCATATGCTATCCACCCTGCTGGTTCAGGGCTGGCTTGAACCGGCAGGGTGGGGAACATGGAGCGTCGGCCCGCAAGCCGATCTCCTTCTTCCTGCCATCGGCAACGGCGCCCTGCATCTGGTTGTTCAGGCACAGGGCTTTGCCCCCGTCAGCGGAGGCACCCAGCATGTCACCGTTTTACAAAACGGTGTGCCTGTCGCGGAATGGGATCTGACCGATATGCAGATCAAAACCTATCAGGCTGAGTTGCCACCCGTGACTGGCCTGCGCCGCCTGACCTTCCGGATTGCCCGTCCGATCTCGCCCACGGAACGTCAATCATGGTCTTTTGACGGTCAGATCGGGTTCGGACTGGAAGCTGTGACGGTTTCAGAACGATAATAAAAAATTTTCTCTTCATAGAATATCAGGAATATCCTTATAAGATTGCAATATCTTATAAGGATATTTTTCTTGATCTTGAATGGAAGAGCTGGAATTACGAAAAAATTTCACCGTATAATAGAACGATGAAGGCACACATCACCAAAAAATCTCTTACTGATTTTCTGGAACTATCAATTGCAGCGGTGATATCGCTTTTTTTGACTGTCTCCATTGCCATTTATGCCCGCCTGATCCCGCTCAGCCGATGGCAGGCTGACGAGTTCATTACATTTGCCCATAATCGGGATACCGGCCTGCCGTTTCTTCTGGATCGTTTTTTCCACTGGAGTCCCAGGCCGGTCTCCGAGTTCATTCTCTGGCTGTACTATCTTGCATCAACCGCTTTACATCGCCCCATGATCACCGCGATCATCGGAAGCTTATGGGCGGTTCTGATCATCAGCGGGCTGGCCATCCTGAGGCGCAGCAGCAACAAAAAACTGCTCCAGCTTTGTCTCTGTCTGGCGCTGCCCGCCTTCTATCTGCTCGATACCGATCCGACCGAGGTGTTTTTCTGGCCTCAATCAGCCGTTGCTTATGTCACGACACTGGCAGCCATCACCTTGCTGTTCTGGGAGATCGCCAGCAACACACCCATTACCTCCACCCGATCCATCGTGCTGCTGATCATTGCCGCATGGAGTAGTGAAACCGGCGCGTTTTTCGTCTTCCTCTTCACCATCATGAATGCTCCGTTCGCCTTTTCCGAGCAACCGCAGCCGCCTGTATTTTTTCGCTGGAGTCTGCCTCTGCTGGGATCAGGACTGATTTTGTTTCTGCTGTTGCTGGGGAGGGTTGGTACCCCCGAACTTCCCATCCAGACAGGGCACTATATTCACCATGTTCTTCCCAGCGCACAGGCGGCGACAGGCGTTCTGATGGAGGAGCTTGGCTTTTCAACACAGAGCCAAATGCCGCTCGGCTGGATTCATCTGCTGTTTTTTCTGGGAGCACGCTGGTGCTGGAGCAGCATGCGCCGCGATGGAGCCCGGATTCGAGCGGGGCTTCTGACAGGCTTTGCTCTCGCCCTGCTCTCAGCCGCTTATATCTCCATCCTCGCAGCCTATTATCAATTTGATTATGTCTGCTGCGCCCGGCACGCCACGATCCGTGAAAGCTATATCCTGCTGGCGGTTATGGCCCTTGGATTTGCATCAGCCCGCTGGTCCCTGATCGACACACGATATCTGCGGGCCGTGTCAGCGTTGCCATTCGCCGTGGCGCTTCTGATCGCGCTGCCTGTTCGCCTGCCAGCGCTCCAGCATGATCATGCGCTCATTGATCAGGTCACTGCGGCGAAAGCAGCGACATGGGTGTCCGGCACAGCCCACGCTGAAGCAATGACTTTTTATCAGCAGCCGGATGGCATGATCGTCCATAATGGCTATCTGCCAGCAGGCAATTACATCCTGGGACAAACACAGAACTGGATTCCGACCGGGATTATGCAGTTCTTTCACAAACAGAAGCTGACCGTCACTGCCGCACCACCGCCATAAGCGGCGACCAGATCAGCATTTATGCGGTAGTGACTTGAAGGATGCGATGCTGCCTTTCAGTTTGAAATCACCGAAATTCATGGTGAGGTCATCCGCCACGCCATTCAGCCAGTATCGCATACCGGCCTGATAAGCAGGCTCGATCCTCGCCTTGTCGGTGTCGAAGAAGGACACCAGCACTTTGGCGCTCGGCATGTCCTTCAGCAGGTTGATCTCGACCGGAACCGATTTTTTCCAATCGAGCGCTACGACAAATGTATCCTGCACTCCATCTGCCGATGTTCCATCAAACAGGGGCAGGGCAGAAAATTTGATCCCGTTCTCCGCCGCGGCCAACAGTGCCGCGGTATGCATCATCGGGAAGAACGTACCGGCCCGAATTGGCTTGGTCATCGGACGCGGCAGATCGTAACGGATCGTCCCGCTCTGACCGAAACCGTTCATAGAGGCTTCACCTGCCGTTTCCTGCGATACGGCGGTATCCGTAGTCTGCCGCATGTGAAAACGCATGTGGGTGCCGTCTTTGGATTCCCAGGTGGTGTAATCCGAAACCATCTGGATATCCTGACCATCCCGATTGGAAATGGTCATCTCCAGACGCTGCCGTGTGGCCCAGCCGTCACAGGCATCAATGACCTCGTAATCCATGCCGCCGCGAGCGCCAATCACATCCCCTGTCGGGGTGCCATCCAGCGTCAGATCATAATGGATGCGATGCGCCGCCATCCCGGAGGCGATCTTAAAAATCTGGGCCTGAGTAGGATGCTCCGTGGGCGTGATGGCAGAAGCCGCTTGCGCAGTCTGCACGATACTATGGGAAGAAGACTTTTCTTCCCCCCCTCCGGCTGAAGCCGCAAAAGCTGGCTGGATGGCTGCCAGACTGATCCCGCCCCCCAGTATCAGCCCGACCAGCGCCATGGAAAACCCATTGACCGGCTGGGCCTTCAGGACAGGCGCGCCCTCCTGCGCTGCATGGATACGGGACAGAAGGAGAAAATCGCGGATACGTGCCATGTGGGGAGGATAAGAGCCTCCTGCCACGATCGCCAACCCCCGCCAGAGCGGAAAATACTGCTCAGGCAGGAGAAGGGGACCAATATTACCCCTTTTTAACCACAGGCGGCTTCTCGATCCGCAGTGACAGTTCTTTCAACCGGGCAGGCTCGACCTCGGCCGGGGCCCCCATCATCAGATCCTCGCCCTGCTGATTGAGCGGGAACAGGATCACCTCGCGGATATTCGGCTCATCCGCCAGCAGCATCACCATACGATCAATTCCCGGCGCGGCCCCACCATGCGGGGGGGCGCCGTAGCGGAACGCATTCAGCATGCCGCCGAACCGTGCTTCGACCTCGCTGGCCGGATAGCCTGCGATCTCGAACGCACGGATCATCAGATCAGGACGATGGTTACGAATAGCGCCCGATGAAAGCTCAATCCCGTTGCACACGATATCGTACTGATACGCCTTGATCGTCAGCGGATCCTGATTGTTGAGCGCATCCAGCCCACCCTGGGGCATGCTGAACGGGTTATGGCTGAAATCGATCTGGCCGGTTTCCTCGTTCAGCTCATACATCGGGAAATCGATGATCCAGCAGAAGCGGAACTCGTTCTGTGCGATCAGATTCAACTCCTGCCCCAACCGAGTCCGGACGGCACCTGCGAATTTGGCTGCTTCCAGCTTCTGTCCTGCGGCAAAGAATACCGCATCGCCTGCCTTTAAGCCGCACGCCTCACGGATGGCTTCCGCGCGCTCCGGCTCCAGATTGCGGGCAATGGGGCCTTTCGGGCCTTCCGCATCAAAAATGATGTAGCCGAGGCCACCGGCCCCTTCCGCCCGCGCCCAGTCGTTCAGCTTATCGAAGAAGCTGCGCGGGTTTCCGGCAGCACCCGGTGCCGGAATAGCACGGACGATCCCGCCCGAAGCCGCGATCTTGGCAAACAACCCGAAACCGGAGCCGTCGAACTGGGCCGTCACATCGGTGATCCGCAATGGATTACGCAGATCCGGCTTGTCGGAGCCGTATTCCAGCATCGCGGTTTCATAGGGAATCCGCGGAAAAGGCGGCTTGGTCACCGCCCGACCGTTGGAGAACTCCTCGAACACCTGCGCCATCACCGGTTCCAGTGCAGCGAACACGTCTTCCTGCGTAGCGAAGCTCATCTCGAAATCGAGCTGATAGAATTCGCCGGGAGAACGGTCAGCACGACTGGCCTCATCACGGAAACACGGGGCGATCTGGAAGTAACGATCAAAGCCCGCCACCATCGCCAACTGCTTGAACTGCTGCGGCGCCTGCGGCAGCGCATAGAACTTGCCCGGATGCAGACGAGCCGGCACCAGAAAGTCGCGCGCACCTTCAGGGGAGGATGCCGTCAGGATCGGAGTCTGAAATTCGGTAAAGCCCTGCTCGATCATACGGCGACGCAGGCTGGCAATGACCTGGGCACGCAGCATCATGTTCCGGTGCACACGCTCCCGCCGCAGGTCGATATAGCGGTATTTCAGCCGCAGCTCATCGGGATAGGATTCAGTGCCCGCCACCTGCAAAGGCAGCACCTCGGCCGAGGATTGAACGTCCAGCGCAGTCACACGGAGTTCAATTTGCCCGGTCGGCAGTTTCGGATTCACCGTCCCTGTTTCACGTGCAACAACCTGCCCGGTCACGGTGATCACGCTTTCGGGGCGCAGCTTTTCGACCGCCGCAAATACATCGGTACCGGAGGCGAAAACGCACTGGGTCAGACCATAATGATCACGCAGATCAATAAACAGCAGGCCGCCATGATCGCGCTTGCTGTGAATCCAGCCGGACAGACGGGCTTCCGTTCCGGTATCGGCGGCGCGCAGGGCACCACAATCATGGCTGCGATAGGCGTGCATCGGGTCAATCCTCGCGGCGTCTACCTCCGCCGGACAGGCAGAAGCGACACATCTTTATCAGGCACCCCCGAAAAAGCCGGGGCGCGACTGAGTAGCCGATGGCCGCCATCAGGCAAAGCCCATAATGCCCCGAAAAACCGCATCAGAACCATCCCCGTATTCGAAACCACGCCAGCGTCAGCAGGACACTCAGCACCATCAGCCCGAGACTCATCGGATAGCCGTAATGCCAGTCCAGCTCCGGCATCAGCTTGAAATTCATCCCATAAATGCCCGCAATCAGTACCGGAGGGATGCCCGCAACAGACACGATGGTCAGCACCTTCACGATCACGCTCTGCTCGATATTGATGAACCCGAGCGTCGCATCGAGCAGAAAATTGAGCTTCATGTTCAGATGATTCTCATAGTCATTCAGAGAGGCAATATCGGCCTTCAACGATTCCAGCCGCGCCGTGAGCGCATCCGACAACCAGTCCTGCGCGTTCGTGATCACATAGGGTACGATCCGCCCGACCCCCAGCAAGGTGTCACGAATCTTGCCCAGCCTGTCACCCAGTTGGCCGATCCGGCGCAGGGATGCCTGCAACATACGATCAGCACGGGCCGGTCTGCGGGACGTCTGACGGCTTTCCCTGAAAATCGTGCCCGAGACATGATCAATATCGGTCGCCGTCATCTCCAGTACATCGGCCAGCCGGTCAACGATGGCCTCAATCAGTGAAACCATCAGCCGGAAACCGGAGCCGCTTCTGACCTGCCGGGGCGCCAATGCCTCATGCAGACGATCAAAAACCTGTGCGTCCTGAAACCGGACCGTGATCAGACGTTCCCGGTTCACCACCAGCCCGAGCGGACCGACCACCGGTTCTTCGCTGGAGCGACTGACCAGCGGCATGCTGAGATACAGGGTTTCTTCATCAAGGCGCAGGCGACTCGAGTTTTCGATCTCTTCCAGCGCCTGACGTGAGGGAATGGCCTGACCGGTTTCCTGAGACACCAGACGGATTTCCTCTTCCGTCGGATTATGCAGATCGATCCAGCTAGCCTGCGACAGACAGTCAGGAGCAATTTGTCCCGACTGGCCTGCTTGAGCCGCCGGGAATATCCTCAACATGGCAGCATACCCTCAAACCCTTCTGTTCCATCGCATTTCGGAGCATCAACCACGCCATTGGTCCTTCCGCCCCCGCACACACGGGTATAAAAGCAGCCCTATGTCCCGCCAGCCCCGCTCCAGATTTCCAGGCCCCACCCTGATCACAAAAAGCGAAGACCTCGCAGCGCTATGCACAACCCTGCGCAGAGAGCAGTACGTCACGATTGATACCGAGTTCATGCGGGAACGCACATACTGGCCGGAACTTTGCGTCGTCCAGCTTGGCGGCGTGGATTCCGTTGCCGTGATCGATACGCTGGCGCCGGAACTGGACCTCGCCCCTCTGGGAGAATTGCTGGCTGATCCGGCGGTGATCAAAGTTTTTCATGCCTGCCGGCAGGATATCGAAATTTTCCTGCTGCGCTTCGGCTCCATCCCGCAACCCATGTTCGATACGCAGGTCGCCGCCATGGTCGCCGGGTTTGGTGATCAGGTCGGCTATGACACGCTCGTCTCATCACTGACCGGCGGTCATATCGACAAGGCGCACCGGTTCAGCGACTGGTCCCGCCGTCCCCTGTCTCAGGCCCAGATCGACTATGCTGCCGCCGACGTCACCTATCTGCGTGGCGTGTACGAGACCCTTCGCGACCGGCTGGAAAAAGAAGGCCGCCTTGCCTGGGTATCCGAGGAAATGGCGGTGCTGACCGATCCTGCAACCTATCGCACTGATCCGGTCACGATGTGGGAAAGGCTGCGGCCCCGCACCAATAACCGCCGCTATCTGGGGTTGCTGCGCGCCATATGCGCCTGGCGCGAGATTGAGGCCCAGCGCCTGAACATTCCGCGTCAGCGCCTGATCAAGGATGAAAGCCTGCTGGAAATCGCCGCGACCTCTCCTGCCGATGCAGAGTCTCTGGCACAGGCCCGTGGAGTCGGGCGTGGCTTTGCGGAAGGCCGGTCAGGCGCCACCCTGCTGGCGGCCATTGCCGAGGCCAGGGCCCTGCCGGAGTCTGATCTTCCCGCGATTCCACGCGGCCGGGAGAATGGGTCGCGCCCTTCTCCCGCGCTCGTCTCATTGCTGAAAGTGCTGCTTGCGGCCAAAAGCGAGCAGCATAACGTCGCTCCGAAGCTGCTGGCTTCCTCTGAGGATCTGGACCGGCTGGCAACCGAGGCGGAACCGGATGTGCCCGCTCTGACCGGATGGAGGCGGGATGTATTCGGTCAGGATGCTCTTGCCCTGAAAAACGGCAAGATCTGTCTTGGTGTGGACGGGAAGCAGATCAAACTGATCACCACAACGGCCTGATCAGGCACCCCGATCACTTATCCCTCTGCAATCAGAGGGTTCAGGCCCATGATCTGGGCCAGTTGCTCCAGCCTGCGCACCACGCTTTCACCGGCAAAAACACCCCCACCGCGATGCAGCCGCAGTTCCAGTGCTCCATTCCGGACGTCCAGACCTGCCAGCGCCAGCAGGGCCGGAGTGCCACCGGACAATGTATAGGCCAGCCGAAGGGCGTTCCCCAGAATCTCAGCCCGCAGCGCGGCAGCACTATCCAGCAGCAAACGCGCCGGCAGCAGCCAGGGAGAAGCCGGATCGGCCTCATACCGCATGGCAATCGTCAAACCCAGAAAAGCCCGGCCATGGTGATCCAGACCGCTGCCCGGCTGACGCAGCAGATAATGAAACGCCTGCTCGGCCCTGAATTCCGGGTGATCATGATGCCCGATATCGGACATCAGACAGCAGGCTTCGCGCAGCCGCCTCTGTTCCTCGGTCTCATCGGGAAATAATCCATCCGTCCAGGCACAAAGACGGCCAGGCAGAGCAGGATCACGGCTATACAGGCGCGCATCTTCCTCGGCCGCCGCGCGCAATGGGTCACGCGCGGCAATCTCTGGCGGGATCGTGCGCATATACCAGCCCTCGCGCAGACCATTGGCCGAGAATACAACACGACGGCAGCCAGTAGCACGCAGCAACCGACGCAGCACCAGAGCCGCATAGGGCAAATCTTCCGTGCGACGGCGCGGCACGGCAGGCAGCCGCTCCAGCGCTTTCGGACTGGCGGAGGCGATCACCCCGGTCAGATCCCGCGCCTCATCCCGGCTGATCGTATAATGATGCACCATATTCAGCGGATAGCCGGTCTGGGCCATATGGATACGCGCCATTGCGCGCCACGCTCCGCCCACCAGCAGCAGATCCTGCCCCGGCTGCTGCCCCAGCCACGGTAGGGAAGCAAGGTCGGTATCGACCAGCGTCCGCGCCTTGACCAGATCGCCTCCGGCACGATCCGCCAGCCGGATGACCCCAAGCCGCAGGGTGGTGGCATCTTTTGCCTCCCCCCCCTCCAGTCGCAGCACTTCCAGCGAGCCACCGCCAATATCGGCCAGAATACCTTTGGCCTGCGGCATCCCGCACAGCACACCGCGCGCAGAGAGCGTGGCCTCCTCATGGCCGGACAGCACCAGAATCGGCACGCCCGGCATAATCCGTTCCAGAGCAGCAACAAAATCAGGGCCGTTCTCGGCATCCCGCACCGCGGCAGTCGCCAATACCTCGAACGGATCGGCATGCATCGCACGGGCCAGCGCGTAATACCGCGCCATGACAACCAGCGCCTGCTCGACCGCCTCCCCGTTCAGCCTTCCGGTCGTCTGCAATCCGCGCCCGAGCCGGAGCACCGCTTTTTCGTTGAAAATCGGCAGCGGATTCCGTGACTGCCCCTCAAACACCACGAGGCGTACCGAATTGGACCCCAGATCAACGACCGCAGCACGTTTTCTGTCAGTCGGAAGAGGAAGAAGCATTCAGCGCGTCTCTTCTTTTATAATGATAGGCGTCTTGAATTATGCCGCAGAGACCGCTTTTTCCAAAGAGGTCACCGGACGCTTGTGAAGGATCAATGTCATCCAGTGTCCCTGCGGAATCGCTTTCCACAGTACCAGCCCCTGACGGCGATACGCTGCCAACACCATCCGCATCTGTGTCGCCAGTAACCCGGCCAGAATCACATGGCCACCCGGTTCCAGAGACTGTGCCAGATGATAGGCCATGCCACAAAGCGGGCGCGCCAGAATATTGGCGAAAATCAGATCATAAGGCGCCTTCGCCCGGATCGGACGACGCTTCCATCCATCCGAGACAAGACAGTCTAGCCGCCTTGATACCCGGTTCAGCACCGCATTTTGCTGTGCGGTACGCACCGACCATGGTTCGATATCCGCCGCCAGCACCCGCACAGGATGCGGCTTGATCAGCCGTGCCGCCGCCATGGCAAGGATGCCGGAGCCTGTCCCCAGATCGATCACCCGCCGCTTTGGAGAAGCTTTTGCAACCAGTTGCTCCAGCGCCAGCAGACAGCCACGGGTCGAGCCATGCTCGCCGGAGCCGAACGCGACCCCCGCATCCAGCCGCAGCGTGATCCGGCCCGGCGTATCAGGACCGTTCAGATGTGTGCCGCGCACCGCAAAACGGCGACCTACGAGCTGTTCGGGGAATGATTCATAGGTTCGGGCAAGCCAGCCATCAGCAGGCGTTTCGGTGCGGATGATCTCCGCATCCGTACCGCTGGCAAGGCGTGCCAGCGCCAGAGCCTGATCGAGGCCCGGCGTGCCACGCTCCCTGACCCCCTCAATATGCCAGAGGCCGGTATCCTCATCCAGCCAGAGCCCGACATTGCCGCACACGGTCTGAAACGCCGCTTCATAGGCATAGACGGCTTCATCGGGAACGATGACGCGCACCGTCTCCAGAGCGGTGGCATGGCGGCTCATTGATCTGTCTTCCTCATCGCGGTTCCACGAAACTGTCAAGAATGCGTTTCGGGCCTGCCTTGTCGAATGTCACGTCCAGACGGTCATCAATCACCGCCGTCACCGTTCCATAGCCGAATTTTTCATGAAAAACCCGGCTGCCGACCGAAAACTGCCCTGCCTGAGATGCCCGGCCCGGCTGTTCCCATGCTTCCCGCACCCGTGGTGCCGGAGTGCGCGGGCCAGTACGGGAACCGGTGCGGGTCGCCAGCATCGGGAACTGAACGCCGCCTCCGAATCCACCCCGCAACCGCTGTTCCCGCTCCATCACTGCCGACCCCTGTGACTGGATGCAGTCCGGCGGCAGTTCCTCGATAAAGCGGCTGGGAATAGCGCTCTGCCAGTTGGCGTAAATGCGCCGGTTGGCGGCGTGGCTGATCACGGCTTTCTGGCGCGCGCGCGTGAGTCCGACATAGGCCAGCCGCCGCTCCTCCTCCAGACTTTTCAGGCCGCCTTCATCCAGCGCCCGTTGATGGGGGAACAGCCCTTCCTCCCAGCCGGGCAGGAAAACCATATCGAATTCCAGTCCCTTGGCGGCATGCAGGCTCATCAGACTGACCTTGTCGTCGCCCGCATCCTGCTCATTCTCCATCACCAGAGAAACATGATCCAGAAAACCGGGCAGAGCATCGAACTCTGCCATGGCCCGCAGCAATTCCTTGAGATTTTCCAGCCGCCCGGGTGCCTCGGGTGATTTATCCTGCTTCCACATCTCCGTGTAGCCGCTCTCATCCAGCATGGTGGCCATGGTGGCGACATGGCCTTCGCTGGCCAGCATGCGTCGCCAACTCTCAAGACCCTGCAGGAAAGCAGCAATGCCGTCCTTGACCTTGCCGCGCAATTTACCATCGGCCAGTTGCCGTGCAGCGGCCTCCAGCAGGGGAACGGAATCAGCCCGCGCCCGTTCGTGCAGGCCACGCAACGCGACCTCCCCCACGCCACGACGAGGCACATTCACGATCCGCTCGAACGCCAGATCATCGGAAGGCTGGGCCAATAACCGCGCATAAGCGATCGCATCCCGAATTTCGGCCCGCTCATAAAAGCGCAGGCCGCCAATGACGCGATAGGGCACGCCCAGAGTAATCAGCCTTTCCTCAAAGGAGCGGGTCTGAAAGCCGGCCCTGACCAGCACTGCAATCTCCGACAAAGGATGACGGTTCCGACGCGCCGTTTCGATGCGATCCCCCACCATGCGGGCTTCCTCATCGGAATCCCACAGCGAGATGACATCGACCTTCTCACCCTCCGCATTGGTCCGGCCCGGGCGCAGCGTCTTGCCGAGCCGTCCTTCATTATGCGCTATCAGCCCGGCCGCAGCGCCAAGAATGGGCGCGGTCGAGCGATAATTGCTCTCCAGCCGCACCACATGAGCGCCGGGAAAATCCTTTTCGAAGCGCAGGATGTTTTCCACCTCCGCCCCGCGCCAGGAATAGATGCTCTGATCATCATCCCCGACGCAGCAGATGTTCTGATCCCCGTTCTGCCGCCCCTGCGCCAGCAGACGCAGCCAGAGATACTGTACCAGATTCGTATCCTGATACTCATCGACCAGAATGTAACGGAAAGCCCGGTGATACTGGGTCAGCACCTCAGGCCGGGAGCGGAGAATCTCCGTCATATAGAGCAGCAGATCACCGAAATCAGCCGCATTGAGTGTCCGCAGCCGCTCCTGATACGCCCGATAAATCGCAACGGCATGGCCGGAGGCATAATCCGTATCCTCGGCCGGGGTCACACGCTCCGGCGTCAGGCCGCGATCTTTCCAGCGCTGGATGGCGGCCATCAGGCCGGGCAGCGGCCATCTTTTGGTATCGACCCGGAACGTCTCCGCCACCTGCTTGAGCAGGCGCATCTGGTCATCACTGTCGAGAATCGAGAAATTCGAGGACAGGCCGACATACTCCGCATGCCGCCGCAGCATCCGGGCGCAGAGCGCATGGAACGTGCCGAGCCACAGCCCCTCCACCTTCTCACCGAGGATCGCCCCGACCCTCTCCCGCATTTCCCGGGCAGCCTTGTTGGTGAAGGTAACGGCCAGAACCTGATTGGGGAAAGCCCGTCCGCTTTTCAGGATATGGGCAAAGCGGGTGGTGAGCACCCGTGTCTTGCCGGTTCCCGCCCCGGCCAGCACCAGCAGCGGCCCATCAATCGTCTCCACCGCCGCCCGCTGTTCCGGGTTCAGGCGCGCCAGATACTCCTCCTGTCCCTCGGATGGGACAGAAGCAGCAGCAGGAGGAAACGGCGATGAAGGATGATCGGTCACGAAACCCGATATATGTTGTCAGACCACATCCGTGCAGGGCCGCATCCGTGCAGGGGCAGTCCGGAGGGGAAAAATCATACCTGCTCAGGAACTGGTGCGACAGCTGGGTGAACACCCAGAATACGGGCAATCGCATAGACCAGATCAGGACGGTTCAACGTATAGAAGTGAAATTCATCAATCCCGTTGGCCTGCAACAGCCTGACCTGCTCCGCCGCGACCACCGCCGCCACCATACGGCGGGTTTCCACATCATCTTCCAGCCCGTCGAACAGGCGGCCCAGCCAGTCCGGCACGCTGGTACCGATCGCAGTGCTGAAGCGAACCGCCTGCGCATAGTTGGAGACAGGCATGATACCCGGTACGATCGGCGCGGTAATGCCCGCGACTAGGCAGCGATCCAGAAAACGCAGGAACGTATCCGTGTCGAAGAAATACTGGGTGATCGCCCGTGTCGCCCCGGCATCAAGCTTGCGTTTCAGATTGTCCAGATCAAACCCGGCATCCGGTGCAGCCGGATGAGTTTCGGGATAGGCCGCCACTGAAATCTCGAAATCCCCGATCCGTTTCAGCCCCGCCACCAGATCGGAGGCATAGGCGTATCCGCCCGGATGGGGCTGATACGGGGCACCGCCCGGCATATCTCCCCGCAGGGCGACGATATGCCTCACCCCGGCCTCCCAGTAATGGCGGGCAACCTCATCGACCTCATCGCGTGTGGCGCCGACACAGGTCAGATGCGCCGCAGGGGTCAGGCTGGTTTCACGGACGATACGGGCGACGGTCTCATGCGTACGGGCCTGAGTCGATCCACCGGCACCATAGGTGACGGAGACAAAACGTGGCCCCAGCGGCTCCAGACGGCGGATGCAGGACCAGAGCTGACGTTCCAGCGCTTCCGTTTTCGGCGGGAAGAACTCAAACGACAGCAGCGGCACGGGGTGCTCCGCATCCATGGCCGGCAGCCCGGTCACGCGCGGGCCGGTCAGCCAGCGTCGCAATGTCGCGCTTTCACCCTGCTGTTCCTGACCCGCCAGACGATTCATATCCCTCTGCCTCCATCCGTCCCCTCACACCGGAAGGGAAAAGCCGGTCAGTATTGTCACCTGACGGCCACAGTGATGGCTAGCTCTTGCCTGATAGCACCATGATGCACAACCTCATACATCCGGATGCGTTGCAGCCCGGTAACTGCATGCTACAACAGTTCGCAGAGACAGGCTGTCTGGCCATCACCCCCGACCTTCGCGGCGGGGCTTAATTCTTCAAGGACCTGCCGCCCATGCGTGCTGATTGTTCTGACACAGTTTCGACGATGCGTCCGTTCGGGCTTCCGTTGCGCCGGCTGGCAGCTGTCATGCTGCTGCCCTGCCTGATAGCCGCATGTGCGACGAAACCACCTGCCAGCGACAAGGAAGCCCTCGCGGAATACCAGCAGGCCAACGATCCGCTGGAACCCACCAACCGGGTCATGTACCAGGTGAATGATGCCATTGATGCGGTGGTGCTGAAGCCGGTGGCCCTTGCCTATCATTACGTCGTGCCCTCCCCTGTCCGCACCGGGTTCCGCAACGCGATCACCAATATCCAGACGCCCGTGGTTCTGGCCAACGATATTCTGCAGTGGAACGGGAAACGCGCCGGGGACACACTGAGCCGCTTTGCCATCAACAGCACGCTTGGCATTGGCGGCCTGTTCGATGTGGCGGGCAATATGGGCATCAAGCGACACGATACCGATTTCGGCGTTACCATGGCGTTGTGGGGCGTGCCGGAAGGCCCATTCCTGTTCCTGCCGATTCTGGGGCCAAGTAATCCGCGTGACGCCTCCGGCTATGGCATTGATGTTGCCATGTCCCCCACAACATGGGTCGGTCAGGGCGCTACGGTCAACAAGCTGCTCTGGGCACAGTACAGCGTCTCGGCTGCCGATATGCGCGATCAGGCGAATGATGTTCTGAACTCAATCCAGGAAACGTCGTTAGACCCTTACGCCACGTTCCGCAGCCTGTTCCGTCAGCACCGCGCCAGCGTGATCGAAGATGCCCGTAACAAAGGGACGGTAAAGGACGAAGAACTGTTCCCCGCTTCCGGACCGGGACAACCCTGATCCGGAGCTGGTGTTCACACCGCTCCCGCGTGAATGGTAAAACTGAACCTCATGGATGCCATTGTGTTGAACCGACGCCTGTTTCTGGCTGCCGCCCTTGCCGGCGCCACATTTCTGCCCCTGCCCGCCCATGCCCAAAGCAATGTAGCGGCCGATTTCATCCGCCGTGCCGGGAATGAACTGGTGGCAGCGGTCAATAACTCCCCCAGTGAAGCCCAGAAAAAAGCTGAACTGACCCGCATCGTCGACAGCTATATCGATGTCGGCAATGTGGGCCGCTTCTGTCTGGGCCGTTACTGGGCTACTGCCACCCCGCAGCAGCGGCAGGATTATCTGACCCTGTTTCACAAGGTTCTGGTCCGCAACGTTACCAGCAAGATCGGTGAAGCCAAGGGCATGAGCTATACGCTCGGCCGGGTCACGCCACAGGGCGAAAACACGCTGGTCCAGACCATTATCAACCGTCCCGGCAATGCACCCGCCAATGTTCAGTGGGTCGTGGCGACACAAGGCAGCGGCCCCCGGATCGTGGATGTGTTGGCAGAAGGCACCAGCCTGCGCCTTACCCAGCGGCAGGATTACGCCAGCTTCCTGCAACACCATAATCAGGACATCGATACGCTGCTCTCCGCCATTCGCCGTCAGGCCGGAGAATAAAACCCTGCTTTCTGCCACCGTTGCCCCTTCAGCCTCATTAAAAGGGTGAAGGGGCAAAAGGCTGAAATGAACCTCGAATTTAAGACTTTTTCTTCCCCCTGCGCTTGTTCTGCGGGAAAGAGCGGGCAATATTTGCCGCCCCAACGGGAGATTGTCATGCTTCTTCACTGGCTTACCCCTGCCCGCGCAGCCATGCTGGCTGTGCCGGTTCTTGTATCCTCTTTTGCCGCTTCACAGGCCTCCGCCCATGGCCCGACCCGCCAGAAGGTCGAGGAATCTGTGACGGTCAACGCAACTCCGGACAAAGTCTGGGCCGTCATCGGCAATTTCCACGACATGAGCTGGAATCCTGCCGTGGCGAGCGTCACCGGTGATGGTGGTAACAAGGTTACCTCCCTGCGCACCCTGACGCTGAAAGCGTCCGGGAAGCCCATCACCGAGTCTCTGGACAAGTACGATGCCACCGAGCATCTGTACAAAACCTTCCTCACCAAGCCCGACCCGGATGCCCTGCCTGCGAACGACCTGTCCACGGAGCTGTCCGTCTCTCCGGCCGATGGTGGCAAATCCACTGTCGAATGGAACGCGGCTTTCTATCGCGGCTACATGAACAATGATCCGCCGCCGAACCTGAACGATGAAGCGTCCAAAAAGGCGGTTGCTGACTACTTGAAAGCCGGTCTCGCCGCCCTGAAGGCCAAATTCGGCGGTTAAAAACCCCATGATCAGGACCCTGCTGAGCGCGTTAACGGCCGCTTCCCTTTTGCTTGCCCCGCTGACAGGCCGGGCGGCGGAAGCTTTCGTGACCGA
This sequence comes from Granulibacter bethesdensis, assembly GCF_001889545.1. NCBI lineage: Bacteria > Pseudomonadati > Pseudomonadota > Alphaproteobacteria > Acetobacterales > Acetobacteraceae > Granulibacter > Granulibacter bethesdensis. Next base: position 240,341 of record NZ_CP018194.1, on the reverse strand, counting down.
TCAGCAGGGTCACATGGTCACCATCATCGATCTGGAAAGCGCGAAACCGGTCGCCTCCATTCCAATGACGGGGGATGTCGCCGGAATTGCAATGAGCCGGGATGGCAGCCGCGCCTATGTCACTGCCCCCGAAGATCACAGCCTTACCATTCTGAATGCTGTGCAGCGCAGTGTGATCAAACGCATTACAGTCGGCGGTGCACCGCTGGGTGTTGCCGTTTCACCCGATGGCGGCACCGTGTTTGTGGCCGACTGGTTTGCCAATCATGTCACCGCTGTGGACAGCGTGAGCGGCGCTGTCAAAGCTGTCATTGAAACCGGGAAATCTCCTTCCGGGCTGGTTTTCACACCCGACGGCAAAAACCTGATTTGCGCGGACCGGGAAGATAATCAGGTTTCCATCCTTGATCCTGTGCATTTCAAACATCTGGCCTCCATCAAGACCGGGCAGCATCCGTTTGGTGTCACGGTTTCCGCTGATGGTAAACGCGCCTACGCCGCCGATGTCGAATCCAATGATGTCGCCGTCATCGACCTGCCGTCACGTACCCTGCTGGCCCGAATTCCGACCGGACATCGCCCCTACGTCGTCGCCGTGCATGGGCTGCGCGGCTATGTGACCAACGAAATGTCTGATTCCGTCACCGTGTTCGATACGGTGAGCCTCAAGCCGATCACCACTTTCCGTGTGGGTTCCTATCCTGAAGGCATCCAGACCAGCCCGGACGGCAAGACTCTGTACGTCGTCAACTGGATGGACGATACGCTGTCTGTTCTGGATGCCGAAAGCGGCCATCAGAAGGCGCTGGTGAAGGCGGGCAACAGCCCCCGCTCCTTCGGCACGTTTCTGCGCTGACCTATGCGGGCGGGCGCCCCATCCGCCAGCTTTCGTAAATCAGCATCCGGTATCCATCCCGCATAAAACTGTCGGCATGCCGCATGCCGATACTGCCCAGCACCATGCGGGAACCCCAGTTTTCCTCCCGCGCCACCCCGATGACACGTTCCACCCCTGCAACATCATGAGCATATCGCAAGGCGGCTCCGGCCGCTTCACGGGCATAGCCACGGCCCCGCGCCTCCGGCCAGAATGCAAAACGAATCGACATACCACGCCCGTCCGGGCGGCCCATCAGACCAGTCAGGCCCTCAAAATGGCCGGTATGGGCGTCCCGCACCGCCCACATCCCGACATTATGCTGACCCCAGAAAGCAATATCCGCGGCCAGATCCTCCGCTGTCTGCAGGGAATTACGAATCCCGCCCAGCATGATGGCGAATACGCCAGGATCAGCCTTGATCCGGCATAATTCGGGCAGATCGGCATAGGTAACAGGGTACAGCAACAGCCGCCCGGTGCGCAGAATGCGCCCGGCCGGAATCAGATCCGCCAGAGGAGAAGCCGCGGCAAGAGCGGGAGAGCGCTCCGCCCCGTCCTCAACGCTCCAGCGGGCGGTACTTAATACGATGTGGCTCGGTGGCCTCGGCGCCAAGTCGGCGTCGCTTATCCTCTTCATAGGCCTGGAAGTTACCTTCGAACCACTCGACATGGCTATCGCCTTCGAAGGCGAGGATATGCGTTGCAAGACGATCGAGGAACCAGCGATCATGGCTGATGATCACGGCGCAGCCTGCGAAATCCGCCAGAGCGTCTTCCAGGGCCCGCAATGTATCAACGTCCAGATCATTGGTCGGCTCGTCGAGCAGGATCACATTGGCCTCGCTCTTGAGCATTTTGGCAAGATGCACGCGGTTACGCTCACCGCCTGACAGCACGCCGACTCTTTTCTGCTGATCGGGCCCCTTGAAATTGAAGGCCCCGACATAGGCCCGGCTGGCCACTGTGCGCTTGCCCAGATGGATGACATCCGTGCCGCCGCTGATTTCTTCCCAGACGGTCTTGTTGTCGTCCAGACTGTCGCGGTTCTGATCCACATAGCCCAGCTTCACGGTGTCACCCACGGTGAGGGAACCGGAATCAGGCTGCTCCACCCCGGTGATCATACGGAACAGTGTCGTTTTGCCCGCACCGTTCGGGCCGATGACGCCGACGATACCACCCGGCGGCAACTTGAAATTCAGCCCGTCGATCAGCAGGCGATTACCGAAGGATTTACGCAGATCCTCTGCCTCGATCACCGTGCCGCCCAGACGGGGGCCGGGCGGAATCACGATATCCGCCACGCCACCAGCCTGTTCCTGAGACTTGTTCAGCAATTCCTCATAACGCTGGATACGGGCCTTGCTCTTGGCCTGACGGGCACGGGGGCTGGACTGAATCCATTCCTGCTCCGCCGCCAGGGCGCGCTGGCGGTTGCTCTCTTCCTTTTCTTCCTGCGCCAGACGCTTGCGCTTCTGTTCCAGCCAGGAGGAGTAGTTGCCCTCGAACGGATAGCCACGGCCCCGCTCGATTTCCAGAATCCAGTTGGTCACGTTGTCCAGGAAGTAACGGTCATGGGTGACGACCATCACCGTGCCCGCATAATCGCGCAGCGTGCGTTCCAGCCAGGACACGCTTTCCGCATCCAGATGGTTGGTCGGTTCGTCCAGCAGCAGCAGATCGGGCTTCTCCAGCAGCAGACGGCACAGTGCAACACGACGGCGCTCACCACCGGACAGCCGGTCCACCAAAGCCTCCGGCGGCGGGCAGCGCAGCGCGTCCAGCGCGATTTCAACACGCCGGTCCAGATCCCAGCCATCCTCGGCGTCGATCTTTTCCTGCAACATGGCCTGCTCGGCCAGCAATTCGTTCATCTTGTCATCATCCATGGGTTCAGCAAACGCCATGGAAATTTCATTGAAGCGGTCGATCGCCGCTTTCAGCTCCGCAAACGCCTCGCCGACATTTTCCGCCACCGTTTTGGTGGGGTCGAGTTGTGGCTCCTGCGACAGATAACCGACCCGGGCGCCTTCCGCGGCCCAGGCCTCACCGCCATATTCCTTTTCGATCCCGGCCATGATTTTCATCAGGGTCGATTTACCGGCACCGTTGACACCCAGCACGCCAATCTTCACGCCCGGCAGGAAGGACAGGGTAATGCCCTTGAAGACTTCCCGGCCACCCGGATAAGCCTTCGTCACATCCTTCATCACATAGACATACTGGTAGCTGGCCATATCTGGCTCCCGGCGGTTGACCGGTCGGCCGCGTCTGAAAAAGCCGCGGCCGACGGAGATCGAAATATGCGCCCGGCAGGACTCGAACCCGCAACCAAACCGTTATGAGCGGTCCGCTCTAACCATTGAGCTACAGGCGCATGAGAGTATCGCGCCGCCGCCACCAGTCGGAGAATAACACCCCCACCCGGTACGACACGGTGCGAAGGCAGGGGAACCACAACTACGCCATGTTGGCAAGGACAACTCTGGCCGTTACGGTGCGCCGACCTTTTTCTTTAACGAGACGAGTATCCTCTCATGGACGTCAGCAAGCTGGCCATTGGCAAGCAGCCCCCCAGTGACATCAATGTCGTGATCGAAATTCCGCAGGGTTCCGCGGTGAAATACGAGGTGGACAAGGAATCCGGCGCCGTGATCGTGGACCGTTTCCTGTTCACACCCATGGCCTACCCGGCTTCCTATGGTTTCATTCCCGGCACACTGGCCGATGATGGCGATCCGGCGGATGCGCTGGTCCTGACCCCCGCCCCCGTGGTGCCCGGTGCCGTGATTCGCGCCCGCCCGATCGGCGTTCTGAACATGGAAGACGAAAGCGGGATCGACGAAAAGATCATCTGCGTCCCGCATGACAAGGTGCATCCGCAGTTCAGCACGGTGGAAAAGATCGAGGATCTGCCGGAAATCACCCGCAAAGCGATCGAGCATTTCTTCACGCGCTACAAGGATCTGGAACCCAACAAATGGGTGAAGGTCACCGGCTGGGGCGACAAGGCCGCTGCCGAGGCAGCCATCACCGCCTCCATCCAGCGCGCAGCGAAATAAAAAAACGGGGCGGACAGGAAAAACACCTGCCGCCCCTTTTATATCAGCGTCGCCGGATAGGGCCTGACGGGTTACAGTTCCTGTCCCGTCATTTCAGAGATCAGGGCGCGGAAACTGGCCAGATGGTCCTCCATGCGGAGATGCTTCTCCGCATAGCGCCGGGCATTGCGGCGCAGTTTTTTCTCAAGCTTTTCATCTGACAGCAGACGCAGGACAGAATCCGCCAACTTGTCAGGATCGAGGCATGGCGTGATCAACGCATTTTCCTCATGCGTCAGAAATTCCAATACCGGCGCTGTATCGCTGCCGATAATGGCGCAACCCGTCGCCATGGCCTCCCGGAGCGACCAGGACAGCACGAAGGGGTAGGTCAGATAGACATGCGCATTCGACCGCTGGAGCAGCTTTAAGAACTCATCATGCTCGATACGCCCCGGTAAACAGACCCGGCTCATATCCAGACGCCCGGCCTGTTCGTTCAGGAAATGCTCTTTCCAGGTGGTGTTCATGGGCCGCGCGCCATAGCTGACCCCGTCCCTGCCGACGAGAATCGCTTTCACATCGGGGCGGGCTGCCAGAATCTTTGGCAAGGCACGGACCATGATGTGATAGCCGCGATAAGGCTCCAGGTCACGTGATACGAAGGTGATCAACTTTTCATCCGGCGCAACATGGAAGTCACGCAGCTGATAGGGTTTCTTGCGAATCGCCGGATCAGGCGTGCAGGCCTCCAGATCAGCGCCTTCAGGAATGACCCGAATCCGCTCCCTCGCCCATTCCGGATATGTCTCCAGCTGGAACCGTGTGGGGGTCTGCCCCATACCATCCAGTTGCAACGCCAGCAGGTTGACAACATTCTTGTTACGCACATTGGGCAGGAAATCAGGCCCGCTCGGGAATTCAGGATCGAAATTCACATCCGTGCCATAGGTGCGATAAAAAAATTCGAAATATCCAAGCAGGGGAACCCCCGGCCAGATATCCTGCAGGTTCAGCAATTCTCCCCAGCCATGGTGGCCGATAATGATATCAGGCCTGAACCCGAGCAGCAGCAGATTACGCGCAGCCGATGCAACCGCCTCTGCCCTTATCGCTGCCAGTTCCATATCTCTGGCATGCAGGTGAACATTTGGCTCTGGCTGGCGCAACATCCGGTAGACCATTTTCCGGACGCCCCCCAGAAAATTGGGGTTTTCCTCCGTCAGGAAGATAATTTCATGCCGGTTTTCCTCCGCCAGTGAGCGGACAATATGCAAAAACTGTCCCGGAAAATTCTGATGGACAAACAGGAATTTCACATCAAATCCATATCAGGTAATAGCCCGAAAAGGGGCAGCACCTATTTAGAAGTGGTGCTGCACCTTTTTATTTCAAATAGCTTGTATTCGGCTTCACGCGTTGCGCCGTGCCCCTGTCCGGGCCGAGGATGTTGCTTTACGGGTTGATGCCTTGGAAGCAGGCTGGGTGGCATCGGTTTTGGGGTGCAGAATGACCCGGAACGCTTCCAGGGGAGCCATACTGGACGCTTCGAGCGTCTCCCCGCCTGCCAACGGCCCAATAGCCGTCCCATCCACGAAACTGCCCTCGTAGCTCAGGTCGAAAGCTTCGGCGGCCCTGTTCCGCAACCGCGCCTTCAGTCCCAGCAACGGCAATGCCATGCCCCGGCTGCCGCAAAGCTGGCCGCCTTCCATCCACGGGGACAACCAGCCACGGCCAAGAACGCCCTGATATTCGATATCTTTCGGATCGATCAGGCTTTGCGGCATGATCATAAAGCCCTCGATCCAGCGGGTGCTGCCTCGCTCGCCAATCCATTCACCCAACTGGTCGCCGACATCCCCCTGCATACGGATATGAGCAATAATATCGGGAATGGCACCAGATGGCGTTCTGACCGGTTCAAATGACTGAGCCGGCCCTTGGGGGGCACCCTGTTGCATACCTTGCGGGATGCCCTGTGGGGGGATGCCCTGTGGGGGGACACCCACCTGCGGCATCAGACCCGAAGGATGCACTACCCCCGGCTGCATGAAACCGGGCTGAAGGGGCGGAGCGGAGGGAACAGAGCCAACAGGCACTCCATCAGCCAGACGCAGCACCTGTAACCGGGGTGCGGAATCCTGCTGGCCGGGTTGCTGGTAAATCGTGACCAGCACCTGAGCCTGCGGCTGCATGACCCGCACCAGCGCCGCATCGGCGGGGCCGTACAGCCATCCATCTTCACGGAAAGAGGTCACCGAAATGGCATGGGGACGGTATTCATGTCCTGGCGGCAGGGAAACCCGGATCGCTGGAAGGCCGCTATTGTCCAACGGACGATTGGGGCTTGGCGTCTGGACAAAGCAGAACAGCCCGGGATCCAGCTTCATGACATGCGCAGAAACCTGAATTTCGCTCATGATACGGGAGGCTGTGTTCTGTGCAGCAGCCTGCTGATCCGCACCCGATGGTGCGGCCACATTTCCGGGAGCACCTTGCCCCAGTCGTGACTGGGCCGGATTTTGCCCGGCAAACAAGCCTTCAGACATGCGTAATCTCGCTCTCCATTGTGCAAAAGAAACTTGTTTTTCGGCTGCTTCTTTTGTCTGTCAGAACTGCTTTCGCCGTATTCAGCAAAACTGAATCCTGTTTACCCGATTTGCAGGAGGTGCAAAGCCTGTTCTGTCCATCTGACATGACAGAAATGTATCGTTGATAATTTGAACAGGAATGCCAAGCGGCATCACAAGGCCGGCATGGCTCTGATGCGCCTGAGCGTTTTTAATACGCTCTGCCACCGTACCGAGGTCGAAGGCCGCCACGGGAAGCCCCGCCCGCCATGCCTCGCTGAGCGTGAAACACCACGTTTCAGGCCAGATCGAGGGAATCCATGCCATTTTCGCCTTCTGGGCCACGATCAGAGCGGGCAAATCATCATCGCTGTAACGGCCGGTGATTCGGACATAACCTGTCTCAAGCAGGGCGGGATCATCAACACTATGCCCGACCAGAACGAAACGAAGCGGGAGGGAACGCGCTGCCGCATCCCTTGCGGCCTCCAGCAGACAATCAAAACCTTTTTCAGCACCGATCGCGCCGATAACACAGATCACGCAAACATGATCCGCCAGCGAACCCCATGCCGCCATATCATTATCCATTGCAGAGGTCATGGCTCCCGAGGTCATGGCCACGACATCAGCCCCCTCTTCCCATGGCACAATGATGGGATGCAGAGCCGGGAAATGGCGCCGCATGCGCCGTGCCACATCCTGTGAGGGGGTGATGACCTGCGCAGCCTCCATCAGATCGCGCTGCGAGCGGCGGCGCAGGGCTGCAACACTGATTGACTCCTCCAGATGACTGCCTCCCTCGGCGATGCAACGTTCACACTGATCGATCTCAGGCTCCCCGCAATAGCGCCGGGCCGGACTCATCAGGGCGATGCGGGGGCAAAACGCGGCATAATCATGCACGTGCATATCCTGCGGCACACCCAGAGCTGCAGCCAGACCGGCCACGGCGTGGTCATGGCCAAGCAGATGGTGCAGTTCCACCCGCTCCACCTTGATCTGGCGCAACAGCCGCAGCAATGCAGGCCTGTCCCGGGGCATACGATGCCGCAAATGGGGATAGTGATCGGCAAACCCGGTGTCGAGCACGGTCCAACCCTCATAAGAGGCTGTCTCCTCAATCATGACCGGACGCAGGACGATAACATTGCGGCCTGCCTGATGGAAAAGAGCCATCCGGGTCTCAATCTGTCGCTGCACCCCTCCGCCCCGATCATGGGTGATCATCAGGACCGCAGGCCTGTCAGGCAGAGCTGCCCGGAAACGCAGAACATCCATCGCCCGGCGGCTGGCATGCAGCGGGTTGCGGGCACGCCAGGCCGCCACCATGTCGTGATAGCCCGGATGCAGCGCGGAGAGGATCGATTCATTGCGGGCTGCCAGACGCGACCGGCCCTCTCCGAAGCTGCCGCCCCCTACATGCGCGACGAAAGCACCCGTTGCCACCACATGACGCCAGCCCAAAGCACGGGCACGCAGGCAGAAATCATTCTCCTCGCCATAACCCTGCGCAAAGACATCATCCCGGAAAACACCGACCTCATCGAGGCAGTCCCGGCGGATATACATGCAGAACCCGACCGCAACCGGAATATCAATCACCCGGTCCTTGTTGGCCTGACGAGCAAACAGGGCGAACTGCTCTGTTTCAGCACGATCAGGCAGAGGCCAGCGCCCCTCCTCCTGCGGATAGCTCAGGATTGAGGCATCGTTCGAAAAAGGCGTTGCCGTCCCGATATCCGCTGCCGCACAGGCGGCTTTCTGTAACCGATCCAGCCAGCCTTTCGGCACCAGCGTATCACTGTTCAGCAACACCACGTCCCGCCCGGCCCCAGTCGCCCGCATGCCAAGATTGACTGTGGATGGAAATCCCCGATTGCGGGCCTGATGCAGCAGACTGATACGCCCCTGCCCGGCAAGAGCCTGCAAATGCTCCAGAAGTGCGGCATCGTAACCGGCATCATTCACAATGATGATCTCGGTCGAGCCAGGGACCGTGTCGAGCACAGACTCCAGACAGGCACGCACCACGGCTCCGCCACCATAAACCGGTATCACGATGGAGACAGGCCGCCCTGTCTCAACAGGGGAGGCGGTCGACAGGCTCTCCGCTACAGGCCCGCAGCGCAACGGGACCAGGGGCTTCATCTCCGGCAGTGTGTCCGCAGGACAGGGAAGGGCCGGTGCAGAAACCGGTAATGCACGGGCCAGAGCACGCACCGGCCTGATCGCGGGGGCAAAAGCCGCTCCATCGCCCTGCTGCTGCAATTTCAGCAAAGGGACCAGATGCGGATCAAGCGGACTGCCCAAAAGATCATTGCCCCGCACATCGCGAACCGAGACCAGCCCGGTGCCATCCCATATACCCAGCGGCACATGAATGCGCCGGGGGCGGGCAAAAGGTGTATCGAGACCCACTTTCTCCGCCGGTTCATGGGCCGTGAACGGACCGTACGAGTGCCCGTCAGCGGAGATGACCGACAGCAGCGGATCAGCATCAGGGCAGCCCGGATGCCAGGCCCAGCCCTGCACATCCCCGTCTTTATTCCAGTCGATCCAGCCCTGCACGCGATACATCGCCACAAGATCAAACGGCGATCCCAGCAAAGGCCGGTTCCCGCTGCGCACATCCAGAAAATGACCCGCCACCAACGTCTGCATGGAAGGCGCTGTTTCCAGCCTTATCCCATCAAGGATGAAACTGAGGCTGGCAGGGTCTGCATCACCGGTCCCGACCTCATAGGCATGAACCTGCCCCTTGGCTGACAGACGGCACCATCCGGTCAGTCCTGCTGCCCTGCTCACCGTCATCAGCAATTCATGTGCTATCGGCCAGACATCATGCCGGATACGTGAGAGAAGTCGTTGAACGGTGACGGCAGCCTGCGTCAGATCACCGCCCAGCACCTGCATAGTCGCCAGACCGGAGAGGATTTCGGTCGTTTCATACTGTCGTGCAAGTGTTTCAAAATCGGCCTTTGCGGTCGGATCACCCCGCCGCAGCTTCAGAAGCGCCGATAACAGCCGGATCGTGTCCTGACGCGGAGACAGACGCGTGGCCCGGGACAGCCAGAAAGCGGCTTCCTGCCACTGCCCCTGCTCCATGGCATGTTCGCCAGACCGGTAGGCCTCTTCAGCCAGCTGCCGCCAATATTCCCGCAGCCTCTGCCGTTCAGCTGAAACGGCGGCACTGCCTAGTGCCATATCGCACCCTGCAGCATATCATGCATGTTTATGAATGATCCGTCAGAGCCGGGTTCTGACCTGAAGACGGCTCATGCTCTGGCAATTGTGGGGCAGGCTGTTCGGCAGCATTGTCCGCTCTGCCCGTCTCATGAGGATATGGCATCGTCAGAATCTCCGGCGGCAATGCCTGAAGATCGCCCTGTGCTTCCGTCAGTCCCTGAGAAAGGGCCTTTTCCAACCAGAAGCGCCCCTGCAGCTCGTCCTTTTCTCCGGCCAGTCCCCGCGCCAGAAACCGACCCAGCATCAGCTGCGCATGAGCATGGCCGCGCTCTGCCGCCGCACGATACCAGATGATGGCCTTCTCCCGATCCGTCGGCACTTCGTGGCCACCGCCCATCATCGCACCGATCGCGAACATGGCGCCGATATGGCCCCGCCCGGCGGCACGCTCGAAATAGACCAGCGCCTCCGGATGGTCCTTCGGACCACCGCGCCCGGTCACCAGCAGTTCTGCAAACGCAACTTCGGCCTCCACCATGCCGGTAGAGGCAGCCCGTTCGATCCAGGAACGCCCGGCCTCGGCATCTACATCGAGACCCCGCCCTTCCAGCAACATACGCCCATACCAGTACTGGGCATTCACCACCCCATCCGCCGCCTTGCGCAGCCATTGAGCGGCGCTGCGCTCGTCTTTCTCGATTCCCACCCCTTCAGCAAGGCAGACGCCGAAATTGAAAGCCGCTACCAGATCACCGTTCGCAGCAGCCTGTTCAAAAATCTTGCGGGTTCTGATGCTCTCTTCTTCCGCAGCCAGCCCGGCCTGAACCAGACTGGCAAGGTCGGACACGGCTTCCTGATCGCCACGCTCGGCCGAAATACGGAACCAGCGAGCCGCTTCCTCCGGATCCCGGCTCATCCCGGCCCCCGTCAGACACATCAGACCCAGCGTGCGGGCCGCCTTGCTGTGCCCCGCATCGGAAGCGCGGCGAAACCACAGGGCCGCCTCGGCATAATTAGGCGGGACATCACCACCCCGCGCGTAAAGGTCGCCAACCAATGCCGCCGCTTCGGCATCACCCTGAAGGGCCGCACGACGCAGCCATGATTCACCTTCCAGCAGATTACGCTTGACGCCTCGTCCCTCCAGCAGCGCCAGACCCCAGCGCGCCTGGGCGGAAACCAGTCCTTTCTCTGCGGCCGCCTTGTAGTAGCCGGCGGCTGCTGCCAGATCATGCGGCACACCGGCGGCACGCTCATGCATCACTCCCAGCAGATAGAGCGCCGTCGGCAGCCCACCATTGGCTGCCACCTGCAACTGCTCGGCTGCTGCCTGAGTGGCTTCCGGCGTCACTGCATCCTTGAGCAGGGCCAATCCCACTCCCAGCGCCCCCTGCGGACAGCCTGAAGCAGCTGCTTTCTGGTACCATACCAGCGCCTGTTCCAGATCACGCACAGATTCCGGGCCCGTCGTCAGAATATATCCGACCAGCGCCTGCCCGTCAGAGGAACCGGCTTCCGCAGCCTTGCTCGCCCAGGCCAGCGCCTTGAGCGGATCGGCCTGAATCGTGGAAGCAGAGGTAAACAGACCTGATCCGGCACGGGAGGCAACTGTTCCTGCTCCCCCGGATCGCGCCTCCAGAGAGGCTTCCACCCCACCCAGCACATCTTCCGAGGCAGCCTTTGCAGGATCGGCGCTGGCTGGTTCCCCCTGCTCCCCGACGCCACGCAGATACAAGGTTGCCAGCAGGGTCTGCGCTTCCACGAAGCCCTGGCTGGCAGCCCTTTCCAGCCAACGTTCCCCTTCCCGGGGACTGAAAGGAACGCCTGCAGCCTCCAGATAGCAACGCCCAACCCGATATTGCGCTTCGGCCACACCTTTTTCGGCCACTTTGGCAAAAAGCGGAAATGCTTTGGGCCACTCTCCTGCTTCCGCAAACGCAGTTGCCTCCTGCATTCTGGCAGCAGGAGAAAACAGACCGGTGACCCGGTTTATCAGACGTGCCACAGCTGCATCATACCCCTCTGATCATGATCCCCGTTATTGATCAGTTACGGATCAGGGCTCCCGCATGCCTTCTGAAAACGCCGGCAAGACCCTGCCCAGAAGATATTTAAGGATCGTACGCTGCCCGACCTTGATGTCAGCCGTGACAGGCATGCCCGGAACAATGTGAAATCCGTCCGGCGTGTCGTGCAACGTGACCTTATCAATCGTTACCCGCGCCTTGTAGAAGGTCCTCTCTGCTGCCATTGAGGATTGCTGGGTCTCTTTCAGCTGTCCATCCCGCGCATCGTTCTGGCTGTAGCTGTCCGGGCTCATCACCCGGACCATTCCCTGGGCTCCGCCATATTGCGTAAACGGGAACGTATCGAATTTGACCGTCACCGTATCGCCAACATGCACGAAACCGGCATCCTCGCCCGGCACATCAGCCTCAACTTCCAGAGGAGCATCCAGCGGGACAATGGTGATAAACTGGGCACCCGACTGAAGAACCGACCCCACCGATACCTTGGCAATACTCTGGATCACGGCATCACTGCTGGCCTTCAATTCGACCAGTTTGTGACGCAGCTGGGCCTTTTTCAGGTTTTCGCTCTGCTCGCTATATTTGCGGCCTTCATCCTGAATATCCTGACCGATCTTGGCATCCCATTCCTTGATGAAACCGTCCCTCTCCGCCACCAGCGCCTGCAGGTCACGGCGGGCGGTTTCCGCGGTGGAGGTCGCAGTGGCCAGATCACGGGACATCTCAAGGCGGTTATCAACCGCCGCCAGTGAATTCAGCTTGCTGCCAACCTGCAATCGCTCCAGCTCATGCCGCATGCTCTCTACATTCGCCGCAATCGCCAGACGTTGGCGGTAGTAATTCGCCTCCGCCAGGCTTTTGGCGACCGTATTCTGCAAACCGCTGATTTTCTGGTTGTAATTCTCGATCTTGAATTTCCGCTCGGCCTGACGCTGTTCGTAGATCGCAGCCTGCAACCTGCTGTCCGGATTATCCGCCTGGGCAATATAGGGCTTGCCGTCAGCCTCCGCGTGCAGCCGCGCCAGTTCTGCCTCCAGACTGCGCACCTGGTCACGCAGTTGCCCCATATCCGCACTGGCAAAGGTCGGATCGAGTTGAGCCAGAAGCTCCCCTTTATGCACCACCTGCCCTTCCGTCACATTGATCGAACGGACGATGGCCGTATCAAGAGGCTGCACAACCTGGATAGGAACCCTGGAAATCACCTTGCCACGGGCAGTCACCACCTTGTCGACCGGCACCAGCCCCGCTGCCAGCAGCAGGGATGTGACCAGCCCGAACACGATCAGGGTGTTATGACGGGCTGTGGGCAAAACCGGCGTGGCAATGACGGCAGCGCTGGGAGATTCAAACTCCAGAAGCTCCGCCGTATCCTTGGCCTGCGCCAATTTAAGCTGTTTGCTGGCCATTGGCCTGCTCCCTTAAGCATTCAAACGGTGCCACTGCCTTGTTTTTCGCAGTGAATGCCGCCCTGAGACTGAGATGCCTTCACGCAGTAGAAGGCAGCCTGTGACAGGCAGAATCACAGGATCCTGCCTGATTTCTGTCGTTTCAGTCGCCCTGCGCGAGCATGGACGCAACCGGACCCTGCTTCTGCGCCGCTTCCATATGACGGTTCTGCTGGTTCCACAGCTGACGATAAATGGTGCACCGTTCCAGCAGCACCGCATGCGGCGCCATATCCTCGACCCGGCCCTGATCCATCACCACGATCAGATCGCACTCTGTCAGGGATGCCAGACGGTGGGAAACGATCACCATGGTACGTCCCTTGCCGATACGTACCAGATTGGCATTGACCAGCGCCTCACTTTCCGGATCCAGCGCGCTGGTGGCTTCATCCAGAATCATCAGACGCGGATCTGAAATCAGGGCGCGGGCAATGGCCAGACGCTGACGCTGGCCACCGGACAGGTTGGCGGAGCCTTCCTGAATGAAGGTTTCATAGCCCTGCGGCATCCGTTCAATGAATTCCTCGGCCCCTGCCAGCCGCGCGGCTCTCACCACATCCTCCAGCGTCAGGCCGGGCCGTCCGGCGATGATATTTTCGCGGATCGTGCCACGGAACAGGAAATTATCCTGCAACACCACACCGAAACTGCGACGCAGATGATGCAGATTGATTTCCCGCAGATCGGATCCGTCAATTTTCACGTAGCCTTCATAGTCCCGGTTGATCCCCTGCAACAATCTGGTGATCGTGGACTTGCCCGAGCCGCTACGCCCCACCAGCCCGAGCATGGTTCCTGCCGGGACACTGAATGTTACCCCACACAGAGCAGGCGCCTTGGAACCGGGATAAGTGAACTGCACATTGTCGAAGCTGATGGCACCGGCAAATTTGGGGCGCAGACCATTCTGAAGGGCATTGCTTTCATTCGGGTTATTAAGCACGGCGCCCACCTCACCAACGGACGTCCGCACCTCCTCGAAATCTTCCAGCAGACGCGCCATGCCCACCAATGGCGCAGCCACGCGTCCACCCAGCATCATGAAGGCTACCAGCGAACCAACTGCTACGCCGCTGTCAGGGTGGGTCAGCGCAAGATAGGCACCAATCAGCAGCACACCCCGGTCAATGAACCGCTCCAGCGGCGTGACAATGGTATTCGGCCAGTTGGACAACCGCCCGGCTGCAAGCCTCGCCCGCGCCGAAATCGCGGCCCGCACGTCCCAGGCTTCCTTCTGCTGGGGCTCCAGCCCCATTGACTTGACCGTACGGATTCCGTGCACGGTTTCCACCATGACAGTATTTTTGGCAATTTCCGCCAGCACAACCTTACCGACTGCGCGCCGCATCGGATTGAGGAAAGTGACAATGGTCAGGGTAATCAGCACCGAGATGCCAATGACCATCCAGGTCAGGGTCGCGCTGAGGTAAAACAGGAAAGGCAGCAGGACAATCAGGGTAAAGAAATCAAGAAATGTCTGAAGCAGCTTGCCGGTCATAAAGTCCCGGATGCGGAACACCTGATACAGGCGCTGAGTGGTCTCACCGGCAGGGTGCTGCTCGAAATATTCCAGGGGCAGCACCAGCAGACGGTTGAAAATATGCAAGGCCAGTTTGGCATCCAGCCGTGCCGCCACGATTTGGGTGATCTCACGCCTCGTATAACCCAGCACAGTCTCGAACACGACACAGACCAGCAGGATCAGGGACACCAGCAACAGGGTGGACATGCTCTGATGGGCAATGACCTTGTCGATAACGGTCATCACCAGCATGGGCGGGATGATGGTCAGCACGCTGAGGGTGATCGATGCCACCCCGATATCCACCAGATTGCGCTTTTCCTTGAGAACCATCCCCAGCAGCCAGCTGAAATTGAACGGTGCATCTTCCTCTGCCACACCACGCTGGGAGCGGATCAGCAGCGTATCGCCATCCCATGCCTGCGACAGACGCAGTTCATCAATAGCAATCGGATCATCGCTGCGGGGGGCCAGGGGGTCTTTCATGAAGACGATCTTGCGCTGGGGATCGACCCCCACCATCAGCCCGGCCCCGCCATCCTTGAACAGCATGACCAGAGGGCTTGTACCCTTCATTTTCATGAGCTGCCCCCAGCTCAGCCGCACCCCCCGCGCTGACAGGCCGCAATCCTTGGCCCATTGCCCGAGCATCGCCGCCGAAGGCGTTTCTCCGCTGATGATACGCAGCAGGCCCCGATCCAGAGTGATGCCATGGAAACGGCCAGCTTCCTCAACCGCAGCCAGACGGGCTTCGACCGCCGGCGGCAGGGCTTCGTTCTCGACATCGACAAGAGCCGCTTCCCGTTGCGGTCCCTGCGCTGAGGAGGGCAAAGCATCGCTGTTATTCTGCAAAAGCGTATCCTTTAAGCGAAATCAGCCTCATCACATGGCACGATGAGGTACATATTATCCAGATTAGATATCAGTGCCAGCTTGGCTTAGGGCTAAAATAAAAATACCGTTCTTGATGTTACAATATCGTGACTGATCTATAACATGCCATGATCATACAAGTCACTACAAAACAACTCATGGTTTACAATGACACGATGACCACTACTCTGAAATTTCAATAATACACCCCGATAACATCAAGATCGTTCATCATGACATACCGCCCTCCCGTTTTCCGCCCGGCGCAGCCTGAGGACAGTGCCTTCATCCAAAGCATTTACGCCCATCACGTGCTCCATGGAACAGGAACCTTTGAGGAAACACCCCCGGCAGTGGAGCAGATGGAGCGCCTGATCCACACCATCAAGAGCCGAGGCTGGCCATTTATCGTCGCTGAAGACCGCACCGGTATCATCGGCTATGCCTATGCAGCACAATTCCGGGACCGCTCCGCCTACCGCTACTGCGCCGAGGACAGTGTTTACGTGCGTGAGGATGTACGGGGACAGGGCGTTGGCAAGGCACTCCTGACCCTGCTGCTTCATGAAAGCGCCCGGGCCGGTTTCAAACAGATGGTCGCGCTGATCGGGGATGCGGAGAATATTGGCTCGATCGGCGTCCATGCCACGCTGGGCTTCAAATCAGTCGGACGCCTGCGGGAGGTCGGGGTGAAGCTGGGGCGCACACTGGATGTCGTGCTGATGCAGCGCGCCCTGAGCGATCTTGAGACAGAATCAGGACGAGAGAGTATCCAGTCGCTTTGACCCGTCATCCCGCATCCGCTTCTTCATCCATCCAGCCGGGGCAGGTCAGGGGCGGTGCGGGCCACCGCGGCGGCCATGGCATCGGCCATCTCTGCCAACGCCGCACTCAGGGCTGCGACCAGGGAAGCTGTATCAGTCGCTGATCCTCCACCTGATATCGGATGGCTGATCCGCACTGGCTGGGCCATCAAGGCAGTATGAGAGCGGGAGGAACGGATCGCGAATTGCGCCAACAGCAGCACAGAGCCATCGCCGGGAGATTCAAAACGCTGCAGATCGGCTTCAACAATGACGGTCGGATCGGCGGAAATAGCCCCCGATTCCGAAAATACCGTCGATCCCGGCAGACGCAGCGACAAATCCTGTCGTAAAACCCGGTCCACCATATCGGTCAGAGGCTCCGCCCAACGCTGGTTGGAGGCCAGAAACACCCTGTACCCATCGCTTGATCGCACGATTTCAGGCCGATCCAGATAGGCCGGCAGGCCAACCCGGCGCAGTTCCACCAACCAGTTACCCTGATAGACACGGGCGGGCGGCATGGTCGCCAGTGTGAAAAGCTGCGGATCGGGTGACGCACAACCACTCAACCCCGCCAGCCCGGCGGCCAGACCGCCCAGCACGGCGCGGCGTTTCACAGCGCCTGCACAGGCATGGCCAGACCTGATCATGGCCGGTTGCTTGAATACCATGATCAGTGCTCTCCTGCTCTGGCACGACCGAGAATCAGGGCCTCCGGGTGACGGTCCAGCAGATCGGCCAGAATCCGGATGGAACGGGCCGTATCGTTCAGCTGGGCCATCAGGCGATCCAGCTCCCGGTTGAAATGGGAATTCGCCCCGTACCCGTTATCCATAGAGCCGACCAGCGTATTCGCCCGGCTCAATGTTGCCTGCAGATCCTGACTGATTTTAGGCAGGCGGCGCAGCAAAGGGGTCGCGCCCTTATTGGCATTGTCCGCCAGTTCCCGCACGCTGGCCATTGTTTTGGATACATCGCGCAGCGTGTTACGAAGCTGCTCCCCTTTGGCGATGGCGGCCACCCCTTCCAGAGTCTGGTTCAGATTGGCACCGATCTCTGCGAAAGGAATAGCGTTCAACTTGGCAGCAATAGCCCCGAAAGAGGCTGTCAGCCCGGCTAAATCCGTCCCGGTGGCCTGTTGCAGCACGACTGCATCGCCTTCGTGCGTCAGCACGCTATCCTGACCGTTTTCATCCATCACCAGCTCGATCGCCTGCGCGCCCGTGATATAGCTTGTCGTCGCCAGTTTGGCGCGCAGGCCGCGCCTGACCAGTGCCGCCAGCCGCGCCTCGCTCTCCTCCTTGGAAACAGGCGGTCCCTTTATTTTGAGCCGCTCGGGCTGGACAACAAAATGAACCGGCACAATGACCATATTCGATTTGCTGTCGAACCCGAGATGAACATCGGTCACAAAGCCGACACGGATGCCGTACATCAGCACCGGAGCATACTTGTCCAGCCCACCGAGATCGCCCTTGAGATAGGTCACGAATTTCAGTTGCTCATGATAATGGGAGGCAGCAGCGGTATCCCGGTCACGGAACAGGAAGAAATTGGTTTTGTCGGTGGCTTCCGGGGTTTCCAGCGCCTCATTGGGCGTATCAAACGCAACCGCGCCGGATAGAAGGGCCTGAAGGCTTTCAATTTCCAGCCGGAAATCTCCCCCGGAGGTGGAAACGCTCATGCCTGAAGCACTCCAGAAGAAGGAGCCTTCATGCACATATTTATCAAACGGAGCACGGATGAAGATGGTCATGGTCCCCGATTCACCGGGTTTGCCCACATCCAGACTCAGAACCTCTCCCACGGGCCGGTCACGGAAAAAAACCGGGGCGCCGGTGCCGATCTGCCCGACCTTGAACGCCTTCAGCGTAAAAGTCTTGCCCGGCTCATCCGACCGCACCGCCGGGGGAGCCTCAAGTCCCTTGAATTGGTAACGATAATTCCCGCCCGGCCGGCCCGGATCGAGTTCGATAAAGGCCCCCGAAACAATGGTCTCCAGCCCCGAGATATCGCCTGCCGAGAGACGCGGGCGCACCACCCAGAAACGGGCATGATCGGTCAGAACGTTCTCCGCCTCCTGCCGCATGGCGATCGTGACCACGACATGAGACATGTCACTGCTCAGATTGATCGACTGGACCGTGCCAAGATCGACCGCCTTGTGCCGCACCTTGGTCTGGCCCGCGACCAGCCCCTCACCGGTCTGGAAAGTCAGGGTGATGGTCGGCCCTTCCTGACTGATGGTGCGGTACCCGATCCAGATCACGCAGATCGCCGCCAGAATTGGCACCAGCCAGATCAGGGAAAAGCGACGGCGCGGCAGACCCTGCGGATAATCCAGCCCGTCATCATCCTCGGGAGACACAGACGGCCGTTCGTTATTGCTCATCGGGACAGACCGCCTTGCACGGAAACACGGGAGGATGATGCCAGCCTGACTCTGTCAGGAACCTCATCAAAAGCCTGATCACGGGAACGCCTTGTGTTCCGTTGCCGGTCAATCGCTGCATCCCACATCAGGCGCGGGTCGAAAGTCTCCGCCGCCAGCATCGTTATGATCACCACACCGGCAAAAGCCAAAGCCCCCGGACCGGGCTGAATAGTTGCAATGAATCCCATATGCACCAGTGCGATCAAAATCGTCACTACAAAGACATCAATCATCGACCAGCGGCCAATCATTTCGATCACGTGAAAAATCCTGGTACGTGCTTTTACCCCCTCCATACTGGGTTTGCGCACCCGCAGGATCATCCAGACCAGCCCGATTACTTTCAGCACCGGCACCATGACGCTGGCAAAAAACACCAGCGCCGCCAGCGGCCACATATCTGCCTCGATCAGCTCCTTCACGCCACCGACAATCGTGTGAGGAGAGGTATCGCCCAATGAAGTGATGATCATCACCGGATAGATATTGGCCGGGATATATAAAAGCGCCGCGGCCGCCACCAACGCGATCGTTCTGGTAAGACTGTCAGGTTTCCGGCGATGCAGAAAACTGCCGCAGCGTGGGCAGGAGGCCCCATGATCCGCCCCCTCCACCACCAGCCCGCAACCATGGCAGCTGACGGCGTTCCGCGCGTCAAAGCGTCTTGTGGCAGCGCTGCGGCGGGCCTCCCCCATCAGTACAGGATCAGCGACAAGGCCACGCGCTTCCAGCTTGTTCCAGGCATCACGGGGATCAAGCGCCCAATCCATCGCCGCCATCACCAGCATCAGGCCGCCCAGAGCGTACAGAGCCACCCCGAACTGCACATGCGCCAGCGCCTCCAGACGGGAATAGGCGACCAGCATGCCGAGCATGAAAACCTCGATCATCGACCATGGCCGGACCCATTGGGCGACGCGCAGCAGAATATACAACTCCCGCGGGGCCTTGCGCATACGCGGTGCCGTAATGGCCGCCAACAGCCCGAAAAGACGGAGAAACGGCGCAATCAGGGTGGTGAACATCACGATCAGCCCCAGCCCCCACAGACCATATTCCCAGAACGCCAGTGCACCACCCAGCATGGTGCCGACATTTTCCCGGCCCCGCATATCGAAGATAATATACGGCATCAGACCAACCAGAATGAACAGCGCCAGCCCGGTCCCGGCCAGCGCCACCGTATCCCGTTCAGGCGAGCGTGTCGTGCGGCGCAGCACGGTGTGACAGCGGGTGCAGTGCACTTCCAGCTGCGATCGCGGTGGCTGGCGGTAAAACGCGCCACAGCCGGGGCATTCCAGCGCATGACGGTGCACCACGATGGAAGAGGCAGTCCGGGAACGGGCAGCGTCTGACGCTCCGTCAGGCTGCGAGTCTTGCTGATCGGCATGAACCATGCGGGTCGTGGACGCCTTTCACTGAATGCCGTTCACCGGTCTTTAGCGTGTTCCTGTCAGGTGTTCTATAAGGGTTCCGGGCATATATGGTTGCAAAGACTGACGATCCTGCCACTGCAACCATCCGGGGCAACCATCCGGGCCACAATGATGGAGAGGGACAGGCGATGACAGTGACGATCTACCACAATCCGGGCTGCGGTACGTCCCGTGCGGTTCTGGCCCTGATCGAGGAAGCAGGACATAAACCGGTCATTATCGAGTATATGAAAACACCGCTGACCCGCCCCAAGCTCAGCGGATTGCTGCATCGTATGAACGGCTCCGCGCAGGATCTGTTGCGTCGCAAAGGGCCGGCCTATGAACAATCCGGCCTCGACCGCCCCAATCTGTCGGAGGAGGAGATTCTGACCGCCATTCTGGCGGAACCCGCCCTGCTCAACCGGCCCATCGTCGATACGCCACTGGGCGTCAAACTCTGCCGCCCTGCCGAAACGGTCCTGGCCATTCTGCCGCCCGCCCCGGTCGCAGAGAACACAAACTGATCTTTCCCGCTCAGGATGCATGATATAAGGCGGCTTCTTCTCTTGCCGCCTGCCCTGGCTTTCTGTATATCGGCGCCGCTCAGGGATACATATGACCCGTCACAGGGTCTCTGGTTCGTATGCCTTGTGCCGACATAGCTCAGGGGTAGAGCAACTGATTCGTAATCAGTAGGTCCTCGGTTCAATTCCGAGTGTCGGCACCATTTCTCTCCGACATCACCGGATTATATCGTCAGGCATGCCCCGCATCCGAACCGGACAGGCATAGCATGCCACCAGCCAGCGCCATGCCCAGCCCCAGCAGATAGGCAGGGATCAGCGGCTCATGCAGAAACACCACCAGCCATATCGTCGATAAAGCAGGCGCTGCAAAAGCCAACGCGGTCAGCCGGGCAGCATGGGCTGATGACATCGCGTAGATCCACAGGATGTAAGAGACCCCGTTGATCAATACTCCGTTCAGCAGCAAGGCTGGCCATGCCGAGCGGGGTGGCAGACTCAACTGGCTGAACAGGACCAGCGGCACCAGCGAACATACAAGCGAGAACAGAAAAACCCAGACCGTGCCGGCAAACGCATCCAGCCGCAGAAAACGGGACAACACCGAAAAAAGCGTAAAGCTGAACGCCCCCAACAGCACGACGCACAGTGTAGCGAAACCGGCTCCTGCCGTGCTTGCATCCGTCTCTGACCCCGCTGGCAACACGGCATGCCCTGCGGCAGAAGCTGTGACCAGCAGAGCCGCAAAACCCAGCGCCATTCCCACCCAGCGCCGGAGACTCATCCGCTCGCCGAACGCGGCCATGCCGAGCAGGACGATCATCAGCGGCCAGCTCGATTGTGTGACCAGCACCGCCACCCCGTTAGCATGGCCGTAGCCGTAATAGACCGCCAGATAGAAGAAACAGTCGAGTATACCAAGCAGCGCAGGCAGCATCAGCAACCTGAGCCGGCTGGTATCCGCACGTTTCGGCAACAGATTGCGCCAGGCACGGCCACTCAGACGATGCACCGCCAGCACGGCCAGCAATGACAGCAGGTTGGACCAGCTCATCATCTGATAAAAATCGATCTGCGCCTGCGTGACCTTCGAGACGGTTCCGATCAGGCTCCACAGCAGGACACACAGTATGACAGCCAGCAACGGACCGGTCCGCGATCCATGAATGACCGTCCGGGGCGGCCCCGCAGACGGCAAAGCATTGTCAGGGGGAACAGAAGGAGCCGTATATTTTGTCACGGGTCAGAACAACCACCGCAGAAACCATACACCAAAGAGGATGGATGGCTTTACCGGTCCGCACCATCCTCCTCTATCAAACGATAGCCGATACCGGTCTCAGTCACGATATGGCGGGGCTGTTCGGGGTTGGCTTCCAGTTTCTGCCTGATCTGCCGGATATAGACGCGCAGTTGCTGTACATCGCCCTGCGCGCCCCATAATCTGGACATGATATGCTGATGGGTCAGCACTTTTCCGGCATGCTGCACCAGCATCCGCAGAATATCCCATTCACGCGGGGAGAGTTTGACCTCCTCCCCACCCTTGAAAACATGGCGGCGCACCAGATCGACCGATAAATCGCCGGAGACGAACACCGGCACGGTGCCTTCCGTTTGCAGGGAATGGCGCAACGCCGTCCGCAGGCGGGCCACCAGCTCCGCCATGCCGAACGGCTTGGTGACGTAATCATCAGCCCCCATTTCGAACGCCGCCACCTTGCCGCGTTCGTTATCCCGCGCCGAGAGGATCACCACCGGCAGAGTAGGAGCCGTTTTCCTGATCTGCCGCAGCACTTCCAACCCATCCATATCCGGCAGACCGAGATCAAGCAGCACGAGATCAGGTTTTTGTTCGGCCAAAACCTGCATTGCCACAGCACCGCTGGCGGCCTCCGTGATCCGCCATGACTGTGTTCCCAGCGTGGTGCGCAGCAAACGACGAATGGCCGGCTCGTCATCCACGATCAGCACGCAGGGGTCGCTCATCTGTTCTCCGCCTCCATTGGAAAGGTAATCATGAATTCAGCGCCGGAGCGGTCACTGCGATTGCGGGCCTCGATCACGCCCCCCATGGCTTCGATGAAACCCCGCGCAATGGCAAGCCCCAGCCCGGTACCGGGGCGGGAACGATCAGCCGAACGGAAGCGCGTGAATTTCTCAAACACGCTCTCCGTATCCTGCGTGGCCAGACCTGCTCCTTCATCCAGCACCCGAATCGTCAGAACGCCAGCGCCATGCCCGATCATGATGCTGATCGGCGTGCCCGACGGCGTGTATTTGGCCGCGTTATCAAGCAGATTGAACAGAACCTGCTCCAGCAAAACATCATCCAACAGGGGCATGGGCAGGTCGGGCGCGACGTCCAGCCGCACCGGATGATCCGACAGGATGCGGGCTGCACGGGACAAAGCGCTGGCCGCCACCTCCGCAATATCCACCCGCTCCCGTTTTGGTTGCAACGCCCCAGCCTCCAGCCGGATCATGTCGAGCAGATTCGCCACAAAGCGATTCAGCCGCTCAGCCTCCTCACGAATGGTCAGCAGCAATTCCCGCCGGTCCTGATCCGTCAGCAGCGCATCATAATCGTGCAGGCTGGAGGCCGCCCCCAAAATGGAAGCCAGCGGCGTGCGCAGATCATGCGAGAGCGAGGTCAGCAACGCACCACGCAGTTTTTCCGTCTCCGCAGTGAGGCGTGCCTCATCCAGATCTTTCGCCAGACCGATCCGCTCGATCGCCAGCGCCGTCTGATCTCCCAGAGCATCCAGAAGCTGTTGCTGCTCGGGATACAACAGATGGTCCTCGGCATGGGCGTCCAGACCGATCACCGCGACCGGCCCGCGACCGGTGCGCAGCGGGATGAACAGCCAGCCCACGCCCGGCAAGGTATCGGAGCCACGACCAGCCATACGATCGTTTTTCCAGGCCCAGCTTGCCGCCGCCAGATCATCGGCATCAATCTGTTCATCCGGGGTATAGGATGCACGCAGGATCAGCCGGTCGCCCTCCGGCATCAGGATCACGGCATTGCGTTCCAGCGCGGTGGCAATCTGATGGCACGCCGTCCACAGCAGATCCTCCAGCGTGACAATACCCGACAGACGACGGCTGAACTGATAAAGCGACTGCGTGATATCCGCCCGATGACGCGCCACCACCGCCTGATTACGGACCCTTGCCCCTAAATGGCTGGCGATCAGGGCAGTGGTCAGAAAAAAGAACATCGCCACCACGTTCTCCGGCGCGGCAATGGTCAAGGTGTAAAGCGGGGGCAGGAAAAAGAAATTGAAACACAGCATCCCCAGCAAGGATGCCCACAGGGAAGGCCATAAACCATACGCCACCGCCACCCACAGAATGGCGGTCAGAAATGTCAGTGATACATTGCCGACTTCCAGAATCTGCCGCAGCAGCATGGCAGCCCCGGTTGCCACGCCGATGATCAGCGTGCTGCTGATATAGGGCATGGCCTGACGCGGTTCCGGGGCGAACGGTGTCACCACGTCCTGGTCATCACCACGGGATCGGGCAACGATATGGATTGGAAAACTGCCGCCCGCCCTGATCAGGCGGTTCGTCATCGAACGGCTGAACCAGCGCGTCACACGTTGATACCAGCGCATCCGCCCTGCATGACCATCCGGGTGGGCCGCCACGATCTGCGTCACATTATGTGCCCGGGCATAGGCCAGCGCATCCAGCGCCTCATCCTGTCCGGGAATGGTGACGGTCTCCGCCCCCAGCGACCGGGCCAGATGCATCTGGCCTGCCATACGCGCCCTGGCATCTTCCGTGATGTCACGCCCGGTCTCGACATGCAGCACGATCCATGGCGCATGCAGATGATCGGCCAGCCGCCTGCCATAGCGCAGCAGGCTGGCATCCCGATCCTGCAATGTCAGCCAGACCATGATCCGCTCCCCCGCCGCCCATGGACCAGAAATGGCATTGGCCTTCATGTGATCGAGCAGCTGGGCATCCACCTGCTGCGCCGTCTGCCGCAGGGCCAGCTCCCGTAACGCCGTCAGATTGCCGGGCGAGAAATAATGCAGCATCGCCCGGCCGGCCGCCTGTGGGGCGTAGATTTTACCATCCCGCATCCGCTGTAACAGATCATTCGGTGTCAGATCGACCAGCTCGATCTCATCCGCTTCACTCAGCACGCGATCCGGCACCGTTTCCCGCACACGGATGCGGGTGATGCTGGCAACAATATCGTTGAGACTTTCCAGATGCTGGATATTGACAGTGGTCAGCACGTCGATCCCGGCGGAGATCAGCTCCTCCACATCCATCCAGCGTTTGGGATGACGTGATCCAGGTACGTTTCCATGCGCCAGCTCATCCACCAGCACCATCTGCGGCGCACGATTCAGGATTGCATCCAGATCCATCTCGGTCATCGTGCGGTCACGATATGGAACGGAGCGGAGGGGAATGATTTCCAACCCCTCAACCAAGGCCGCAGTACCGGCACGGCCATGCGTTTCCACGACGCCGATGACGAGATCAACACCCTCGCTCAGAAGATGATGCGCGGTGGTCAGCATCTCACATGTCTTGCCAACCCCCGGCGCCGCACCAAGAAAAATCTTCAGCCGCCCGCGACGACCTTCCTGCCCTTCTTTTTCCGCCTGACGCAGCAGGGCATCGGGATCAGGCCGTTCCGGGCGGGTATCCTGCATTTATTTCAGCGTATCCAGAGCCATGTTGAGTTGCAGGACATTGACCCTCGGCTCCCCCAGCCAACCCAGAAAAGGCTGTTCCGTCATCTGATTGACCAGAGTGACAATGCGATCTTCCGGCAGCTTGCGCACACGTGCAATGCGCTTCACCTGAAATATCGCCGCCTGCGGAGAAATATCAGGATCCAATCCGCTGCCGGAACCTGTTACAAGATCGACCGGAATGGAAAAACCTGCCGCCACCGCCTCAGGATTTTCAGCTTTCAGTGCCGCCGCAGAAGCCGCAACACGATCGACCAACACTTTCGAGGTCGGGCCGAGATTGGAGGCAGCCGAGGCCGCCGCATTATAAGGCACGGATATCGTCGCAGCCGCATTGGCCGGATCAGGCCCCATCGTTGCCGACAGGCGCGGATGAAAATAGCCTGGCTGCGTGAAATTCTGGCCGATCAGACGGGAGCCGATCAGTTTCCCATGGTCGTAAACCAGACTGCCCCCCGCTTTTCCGGGCATGATCAGCGCAGATAATCCGGTGATAGCCAGCGGATAGGCAATACCCGTGATCAGGGACAGAAACAGAAAAACCATGATCGCGGGACGAAGGTGACGCATGATGCTCATGACGCGCTCTCAAGCGAGGCCAAGGCTGACGACGATCATGTCGATCAGCTTGATGCCGATAAAAGGAACGACCATTCCACCCAGCCCGTAAACCAGCAGATTGCGCCGCAGCAAGGACGCCGCCCCGACCGGGCGATAACGAACGCCTTTCAGGGCCAGCGGTATCAGGGCAACGATAATCAGGGCGTTGAAGATCACTGCTGACAAAACCGCACTTTCCGGAGTGCCAAGATGCATCACGTTCAATGCACCAAGCTGCGGGTAAAAGCCGATGAACATGGCGGGGATAATGGCAAAATACTTGGCGACGTCATTGGCGATGGAAAACGTCGTCAAGGCGCCGCGTGTCATCAGAAGCTGTTTGCCAATTCCGACGATTTCGATCAACTTGGTTGGATCGCTGTCCAGATCAACCATATTGCCGGCCTCACGCGCCGCCACAGTGCCCGTGTTCATGGCCACGCCGACATCCGCCTGAGCCAGCGCAGGGGCATCATTGGTACCGTCCCCGCACATGGCCACCAGCTTGCCTGCCGCCTGTTCCTTGCGGATCAGGGCCAGCTTGGCTTCCGGTGTCGCCTGGGCCAGAAAATCATCCACACCGCTCTCTGCCGCAATGGCAGCAGCGGTCAGAGGATTATCTCCGGTGATCATCACTGTGCGGATGCCCATACTGCGCAATTCCGCAAAACGTTCGCGAATACCGCCTTTCACAACATCCTTCAGGTGGATTACGCCCAGCAGACGGCCACTATCGATCACCGCCAGCGGCGTGCCACCTGAACGGGCAATCTCATCGGCGCTGTCCCGCACGGCCTGGCGTGATGAATCAGAGGTCGCCGCCTCCAGCACACTGTCAACCGCCCCCTTGCGGATGCTGCGGCCACCGATATCGACCCCGCTCATCCGCGTCTGCGCCGTGAACGGCACAAAACGGGCCTCCAGTGTTTGCATCTCCCGTCCGCGCAGCGCGAATTTTTCCTTGGCGAGAACAACGATGGATCGGCCCTCCGGCGTTTCATCGGCCAGAGAAGCCAACTGCGCCGCATCGGCCAGTTCTTCTTCCGTCACACCGGGAACCGGAATGAACGCCGCCGCCTGACGATCCCCGATGGTGATTGTACCGGTCTTGTCCAGCAGCAGCGTATCAACATCTCCGGCGGCCTCCACGGCACGACCGGACATGGCCAGCACATTGAAGCGGATCAGCCGATCCATACCGGCTATGCCGATGGAGGATAGCAATCCACCGATGGTGGTCGGAATCAATGTGACAAACAATGCCACCAGAATGAACACCGAAATATGGCCGCCTGCATAAGCGGCAAAGCTCGGGATGGTCGCAACAGCCAGAATAAAAATCAGGGTCATGCCCGCCAGCAGAATGGTCAACGCAATTTCATTTGGCGTTTTCTGACGTTGCGCTCCTTCCACCAGAGAGATCATGCGATCCAGAAACGTCTCCCCCTGCGCCGAGGTAATGCGGACGATGATCCAGTCCGACAAAACCCGCGTGCCACCCGTCACCGCGGAACGATCACCACCGCTTTCACGAATAACAGGCGCCGATTCACCGGTGATGGCGGACTCATCGACCGAGGCAATGCCTTCGATCACCTCACCATCACTGGGGATGAAATCCCCTGCCTCGACCAGCACGACATCCCCGACTTTCAGTTCAGGCGCGGCAGCACCCTGATACATGCCAGTGGCGGAATAACGTCCGTCACTATCGGCAATCAGGCGTTTCGCCATTGTATCCGTTTTGGTACGACGCAAACTGTCTGCCTGGGCCTTGCCACGTCCTTCGGCAATAGCTTCAGCAAAATTGGCAAAGAGCAGTGTAAACCAGAGCCAGAGATTGATCTGAACCGCAAAACCGACATGCCTTTCGCCGGAGAGGATATCCCTGATCAAAAGAACAGTGGTCAGCAGCGTGACAATCTCGACCACAAACATGACGGGGTTGTGCCACATCACACGCGGATCAAGCTTGCGAAAGCTGTCGACAATAGCAGGCAGTATCAGATCACCCCGCAGAAGCTGTCTGCTGCGCGGATGGACCCGCTCCGATGCGGCGGGCGCATTGGATGATAGAAAGGTCATGGACAAAAACGCCTTTCAATACAAGGTGCCGCGGAGCATCGACAGATGCTCGACGATCGGCCCCAGAGCGAGAGCTGGCAGGAAAGTAAGTCCGCCGACGATGATGATCACACCGGCCACCAGACCAATGAACAGGCCGGTATCGGTCGGAAATGTTCCGGATGAAGGGGGAACGATTTTCTTGGCGGCCATGGAGCCGGCAATGGCCAGAGCGGGCACGATCACAAAAAACCGCCCGATCATCATGCCGATCCCGAGCGTGATGTTCCAGTATGGGTTGGCGGTCAGACCTGCAAAGGCACTTCCGTTATTCGCAGCCGCCGAGGTGTAGGCATAAAGGGCTTCGGTAAAGCCATGCGGACCAGTGGCAGACAACGCGGCCAGACCCGGTTTGACCACCACTGCAACAGCCGTAAATCCAAGCATCACAAGCGGCAGACACAACACTGCCAGCATCGTCATCTTGATCTCACGCGCCTCAATTTTCTTGCCGAGATATTCCGGGGTACGCCCGACCATGAGACCCGCCATGAACACCGCAATGATGGCGAACAGGATGAAGCCATACAGCCCGGCACCAACACCACCGATGATCACTTCACCCAGCATCATGTTGATCAGCGGCACCATACCACCCAGCGGCAGAAAACTCTCATGCATCGCATTGACGGCACCGCAGGACGCATCGGTCGTGACAGCGGCAAACAATGACGATGCCGCAACACCGAAACGGGTTTCCTTGCCCTCCATATTCCCCAGCGACTGATCGATCCCGAAAGCGGAAAAGGCCGGATTTCCGTGCGCTTCGGCCCAGTAGACAGCCGTCACGCCCACAAGGAACAGAGCGGCCATGGCCCAGAATATCGCCCAGCCCTGACGCTCATTGCCAACCATACGCCCGAACATGTTGGTCAGTCCGGCTCCAATGGCAAAAATGCTGATCATCTCAACGAAATTCGTCAGCGCATCAGGATTTTCAAATGGATGGGCAGAATTCACATTGAAGAAACCACCGCCATTGGTCCCCAGCATCTTGATGGCTTCCTGCGAGGCAACCGGTCCCAGCGCAATGGTCTGACGTATACCTTCATAGGTGGTAGCAACCACACTGCCCGAAAATGTCTGAGGAATACCTTCAAAAACATAAAACAGGCTGAGCACGACAGAAAGCGGCAGCAGCACATACAATGTTGCGCGCACCATATCGACCCAGAAATTGCCGATGACTTTTGATTCCCGCCGGGCAAACCCCCTGATGATAGCTGCGGCCACAGCAATACCCGCGGCTGCGGATACAAAATTCTGCACTGTCAGGCCGAGCATCTGGCTGAGATAACTCATAGTCGTCTCACCGCCATAGCTCTGCCAGTTTGTATTGGTGACGAAACTGACAGCAGTATTGTAAGCCAGATCAGGCGCCACGCTCCCCTGTCCCGCCGGATTCAACGGCAGGGAGGCCTGCAGACGGAGAATGGCGTAAACGGCCAAGAAGCAGACGATTTTAAAGCTGAGCAACGCCAGGGCATAGTGCGACCAGGACTGTTCCTCTTCCGGCCGTACACCTGAAAACCGGTACAATGCCCGCTCCACCGGCCCGAGAACGGGCGACAGAAAAGTCCGCCTGCCCTCCAGCACGGAGACCAGAAATCCCCCCAGCGGCCTTGTCAATGCAAGAACACAGAGAAAGAAAATGCCGATTGTGATCCATCCCGCCATGGACATGGTTCAGAACCTTTCCGGCCGGATCAGGACGGCGGCAACATAGACCAGCAAAAAAATGGTCACGCCACCCGCCAGAATGAGATCAAGGGTCATGCCTCAGATCCTCGCGCATGCCATCACGAAACCGATACAGGCGATAAAGCCCACCAGTCCAAGGCCAAGATAAAATCCGTCGAGCATTTCATACTCCTCTGCAGATCAGATTTATCGCGCGACCGGGATAGGAATGAGAGAGGGAGAGACCTACCAGCGGTATAGGAATCTCATAGGCGCCCAAACGAGAGCCTGTTTTGTAAAAGGAATGTTGTTTTGCAGCATCCCCGGGTCGGGCTGACCTGGCCCGGAGATAGCTGTTCATCAGGAAAAAGCTTTTTGAGACGTGTGTTCAGTAATAATAAAAGGGTGCCCACGGCCCCCACGCAGACCATTCCATGGCGTAATCCTGATCCATGGATGCCGTTGCCTGCTGCTCATCCGCCAGGTGCTGCTCAAATACTTCATGTCGATAGTTGCTGTAAGCCTTCTGGTCCCCGACATAGACACAGCCGCATAGTGTCGGATCGGAATAGACATACAGCATCTGGCCATTGCGTACCTGCCGGACAAATTTATGGGGCGGCAAGGTTTTCATGGATGCAAGTCTGGCAGGCGTATCAGGCAGATGAGGCACGAAACCGGCCGCGGCCAGCTTGTTTTCCTTCTGGGTCACGTTCTGACCGCATCCTGCGACGGCAAACAGAATGGCAACTATAGGCAGCATGCGGGCCACAAAAATTTTACAAGACATCACTGATCCCTGTTTTTAAATCAAATTCAGTATAGTGCATCATCAAAATTCTTCATCAAGTAAAATTTGTTAACCGTAACAAAACACCTCTATTAGACAATATATAAAATTATAGACACTTTACATAAAAAAAACTTTATCAAAATGACGGATTACCCACCAGAAAATTAGATTATTTTTTATTTGCTATTTTTCTGATAATCTCTTTTTGGTTCACTTTATTCTAGAACAATACAAAATCTCTTTACGGACCACCAGAATATGGCTCTATATTCTGGTTAGAAGGATTTTCTCTGTAACATGAACAAAAAAATTGCCTCCCAGACATCTGACAGGAAGCCTCCGGCATCTGAAGATGTGCCTTTGATCACCGGCTCCAATGCTCCCCCTGTCAGAACGGAGGCTCCTCCTGCTTCGCTGGAAGCTGCCATTGGGGCGAAAGTGCGCCGCCTGCGCCAACGTCTTGGCATTACAGCGGCCGATCTGGCGGCAGAAGCGGATTTATCAGCCGGGATGCTCTCGAAAATCGAAAATGGCTCTACGTCGCCGTCACTGGCAACACTTCAGGCATTGGCGCGCGCTCTGAATACGCCAATCTCAGGGTTCTTCAGCGATTTCGATGAGCGACGCGATTGCAGCTATGTGCCGGCCGGTATGGGCCTGAGCATTGAACGGCGCGGCACCAAAGCCGGGCATAAATACGAGTTGCTGGGGCATTCTCTGGGATCCGGCCTGGCCGTAGAGCCGTATCTGATCACCCTCAGCAAGGATGCCGCCCCCTACACACAGTTTCAGCACGAGGGAACCGAGCTGATTTATATGCTGTCCGGCAGCATTCGCTACCGCCATGGGGACGGGCTTTATACCTTGAATCCCGGTGACATGCTGTCTTTTGATTCAGCAGCGCTGCATGGACCGGAGGAGCTGACAAAATTGCCAGCCCAGTTCCTGTCGATCATCGTTTATAACCGGGAATGATCAGCAGCGGACGCTCCGTTATAATCAGAAGCGATAACCGATACCGAAGCCAACCACAGTCGGATCAAGCGATGTACGGGCCTGAATTGCGCCGCCATTGATTCGGGCGCGCGTGTTCAGGAACATCTGTTTGACATCCACATTGAGGAACCATTTTCCGGTCAGGTTATAATCCGCACCAACCTGAATGGACGGACCAACCGTGTTTTCCAGCGCAAATTTAGAAACCGTCGGACCAGCAGGGTTGCTGTCATAGAACCAGGCAACCGTCAGGCCGATACCGACATACGGGCTGAACCGCTCATGCGGCATGAAATGGTATTGCAGGGTCAATGTCGGTGGCAGAACATAGGTGCTGCCAACATCCACGTTTCCCAGCGCAGTACCGACCGCCGAAACGGAATGGCGCGTGCTGGCGGCGATCAGTTCCACCGCGATATGGTCCGTGAAAAAATAGGACAGATCCAGTTCCGGTGCGGCCTGCGGCGTGGCATCGACACGACCGCCAATGCTGGTGGCGCTGGATTTGTTCTCCGGCAACACACCAATGGCGCGCAGACGGACCATGAAATGCCCGGCGGATTTTCCAACCGGCGTCTGGTCCCAGAAACCCTGCCCCACGGACACAGGAGGCACGGTGGTCAAAGGGGCTGCAAACGCGGCGGCCGGAGCATTCATCAGCAATGCGGCAGACAGCATCTTCATGAAACGGAACGACATCGGCTTCGTCTTTCGGTAGATCAGGCACGGAGATATACCCTGCCGCCATCCTGCCGAACTCTGATCCCTCGGGCCTTGATATGTCTCAATCACCCATTCCGTCATCCGCATTTGGCCCAGTCACGGATGACAAGGGCGGCAGCACCTCCGTTTTTCCTTCACACACCCAGCCCATAGAACGGCGCAACCACGGCATGGCCTCAGCCTCCAGCGCCTTGCGCACCCCCTGCGCCAGGGAACGCGGCACTGTTCCGAGTTCCCTGCGCCGCGCCACTAAAGTCAACTGGCGCCGCAGGGATGGTCCCGGCAGAGGCAGGCAGTGTATGCGGCTCAGATCTGTACGCGCCTCATAGATACAGAGCGGCGTGGTAATCCCCCAGGCAATCCCCTGCTCCACCATCGCCATAACGCCATAAGGCGTATCGAATTCCTGATGACGTGGCAGATCAAGTTGCAGACGGCGCAGATGCCGCTCTATGTCGATGCCCGTGCGGGAACGGGCGCTGTACCGGGCCAGGGGCAGTTGCTCGGACAGCGCGGTCAGGGAGGCAGCGGCGGATAATCCTTCCGGCAAATCAATCCCCCCTGGAAGCGCCAGAATATAAGGCTCATTGAACAGGTTCCAGCGTTCCAGCCCGTCCAGATCCTGCAACGCATCCGTGCCGAGGCAGATATCCAGATGCCGCGTCAGCAATGCACTGGCATGGCTGGCGGTCAGGCCGGACAAAAACATGACCTGATCTGCCATCGTCTCCAGCAGTTGCGCCAGCGGCCCCAGCACAGCACGCGACAGGGAATCCACCATGCCAATCCGCAGCAACGCCAGACGCCTCTGCCGTACCTGCCGCAACAGCGGGGCAATCTGCCGTGCCTCCTCCAGCAGAGCCGCGCCACGCTGCCGCAACAGCACACCTGCAGGCGTGGGCGAAAGCGGTCTCACCCCGCGATCCAGCAAGGCGACACCGCTGCGTTTCTCGATCTCGGCAATGGCCTGCGAGACAGCCGGTTGCGACAGGCCCAGCCTGCGCGCCGCCCCCGCCATGCCTCCTGAGTCGCAGACCGCGAGAAAAATCTCCAGCAGGCGCAGGTCGAATGGCAGTCCAGGGCTGTGCAGCATGGGCGGTCTCCTCCGATGCAGGAGTATAAGAAAAAATTATACCCTGTCCCCTCGTCTCTGCCGCTACGCTTTCCCGCATGCGCCCCATGCGCCCGCCGGAGAAGCATCGCCGTGTTGTCAGACCGCTATTCCATTCTGTCCGTCATCTCGCAGGCGCTGCGTGGCCATAAAGGGTGGAAACCCGCCTGGCGTGATGCCGCACCCGCATCATCCTATGATGTCGCGATCGTGGGTGGTGGCGGACATGGATTGGCCACAGCCTATTATCTTGCCAGCCGCTACGGCATCCGCAACGTCGCTGTACTGGAAAAAGGCTGGATCGGTGGGGGCAATGTCGGTCGTAACACCACCATCATCCGCTCCAATTACGGGCTGCCGGGTAATATTCCGTTCTACGAACTCTCCATGAAACTGTGGGAGAATCTGGAACAGGACATCAACTACAACGCCATGGTCAGCCAGCGCGGCGTGCTGAACCTGATCCATTCCGATGGCCAGCGCGACGCCTATGCGCGGCGCGGGAACGCCATGCGACTGCACGGGGTGGATGCCGAGCTGCTGGATCGCGAGGCAGTGCGGGCAATGTATCCGTTCCTGAATTTTGATCATGCACGCTTTCCCATCAAGGGCGGTCTGCTGCACAGACGCGGCGGCACAGTGCGGCATGATGCGGTGGCATGGGGCTATGCCCGCGCCGCCGACCGTCTGGGGGTCGACATCATCCAGAACTGTGAAGTCACCGGGCTGAAAATCGAACATGGCCGCATTCTCGGGGTCGAAACAAAACGGGGCTTTATCGGCGCGAAAACGGTGGCGCTGTCAGTGGCTGGCTCCTCCAGTAAGGTCGCGGCCATGGCGGGCATGCGGTTACCGATCGAAAGCCATGTGTTGCAGGCTTTTGTCAGTGAAGGTTTGAAACCAATCATTCCCGGCGTCATCACCTTCGGCGCGGGGCATTTCTATATCAGCCAGTCGGATAAAGGCGGCCTTGTGTTTGGCGGCGATATTGACGGCTACAACTCCTACGCCCAGCGCGGCAATCTGCCGACCATCGAGGATGTATGCGAAGGCGGCATCGCACTGATGCCCGCCATTGGCCGCGCCAGATTGCTGCGGCACTGGGCCGGGCTGATGGACATGTCGATGGATGGCAGCCCGATCATCGACCGCACCCCTGTTGACGGGCTGTATCTGAATGCAGGCTGGTGTTACGGCGGCTTCAAGGCGGTTCCGGCGGCAGGATTGTGTCTGGCCCATCTGGTCGCCACCGGCGCCCCGCATGAGGTTGCCAGAGCCTACCGTCTGGACCGCTTCGCCACCGGTCATGTGATTGATGAAAAAGGCATGGGCGCACAGCCCAACCTGCACTGACGCGGTTTCAGAACCTGCCTGATTTGAACGACGATCAACGACACTGAAAAGGACCAGGATATGCGCATCGCCTGTCCCTGTTGCGGCCCGCGCGGCCTGGAAGAATTCCTGTATCGTGGCGATGCCACCCGCACCCTTCCTGCGGCCTCGGCCAGTACGGAGGCATGGGCGGACTACACCTATCTGCGCGACAATCCGGCAGGGGTGCATGAGGAATACTGGTTTCATGCCTCCGGTTGT
This sequence comes from Granulibacter bethesdensis, assembly GCF_001889545.1. Classification (NCBI taxonomy): domain Bacteria; kingdom Pseudomonadati; phylum Pseudomonadota; class Alphaproteobacteria; order Acetobacterales; family Acetobacteraceae; genus Granulibacter; species Granulibacter bethesdensis. The sequence continues at coordinate 205,256 of NZ_CP018194.1, read as the reverse complement.
CAGAACTGGCTGCGTGTCAGGCGCGATACGCGCGACCATAGCATCATCAGCGTCACACTGGCCCGTGATCCGTCCCCCTCTGCAACAGGAGAGGCACGATGAACGCCCCCCTTTCCCAAAGCTGCCGTCTGCCCTCCGGCGGTATGATCGATCGCACCAGCCAGCTGCGTTTCCATTTCGACGGGCGCGCCTACACGGGTCATGCGGGTGATACGCTGGCCTCCGCCCTGCTGGCCAACGGGGTGAAGCTGGTCGGGCGTTCGTTCAAATATCACCGCCCGCGCGGCATTCTTTCCGCGGGCGAGGAAGAGCCGAACGCGCTGGTGCATCTGCGCAGCGGCGCAAGGCAGGAGCCGAATACCCGCGCCACGACAATCGAGTTGTTCGACGGCCTGACCGCCACCAGCCAGAACCGCTTCCCCTCGCTGCGTTTCGATCTGCTGTCAGTCAACCAGTTGATCTCTCCGTTTCTGGCAGCGGGGTTCTACTACAAGACCTTCATGTGGCCTGCCGCGTTCTGGGAAAAGCTGTACGAACCGGCCATTCGCCGCGCCGCCGGTCTCGGTGCCCTGTCGGGCGAGGCCGATCCTGATCGCTATGAAAAAGCGACGGCTTTCTGTGACGTTCTGGTGATTGGCTCCGGCCCTGCCGGGCTGGCGGCGGCGGTCGCGGCGGCACGGACCGGAGCCCGCGTTATCCTCGCCGAACAGGATAGTCGTTTGGGCGGCCGCACCCTGACCGAGCGCCGCGACATTGACGGCCAGCCCGCCGCGCAATGGGCCGCGACGATGGAAGCCGAACTTGCCGCCTGCGCGGAAGCCCGCATCTTCCGCCGCACCACCGTGTTCGGAGTGTACGATGGCGGCACGTATGGCGCACTGGAGCGCGTGGCCGATCATCTGCCGGTAACTCCGGATCATCTGCCACGCCAGCGCCTGTGGCGCTTCATTGCCCGTCACTGCATTCTGGCCGCCGGCAGCATCGAACGCCCACTGGTTTTCGACGGCAATGACCGTCCCGGCGTGATGCTGGCAGGCAGCGTCAGAAGCTATGTTAACCGCTTTGCCGTGCGACCCGGTCAGCGCGCCGTGATCGCCCTGAACAATGATGATGCAGCCCGCACTGCGGCTGATCTGGCGGCAGCCGGAATTTCCATCGCCGCCCTGATCGACCAGCGGGCAGAAACCTCGCAGGCCGTACGCGATATCGCCCACCGCACTGGCGCAAGACTGTTTGCCGGGGCGCAAATCAAAAAAGCGCATGGCGGCGCAAGTGGTATACGCAGCGTCAGCGTCGCGGGTACCAATGGCGGAGTCGCCTCACTCCGCGCTGATCTGCTGGCCATGTCGGGCGGCTGGACACCCGCCCTGCATCTGACCACCCATCTCGGCGGCAAGCCGCGCTGGGACGATACGGCCAGCACCTTCCTGCCCGATACCGGCAGATTACCACCCGGTATGAGCGTGGTGGGAGCTGCTGCGGGTTGTTTCGGCCTCAGCGCGGGGATTGCCGAAGGAACACATGCAGGGCTGGAAGCAGCCGAATGCTGTGGGTTCTCGGTCCCTTCAGCCCCTGCGCTTCCGACCACGGATGATCTCGATGCCAATCCGGCCCAGCCGCTGGGTACCGTTCGCAGCGTCAAGGGCAAGGCTTTTATCGACTTCCAGAACGATGTCACCGCGAAGGACGTGGCGCTCGCGCATCAGGAAGGCTTTGTTTCGGTCGAGCATCTGAAACGCTACACCACGCTGGGCATGGCCACAGATCAGGGCAAAACAGCCAATATCAACGGGCTGGCCCTGATGGCGGGGATCACAGGCGCCGGCATTCCTGCCACCGGCACCACCGGCTTCCGTCCGCCATACACACCGGTTTCGATCGGTGCGCTGGGGGGAGCGCATCATGGGCCGCAATATCGTCCGCGCCGCCTCACCCCGCTGCATCGCTGGGCTGAAGCACGCGGCGGCGTCTTCACCGAGGTCGGGCAATGGATGCGCGCCCAGTATTTCCCGCGTCCGGGAGAAGCCGACTGGCTGGCCACCGCTACCCGGGAGGTCAATGCGGTGCGAAACGGCGTCGGGTTCTGCGATGTCTCCACACTCGGCAAGATCGACATTCAGGGTGCGGATGCCGCGGAATTCCTTGATCGGGTCTGCGTCAATCGCCTCTCACGCATCCGCAGCGGTCGCGCCGGATATCTGGTGATGCTGCGCGAGGACGGATTTGTGCTGGATGACGGCACCGCCGCACGGCTCGGAGAAGATCATTATCTGCTGAGCGCTTCCACCGCCCATGCCGGGCAGGTGTTTCAGCACCTCCTCTACTGCCATCAATGTCTGTGGCCGGAGCTGGACGTGCAGATTGCCTCCGTCACCGAGCAATGGGCGCAGATCGCCATTGCCGGTCCACGATCACGCGATGTTCTGCGCCGTCTGATCGACCCTGCATGCGATCTGTCCCGCGAGGCATTCCCGCGCATGAGCGTGGTCGAAACCATGCTCACGGATGGAACGCCTGTACGCCTGTTCGGCCTCTCCTTCTCCGGTGAACTGGCTTATGAACTGGCCATCCCCGCCCGTCGCGCAGCCGGGATTGCCGACCGGCTGATGGAAGCCGGGGCAGAGTTCGGCATCACCCCCTACGGCACCGAAGCCATGGGGATCATGCGGGTGGAAAAAGCCTATCCGGCTGGCAGCGAGTTAAACGGGCAGGTCACCCTGCATGATCTGAACGCCGGAGGATTGATGGCCGACAAGGAATGTCTCGGTCGTGCCATGGCACTGCGCCCGGCCCTGACTGATCCTGGCCGTCCGCGCCTGATCGGTCTCCGTCCGGTCGATGCCAGCTTCCAGATCGATACCGGCATCAGGATGCGGGCAGGTGCGCATCTGCTGCCCCGCGGGGCCGAAGCCAGTGCCGCCCATGATCAGGGCTCCATCACCTCTGCCGTCTATTCCCCCACTCTGGGCCATTGGATTGCGCTGGGACTGCTGTGTCAGGGGCCTGAAAGGGCAGGCGAAATCATCCGCGTCTATGATCCCGTGCGCGGAGAAGATTATCTGGCCGAAATCGTTTCCTCCGCCTTCGTCGATCCTGCCGGAGACCGCTCCAATGTCTGAAACACCTTTTGTGATGACGGAACAGAACCGGGCCATTGCACTGATCAGCACCAGACGGGGTGGTCATTCCGCGCTGCGGGATGCTTTCCTCACCGGATACGGCATCTCCCTGCCAGAGACCGGGAAACGCAGCGCCGTGCCCGGTATGGAGGTGCTGTGGAACGGCAGCGAACAGTATCTGGTCATCGGTCATGATCCCGACCAGGCCCTTGCATCGGGCATACAGGCCGCCGTCGGGCGCAATGCCTCGGTCACGGAACAGAGTGACGGACGGGTGATCTTCTATCTCTCCGGCACTGCCATCAGGGATGTGCTGGCAAAGCTGGTCCCGATCGATCTGCATCCACGCAGCTTCGGCCCGGAGCATACAGCCATCACCACCATGGCCCATGTCACCGTGCAGATATGGCGCTCCGACCAGGTAAACGGTTTCCACCTTGCCATACCCCGCAGCTATGCGGAGTACGCCATCGCCATGATGACCGAGGCCGCCCGCGAGTGGCAGGCCAGTTAACCACACCTGAATAATCGGCAATCATCATAATCTCCGTAAAGCGTTGCAATTAAGCAACGCTTTACGACGATCTTCAAATGAGAACGATTATTATAATCATTACCTCTTCCAAAGGGGGAAGCGTTTCCGGTAAGCGCCCTTGCCACGTGAGCCGGAGACTTCAGATGACATTCAAAGCCCTTCTTCTTGCCAATGCCGCCATGACGGCGGGCATGCTGGCTGTCATGCCGCAGGCACATGCCGACAGCGTGGCACATAAAACTTCTCAGACCGATACTTCGGCCTTACCCACCCTGTCTGTGCAGGGGCAGAAGACGACAGCAGACACGCCTGTCCAGGGATTTCTTGCAACGCGCGATACCAGCGCCACGAAAACCGACACACCTATTCTGGAAACACCGCAAGCCGTGACGGTCATTACCCAGGACCGTATGCAGGTACTCAATACGCGCAGTATCAGTGAAGCCCTGCGCTATACAGCAGGCGTCAATGCGGATTCGTATGGTGCCGATGTGCGTGGCTTTTATGGCTCCATTCGTGCCTTTACGCCTGATGTCTATCTGGACGGCACGCGCACAATCATCACCACCACCTCCCAGGCATTCCAGATCGAGCCATGGGGTATGGAACGCATTGAGGTACTGCGTGGAGCGGTCTCTCCACTTTATGGTTCAGGTAATCTCGGCGGTCTGATCAATGCCGTCAGCAAACAACCCAGACTGAACCAACAGAACCAGATGCAGATTCAGGGTGGCTCCTTCGGCCGTATTCAGGGTGCGGTGGATGTGGGTGGGAAACTCAACAAGAGCGGAACACTGCTGTGGCGTTTCAATGCACTGCTACGTGATTCAGGCACTGGTTATAAAAACATCAAAAACAATCGCATTTATATTGCCCCCTCCATCGCGTGGAAACCGGATGCCGATACCAGTGTGACCCTGCTGGCCAGCTATATGCAGGATGATGGAGGATCAACCGCCCAGTTCCTTCCCGCCAAAGGCACGGTCCTGCCGAATCCCAATGGTCGGATTCCGCGTGACTTCCTGAATGGCGATGAGCAGTTCGACGTTTATTCCAAGCGCCAGATCGCTGTCGGATATGCAGCGGAACACCATATTCTGTCGAACTGGGTGGTGCGCCAGAACATGCGCTTTGCCCATCTCGACCTGAATTATCGCTCCATCTACGGAAATGGATATGCGGGCAGGAGTCTGCGCACGCTGAACCGCGTCGCAATGTGGCAACAACCCATCATGAACACGGTGACGCTGGATACAAATACAGAATACAAGATCGCCACAGGCCCAATCGGTCATGACATTCTGCTGGGTGTCGATTTCCGCAGCAATGCCAACCAGCAACGCAACGCGAGCATCAACGGTCCTACACTGGACGTTTTTGCGCCCGTCTATCGCAGCTTCACATGGCCGACTTTCGCGGGCCCGCGCGGTGTCAGACTAACCAGCACAAACCAGACGCAGACACAGACCGGTGTCTATCTGCAGGATCAGCTTTCCTACCATAACTGGCATCTGACCCTGACAGGACGGCAGGATTTCGCATCCACCACCACAGTTAACAATCTGAAAAAGTCTACAACTTCCCAGGATAATCAGGCTTTCACCGGTCGTGCTGCCCTGCTCTATGCATTCCCGAACGGTGTCTCACCCTACGCAGCCTATTCCACATCGTTCCTGCCACAGGCTGGCACAGATATGGATGGCAATGGTTTCCAGCCTCTGACCGGCGATCAGATCGAAGTCGGTATCAAATATCAGCCGCCCTCGACCAACGTGCTGTTCACGGCTGCGGCCTATGATCTGCACCAACAGAACGTGCTGACTCCGAACCCGATTGCACCTACATTCAGCGTGCAGACTGGCGAAATCCGCAGCCGCGGCATTGAACTGGAAGCAACCGGCAAGATCACCCAGAACCTCTCCCTGATCAGTGCCTTCACATATCAGGAGCCGCTGATCACAAAGAGCAATGTGGCCGGTGCAACCGGATCACGGCCCTTCGCACAGCCGAGCCATATGGCATCGGTGTTTCTGGATTATACCTATCCGGTCAACGAGGATCTGAGCGTCGGGCTTGGCGCCGGCACCCGCTATACTGGTGAAACAGCCGGTGACGTACCCAACACCTTCACGGTACCGAGCTTCCTGATGTTCGATCTGGTGGCCCATGCCGATTACAAGCAATGGCGCCTGCAGGTGAATGCCACCAATCTGACCGACAAAACATTCGTCGCCGCATGCAGCAGCATGAATGGCTGCGCATATGGTCAGGGCCGGGCCGTGTTCGCCTCTCTCGGATACCGCTGGTAATCAGCAGCCTCCACCGAAAACCGATATGAAAAATGGCTCCCGGTCATATCACCGGGAGCCATTTTGCTGTTCCTGGACATTCAGAAAATAAAGCGCCTTAGTCCTGACGGGAAAAATCGATCCAGGCGGCAAAGCCGCTTTCGGTGCCGAAAGCCAGATGACGTCCATCCGGGCTCCATCGCAGCACCGTGATCTCTCCACGGCCAGGCGCACAGACAGGCAGAATACGACCGGACTCGATATCAGCCATGACCGCCAGCCCGTCGGAATATCCTGCCGCCACCGCCTCGTGACGCGGATGGCAGGCTACCGCCGTGCATAAACCATCCGGGATCGGAGCCAGTTCCATGGGCTGTTTTCCCATCGGGCCACCACCGAAAAACGGCCACAGCACAACGGCTTCGGCGCCGGAGCTCGCCAGCCATTTACCGGTTCTGGAAAAAGACAGTGACCGTGTTTTGGCGGGATAGCCGCTCATGCGCATGTGATGCCCGTCACTCAGCCGCCAGCCATGCAGAGAGTTTTCCTGCATGGATGTCACCACCGCCTCTGCTGCCGGATGCACGGCCACACCGGTATGGCTGCCTTTCCACGCAAGAACACGCGGATTGTCGGTTTTGGACGCCACATACCAGATGCTGACGCCATTATAATGGGAGGCAAACAGACGCTTGCCCTTCACATCGAAAGCCAGCCCCGTGACCGTGGACGCGTGCTCAAGAGTTTTCAGCAGCTTTCCCTGTGCATTGAAGACATGCACCGCCCGGCCTGCCGTGCAGGCAATCACTCCGGCAGCACGATCCGGATGCACGGCAATGGTCTCTACCCATTTGCCCTTGAAACCGGCCAATGTCTCTACCGTCCAGTCAGACCGGATCAGACGCAACTGACCGTCATCACCGCCTGCCAGAAAACCATCCGCCGCGGGAGATGCAGAGAAAGAGAGAAGTCCGTCCTCATGCGTCCTGATCTGAACCTTTTCAGTCGGATCGGACAAAGACAGAACCTGCACACTGCCATCCGCCGCTGCAAAAGCCACATGCGACTGACTGAATGCCGCACCAATTGCATAGGCTCCAAGCTGTACCTGCTGCCCGCGGGACGTCAGCAGAAAATCCTCATCCATCTCCCCGCTCATGATACCGCCGCGCGGCATGCCTCAAAACCGCGTCGCAACTGCGGGCGGTTCAGATCACGCCCGATAAACACGATCCGGCTGCGCTGCCCTGGCTCCGCCGGGCCTATGTAATCGCCATCCGCCAGCATATGTACGGCCTGAAACGCAAAGCGCTGATCTTCACCAGCATAGTGTAAAATTCCTTTGGTGCGCAGCAGATCCTGCCCTTTGGTCTGAAGCAGCTCGGCAATCCATGCATTGAATTTCTGCGGATCCAGCGGGCCATTCACTTCCAGGCTGATGCTTGTTACCCCCTCCGAATGATCATGCGATTCATGATCGAGGAAATCAGGATCATTTGCCAGAATGCGATCCAGACTGAACGCATTCAGCCCCAGTAATTCCGTGACCGGCACATCGGCGCGATGGGCACGACGGATCACGGTATGCGGATTGATGGCCTTTATTCTCACCTCCAGCGCATCCAGTTCTTCCGGCGTGGCAAGATCGGTCTTATTGAGGATGATGACATCCGCGAACGCGATCTGGGTCACGGCTTCGGTGCTTTCTTCCAGCTGACGCGGCAGATGCCTAGAATCCACCACGGTCACGATCGCATCCAGCCGGGCATTGCGCCGTACATCCTCATCCATGAAGAAAGTCTGTGCGACCGGGGCAGGATTAGCGAGGCCGGTGGTCTCGACAATAATGCCATCGAACCGTCCGCGCCGCTTCATCAGCCCGGAGATGATGCGGATCAGATCACCACGCACTGTGCAGCAAACACAGCCATTGTTCATTTCGAACACTTCTTCGTCCGCATCGACGACGAGGTCGTTATCGACACCCAGCTCACCGAACTCATTGATCACCACGGCAAACTTCTTGCCATGCGGCTCCGTGAGGATGCGGTTGAGCAATGTCGTTTTGCCGGCCCCCAGAAAGCCGGTCAGCACAGTGACGGGAATGTGTGGCGGAGCGGAAGCAGCTGTGTCTGTCATGGTCGTTGTCTTTCCTGTCATGCGGCTTGCACCGACGCCGTTTTCTACGAAACAGAGATAACGCGTTCCTTGTCTGATCCAAGAGCCAGCCTTGCCTCCGCCAGACCGAAGCCAAGCAGCAGGAAGAACCAGCCGGAAAGAGGCATGGATGTCACGCTGCTGGCGGAGGCGAGCGGCCATTCCTGAATCACCACAGCTGCCAGCAAACCGACCCGCAGTGGCGTGGGATGGCGATACAGCCCACGCGTCAGTGCCACGATCCAGGCAATCACCAGTGCGGAAAACAGCACCAGCCCCGGATAGCCGGCATCCGTCAGCGCCTGCAGATAATGATTATGCGGATGCTGCACGCAGATCGCAGCACCCCCACCATCGGGTGAACGATCTCCCAGCGCTCGCCCGATAGAGCTCACGCGGAAATAACGCGGATCGTCACAGCCCGTGCGAAATCCGTCAAATCCCCTTCCGGTCAGCGGATTATCCGCCGTCATCACCAGTGAGCGGCTGAGAATCTGGCCGTAATGGCTGCCTCCGAACGCCCCCATCTGCTGGCTGAATTTTTCCACCAGCCGGTGATGCACCTGAGGCGAAATCACCGGGGACGCCGCCACCAGCAACGCTGCCAGCCCGGCCAGTGCCGCCAGCGGAAGGCGCAGCCGCCGCAGATAGATAAAGGCCACACCCAGCCCCGGCCCGAACACCAGCAGCAAGGGCATCCGCTCCCCCATCAACACCAGCAACACAAAAGAAACGGTGATCAGAGCCATACGCAGTATGCCACCAGCTTGCCACGGTGTCCGCAACGCCTGCATCAGCATCGGCAGCAACACCGGAAACAGCAGACGGGAATAAGGGGGAGCCGCTCGGGGATGCTGATAAGGACCGGTCAACTCCCCATCGGGACCACGGGGCCAGCCGAACATGTTATGGCCGGTCACGAACTGAAAAGCCGTCTGGGCGGCCATATAGAAAAACGTGATTTCCAGCAGCCGCCGCAGCCACAGCCTTACCTGCCCGCTTCGCAACAGCAGATATTCCAGGGCCACCACAAAGATCAGAAACCTGACCGTCAGCACCGCCTGCAACAAGGAGGGTAGTCCCCCTTGCCCCAGACTCCCAACCGGCAGGGAGCACAGGACCAGCCAGCCCCACCAGAGCAAGCCGATCTTCAACCAACCGGTACGCAGCCAGCCCCATTCATGAACCAGCGCCGAGCGGATCAGGAACAGGGCCGCGATGCCTGACGTCAGACATTCCGCAATCCCGCGCCCATGCGTCAGAAAAATCGGCAGCAGCAGTAAGGCCACCACCGAGGCACGTTCAATGCCGGCGCTGACCGCCGCACGGGAAACAGTGCTCACGGGGATCAGGCGATCTGCTCATATTTCGGCAGATGCCAGGATTCGGGTTCGGCCGCCGCCGCCGCATACCATTGCTGCATCAGTGGATGCGCCCGCACCGCATCCCGGTAAGACGCAGCCGCTTCAGAAAGCGGCACATCATAAGTCAGAAAGCGTGCCACCACCGGCGCATACATGATGTCGGCGACCGTCAATGCCCTACCGTAAAGATAGGGGCCACCGGCCCCGAACCTCGCCCGCGTTTCGCTCCAGACCTGATCGATACGTGCAAGATCGGCCAACACCGCCTCACTGAACACCAGACCCGGAAAATGGCGGCAGACATTCATCGGCATGGCGATCCGCAATTCCCGGAAGCCAGCATGCATTTCTGCCGCCACACTGCGCGCATGCGCACGGATCATGAACTCGGACGGCCACAATGCAGGCTGAATCTCGGCGCAATATTCGCAGATTGCCAGACTGTCCCAGATCGGCTGCCCCTCCACTTCCAGCACCGGCACAAAGCCACTGGGGGAAGCCTGCTTCACCTCAGGTGTATGCCCTCCCGCCAGTTTATAGACCACTTCCTCCGCCTCAATCCCCGCCAGCTGCACCGCCAGCCAGCCCCTTAACGACCAGGAGGAATAGCGACGGGTGCCAAGCAGCAGACGCGGACGACTGGAGGCAGAAAAAGCAATCATGCTCTGCAATCCCTGAAAAACTAAAAAAAGCCATCAAAGCAAACGGGTCCGAGACGATCGGCCATGCTTTCAGCCGATCTGACGACGGAAACGCTCCACCGCCGCAACCAGCGCGCGCCTTGTGCCGGGTTCCAGTGCAGAGTGTCCGGCGTCAGGGATCACAGTCAGTTTCGCGCACGGCCAAAGGGCGGCAAGATCAAAAGCGGAATAGGCCGGGCAAATCATGTCGTAACGGCCCTGCACGATCTCGGCGGGCAGTGTGGCGATACGGTCCATGTGCCCAAGCAATCCCTCCGGCGGCAGAAAAAGCCGGTTGGCAAAATAATGCGCCTCGATCCTCGCCAGCCCCAAAGAGCCGCGATCCCGCGCAAACAGGCCGACCGTATCCGGATTCGGCAACAAGGTGCTGCACGACCCTTCATACAAAGACCATGCCTGCGCCGCGGGCATATGCACCGCAGGATCAGCATCGTTCAGCCGGCGGATATAGCCCGCCAGCAGATCGTGCCGTTCTTCAGGAGGCAGAAAATTGGCGAACGCGGCATGGGCCTCCGGAAACACCTGACGAAGGCCATAGAGAAACCAGTCAACCTCTTCCTCCCGGCCCAGAAAAATGCCGCGCAGCACACAGCCCAGCACCCTGTCCGGATGCGCCTGAGCATAGGCCAGCGCAAGGGTCGATCCCCAGGAGCCTCCGAACAGCAGCCAGCGCTCAATACCAAGATGAACGCGCAGCAATTCGATGTCTTCGATCAGATCCTGCGTGGTATTGCGCGCCAGACTGCCCAGCGGACGGGACCGGCCCGCCCCGCGCTGATCAAAAATCACAGCCCGCCAGTAAACGGGGTCAAAAAAACGGCGATGGACCGTGCCCGCCCCCGCCCCCGGACCGCCATGAAGGAACAGCACCGGGACGCCGTGAGGATTCCCCACCTGCTCCCAATACATCACATGGCCACCTGACAACGGCAGGTAGCCGGTTTCGTTCGGACCTATATCCGGAAAGAGATCGCCACGGGGCATAAGGGTATTTTACAGATGTAAGCCCGTGCATGAAATAGGGCTGCTTTCAGGAGGATCGCATAGATGGCCCGCGTTCTGCTCACCCTTGGCGGATTATCCGGCTGCATGGCAGTTGTCATGGCCGCCATCGCTGCCCATGCCTTGTCCGACCCTGATACAATCCGGCTGGTACAGACGGGGGTGCAGATGCAGGGCTGGCACGCCATCATGATGATCATCTCGGCGCTGCTTGCCACGCATCTGAATAAGGGAGGGGTCGCCCGGAAAATCGCCCTGGCTGCCGGAGGCGCTTTTTTCGTGGGCACCGTTCTGTTCTGCGGCGATCTGTATGTCCTGGCCCTGCAGGGAATCAGCCTCAGCCCGCTGGCACCTATTGGCGGCGTCACCCTGATGCTGGGCTGGCTTGGTGTGGCAACAGCCGGGGCAGTCGGACAAAGCACCTCTTTCACGCACTGAAACACAACGGTTTCAGTGCGTGAGAAGCATTGCTCTTATGCCGCGTTTGGCATTGTTTCCCACCAAAGTCATTCCCATCCTCATGGTCGCAAACCGGACCAAAAAAAACCAGATCCGGTCGCCATTGAGGAAAGCGAATATCATGCAACACACACACGGAACACGCCGGCAGGGAACATCCTGGCGGGCGATCCCGTCCATTCTGGCGTTGGGCCTGCCGCTGCTGATGGCAGCCTGTGCCGGCCCGGCCCCGGAAACCGGCACAACCCATGCCAGGCTGATGAACAACCAGGATCAGACGGCCTGGCTGGGCAGCGGCAAAATCGCCACGGAGAGTTACGACTTCAACAAGAGCGTCGCCGCACATAACGTTTTGTGCAGCTGGGAGCCAACCTTCAATCCTGATAACTGCCGCTGATCAGCATCCGGATCATATCGGTGAGGTCAGGCCAATGAAGCCAGAATCGCGTCACACACGCGATGGGCTTGCGCCTCACTGAGATCCGGGTGGATCGGCAATGCCAGAATACGCGTGGCAAGCTCCTCGGAAACAGGCAGCGACGCACCATCGTGAGAAGGAGCGTAGGCAGGCTGCACATGCAGCGGCCGCGGGTAATAGATGGCTGTCGGCACACCCTGATCTTTCAGACGGGCCTGCAAGCCGTCGCGTTGGGCCGCATCCTTGAGCAGAATGGCATAGATCGCCCAGGCGGAACGACTGTCCGGCACACGGGCCGGAGTGGTCAGACCAGCGACCCCCGCCAGCCTTGCATCATACAGGGACGCGATTGCTTCACGCGCTTCCAGCTCCTGCCCGAACACCGTCAGCTTGCTGAGCAGCACCGCTGCCTGAAGCGTGTCGAGTCGGCCATTCATGCCGGTGCGCAGAACCTCGTATCGTGTCGTTCCCTCGCCATGGGTGCGCAGGCTGCGATACAACGCGGCACGCGCCGCATCCTCGGTGAACAGAGCACCACCATCGCCGTAGGCCCCCAGCGGTTTGGAGGGGAAAAAGCTGGTCGCCGTGGCAACTGCTTCCTGCCCAAGCCTGCGATCACCCAGGCTTGCACCGAAACTCTGGGCGCAATCGTCAAGCGTGAACAGGCCGTGGCGCTCGGCGATCGCGCGCAGCGCGGCCCATGGCGCGGGCTGGCCGAACAGATCCACGCCGATCACCGCACGCGGACGCAATACGCGTGCACGTTTCACATCCTCAATCCTGCGTTCCAGCGCCACAGGATCAATCTGGAACGTAGCCGGATCAATATCCACGAAAACCGGCACCGCGCCCAGCACCAGAGGCACTTCCGCCGTCGCCGTATAGGTGAAGGCAGGCAGGAACACGGCATCGCCCCGACCAATTCCCTCTGCCATCAGTGCAATCTGCAACGCATCCGTGCCGGAACTGACGGAAACACAGTGTGTCGCCCCGCAGAACGCGGCCAGTTCCTCCTCCAGCGCCCGGACCTCCGGCCCCAGCACGAACTGGCAATGCGCGAACACCGCCTCGACACGGGGGCGCAGATCCTCCGCGATGCGGCGCTGCTGCGCTTTCAGGTCGAGGAAAGCGATCGGGGCTGCTGTCTCTGTCATGGGTCTCACTCAGCTGGAAGCCGTTTGTAGCAAAGCCGTCCTGTCATCATTGGGCTGATGCACGAACTCAGGCACCATCTGTGCCAGCACCGCCAGCGCCGCCGCATAGTCGGCACGTCGACAGGCAGCCGCCAGAATGTCGATCGCATCGGCCACCATCTCCGCCTCCACCACACGCGGACGGGCCATCAGCAGGCCGGGATAGATGGTGGCCTCCGGTGGTTCCTTGCCATGGAACAGCTCTTCATACAATTTCTCGCCAGGGCGCAGACCGGTGAACCGGATTGCAACATCCTCATCCGGCCTCAGCCCGGCCAGACGGATCAGCTGGCGGGCCAGATCGACGATCTTCACCGGCTCCCCCATATCCAGCACGAAAATGCCGCCTTCGGGGACAGCAGAGGAGGCCGCCCCGGCGCTGACGCCGACAACCGTCGCCTGCAAGACCAGTCCCACCGCTTCACGCACCGTCATGAAATAGCGGCGCATATCCGGATGGGTCACGGTCAGCGGGCCGCCGCGCTCCAACTGTCTCTGAAACAGCGGCACGACCGATCCGGTGCTGCCCAGCACATTGCCGAACCGCACGGTGACGCAGCGCATACCGCTCCCATGGCGCTGCGCCAGACGATCCAGCGCCTGACAGTACATCTCGGCCAGACGCTTCGAGGCCCCCATGACGCTGGTCGGATTAACCGCCTTGTCAGTGGAAATCAGCACCATGCCCAGCGCCCCGGCCTCCGCCGCCGCATCCGCCACGATCCTTGTGCCGACAGCATTGGTCAGCAGGCCCTCCAGTGGATTGGCCTCCACCATGGGGACATGTTTCAAGGCCGCGGCATGAAACACCAGCTCCGGTTTCTCCACCTGCATGATCGCATGCAATCGGCCAGCATCCCGGATATCGGCCACAATCGGCTGACGCGGAACAGCGGGGAAAGATTCTCCCAGTTCCAGATCAATCTGCCACAGCGCGTATTCACCGTTATCCAGCAGCAGCAGGCGGGAGGGGCCGAATGCCGCCACCTGACGACTGAGTTCACTGCCGATCGTGCCACCTGCGCCCGTCACCAGAACGCGACGGCCCTGAATCAGTCGGGCCATGCCTTCCCGATCCAGTCTTGCCTGCGGACGGTTGAGCAGATCCTCAATCGCCACCGGCTTCAGGGTTGCCCGCGCAGAATCTGCATCAGCCGCGGCACTGGTCAGCAAGGTAGGATCGGCGGCACGGCGGAGCTGCACGCCCTGCCTTTCCGCCACATCCATCAGCATACGCATCCGCTCCCCGCCCAACTCCGGCGCGGTAATGACGATCTGCCCCGGCAACTGACCTTCTGTCCGCAGACGTTCCAGCACCTCATCGGCCCTATCAACCGTGCCAAGAATAGGCTGTCCGTGAATACGCCGCCCTGTCTGACGGGGTGACAGTGCCAGCAATCCGACCACACGCAGCGAGGCACGACGATCATTGGCCGTCGCGCGAAGAAACAGATCAGCGCCCTCGCCCGCGCCGACCAGCAGCACAGTCTGCACCGGCGGGGCTGCTTCCGACGCATCCATGCGCGCCCCGAAACGGACATTGCCTTGCGTCAACCGATAGGCCACCCGTGGCGTCCCCAGCACCAGCAGCAAGGTCATGGCGAAAATGACAGGAAAACTTTTACTGGGCAGCGGCGTGTGCGCCATGACCAGAGCAAGCGTGAACAGAACAGCGCCGCTGATGCTGCATGCAGCGACACCGACCAGATCGCCGATCCCTGCAAAACGCCAGTATTGGGTAGGCAGGCGGAATGGAATGCCCCCCAACACCACGCTCAACGCACTGAGCAACAACCACCAGGAGGCCGGGACCGGATCAGTCCCAGGCCGGGCAAGCCAGTGCGCCACCGGAACGGCCAGAGCCGCCAGAGAACCATCCAGCAGGATGTTCAGCACGATACGGGAATAAACGCGTCCGGACGCCATGAGCGACCTATAAACAGCTCCAGCCCTCTTGCCGAGGGGGGATATCTGCGAATTACCGTGTCCCATGCACGCGTCAGACAGGCTGGTGTTGCGGTTCCACGCGGCATCGGCCATGGTCCGCCGCCTTTTCCGGCCCGTTACGGGAGCCTTGCATGACGTTCACGGCCTTTCTTCACCATCTGCTGTTCTGCGCCGCACTGGCAGGGCTTTCAGCCATGATCGTACGGATCATGATCACCGTGCGGGTCATGGACCAGCCTGATTTGCGCAAGGCCCACAGCATTGCCACCCCGAAAGGGGGGGGGGTGGGAATTGTCGTCGCTTTTCTGGCCGGATTGCTGGCCCTGTATATCTGGGCGGATTTTTCCCGGATTGCGGATCCTTATTTCCGGGGGGTCATTATCGCCTCCGTCGCGATCGCTTCCGTGTCGATGATCGACGATATTCGCAGCCGCTCCTTTACCGTCAAGCTCGGTACCCAGATCCTCGCCGCCCTGACCGTCATCGCCAGCGGGCTGAGCCTGCGCGATCCGAACCTTCCGTTTATCGGGCCGGTTTCCCTGGGATGGATTGCACCGATTGCCAGCATGATGTGGCTGATCTTCGCCACCAATGCGATGAATTTCATCGACGGGCTGAACGGACTGGCCTCCGGCGTCTCCCTGATCGCCTGCCTGTTTCTCGCCTGGATCGCGGAGGAACAGGGCGGGTATTTCATCTATTTCGCCGCCCTGCTGCTGGCCTCCGGAATTGTGGGGTTTCTGCCTTTCAACTTTCCCAAAGCCCGGATTTTCATGGGCGATGTCGGCAGCCAGTTCTGCGGCTTCGTACTCGCCATGCTCGGCATTGCCGCCAGCCGGTTCGACAATGTGGACATGTCGTTTCTGCTGGTGCCAATGCTGCTGTCCGGCGTGCTGTTCGATGTCGCCTTTACCCTGATCCGGCGTGGCCTCAATGGCGAAAACGTCACCGCCGCCCATCGAGGACACCTGTATCAGGTCGCCTCCCGCAGCGGTTTCAGCCGGGAAGCCGTCACCCTGATCCATTGGGGTTTCGCAGTACTCGGAGGCTGCGCCTGCCTGCTGTTCATGCAGGCAGGGCCGAGCGGAAAACTGGTGATCCCGGCGCTACTGCTGGTGCCGCAACTGATCTGGCTCGGCTGCGTCGTGCTGGCGGCCAGGAAACATGGAACGTCCTGGCGATAGGCGAAATCAGGATTCCAGCATCCGGCGCAGCAGCTCAACATCTTCGCCAAAAGCCGCATCCCGTTCCATCAACTCGGTCACACGGCTGATGGCATGCATCACGGTGGTGTGGTCGCGATTGCCGAATTTGCGGCCGATTTCCGGCAGGGAGCGGCTGGTCAACTGCTTGGCGAGGAACATCGCCACCTGTCGCGGTCGCGCCACCGCCCGCGCCCGGCGGGCAGAGGACATGTCCGTAAGACGGATATTCCAGTGCTCCGCAACGCGGCGCTGGATTTCCTCAATGGTGATACGACGGTCATGCGCCTTCAGAATATCGTGGAGCACTTCCTGCGCGGTTTCCAGCGTCAGGGCCCGGCCAAACAGATTGGCATGAGCGATCAGCCGGTTCAGCGCGCCTTCCAGCTCCCGCACGTTCGAGGTGATCTTGTGCGCGAGGAATTCCAGCACTTTGGGCGAGACCTCGACGCCGGCCTTCTGCACCTTGGCTTCGAGAATCGAGATACGCAGCTCAAAGGTCGTGGCATGCAGATCAGCCACCATGCCGCAGCCGAGACGGGTACGCAGACGATCTTCCAGCCCTGACAGATCGGAAGGTGATTTGTCAGCCGAAACAACAATCTGCTTGCCCGCATCCACCAGCGCATTGAACGTGTGGAAGAATTCTTCCTGCGTATTGTCCTTGCCGATCAGGAACTGAAGGTCATCCACCATCAGCACATCGACGCTGCGCAGTTCTTCCTTGAACTCCATGGTGGATTGGCTGCGAATAGCGGCGATAAAGCGATACATGAACTTCTCCGCCGACATATAGGCGACAGAGACCGGCGCCCGCCCCGGACGGTTCAGCTCCCAGGCGATGGCATGCATCAGATGCGTCTTGCCGAGACCAACACCGCCATACAGGAAGAGCGGATTGAAACCCGGGCTGGCCGGGCTTTCCGCCACACGGCGCGCGCAGGCATAGGCGAATTCATTGGGTTTACCGACCACGAAGGTCTCGAAGCTGAAGCGCCGATCCAGCGCATGCATATCGCCGCGCCCGGCCTCATCCAGCGCAGGGCCAGCCAGAGAAGAACCAGCCAGAGTGCCTGCTTCCGGAAGACTGACCTGACCCGCGGCCGATGAGACCGGCGATACCCGCTCTGCCGGCACAGATGTTTTCTGGACGATGCCGCTTTCATACAGGCTTTCGGTCAGACCATGGCCGCTCTCCGTCACCGAGCCGAGGCGGATATCCACCCGCCTGACCGCAGGATTTTCCGCCTGCCACAGCGTATTCAGGCGATCGGAGTAATGAGAACGCACCCAGTCACGCAGAAAACGGGTCGGCAGGTGAATGGCAACCTCATCTGCCTCCAGCCCGGCCAGCGTCATTTGTCGCAGCCAGGTCCGGTATTCAACTTCCCCGACCTCGGCCCGCAGCCTCTGACGTACACGATTCCATTGCTCGGCCAGCAGGCCAGCCGGAACCGGACGCTCGGTTGCTGGCGTAACATCGGCAAAGTCATCGCGTTTTTTTGCAGAGTGAACGGACATATCCTGTTCCGCGCTGCCGCCGTGTTCTGACACTGCCCGCACCTACCCGGATCAAGCGGCCCTGAAAAGGAGCCGATATTCAAACGACTGTTGCTTCGTCTGCCTGAACAGGAGCCATGGACGTCCTGTCAGGCCTCCCTCACCATATGCAGGAAGCCGATATCTTAAGGTTGCATCGGAGATGATCCGGAAGCAATCCAAAAGTCATACCTTATGGTCAGAAAGATTTGAACGATAACGACACTGAGAACCAAAGTTCCCGAAAAAGGACAATGGCCTTAGACAACAAAAATACTGCCGCCCGTCAAATGGACAGCAGTATTCGTGCAGATTGATAGTGCCGAAAATCAAAACACTGACTAAAGCCAGATGCCTGATAACAGAATGACAGGACCGATATTAAAATACCGGTTCTGTAATCCAGTCAGGCTCAGGCGGTGGCCAGAGCCTTGATCCGTGCCGTCAGACGGGACAGACGGCGCGCCACCGTGTTGCGATGGATCACGCCCTTGCCGGCGGCGCGCTGCATTTCCGGCTGCGCCTCACGCAGGGCTTCGTTGGCGGCAGCGTGATTGCCGGACGCGATCGCGGTTTCGACCTTCTTGACGAAGGTGCGCATGCGGGACTTGCGCGCCGCGTTACGCTCCGTGCGAACCTTGATCTGCCGGATGCGCTTGCGCGCTGAAGCGGTATTAGCCATCGATCTTCAAACCATTCGGTAATGCTAAGGACGGGTCCGGCGGAGTGGCCCGCCTGTGAGGGGCGGATATCTACGCAGCAGCCCGCAGAGAGTCAAGGAAACTTGCACACCCCGTCATTCGGCGCCGGCAACCCTGCCCCCTTCATCCCGCCTGTTTCCCCACCTGTTGCTGGGTGCATGGACAGAAATACGTGCTTCGACCACCCTGCACGATCTGGACGATCCCCTGACAGCGGGAGGACAGGCCCGGACAATGTTCGCAAGGCTGGCCCGCACGGCCATAGACTTTCCAGGCATGCTGGAAATAACCCAGTTCACCATCCGGCTGCACATAGTCACGCAGGGAGGAGCCACCTGCGGCAATCGCTTCCGTCAATGTCTCGCGAATCGCGGGAATCAGCCGCCGGAGGTCGGCGCGGGAGAGGTCTCCCGCGGCCCGCAGCGGATTGATTCCGGCCCGGAACAGGGCCTCCGAAACATAGATATTGCCCAGCCCGGCCACGATCCGTTGATCCAGCAGAGCCAGTTTCACCGCCGTGCGGCGACCGGCAAATGCCTTTTCCAGACCGGAGAGACAAAACGCATCTTCCAGTGGCTCCGGTCCCATGGGGGAGAGCAGACGATGCGCATCCTCCGCCGCAGTCGGCACCAGATCCATCATGCCAAATCGCCTCGGATCGACCAGTGCTGCGATCCAGCCATCCTCGGCCATCAGGGAGACGTGTTCATGCCGCTCCGGCAAGGTCGTGTCATCAGGGGCGCGCAGCACGAAACGACCGGACATGCCCAGGTGAATCAACAGGCTGTCACCGCCCTCCAGACGCATCAGAATATATTTTCCACGCCGACGGAAATCCTGCACGAACGAGCCCGTCAACCGGGCCGCCAGACCGGGCGGCAGAGGAAAGCGCAGATCAGGCCGCCTGACCTCCGCCCGCACGATACGACGCCCCTCCAGACGCGTACGCAGGCCCCGCATCACCGTTTCAACTTCCGGCAGTTCCGGCATGAAGCGCATTCCTTGTTTCAAGCGTCACGCAATCGTTTTACTTCGCCGCGTGACCTCCTATACAGCCTGCATGACAGAGTCACACGGCACCGTCCCCCCGATGAATGATCAGACATCCGGCGAAACCGATTTCGGCTTTCGGGCCGTCCCGCGTGGTCAGAAAAAAACGCTGGTGCGCGAGGTCTTCGCCAGTGTCGCCCCCAAATACGATCTGATGAATGATGTGATGTCCCTCGGCATCCATCGTCTGTGGAAGCGGGTGTTCAACACCGTGCTCGACCCGCGCCCCGGCCAGACATTGCTGGATCTGGCGGGAGGCACCGGGGATATCAGCTTCAACTGGCTGCGTTCCGGTGGTGGCGATGCGATTCTGTCGGACATCAACCCGGCCATGCTGGGAGTAGGGCGAGACCGCGCCGCCAGCCGCGGATTGCTGGGCAGCCTGCGTTTTCTGGTGGCCGATGCCGAAACACTGCCGCTGCCCGACCGCAGCGTGGACCGGGTCTCCATGGCGTTCGGCCTGCGCAACTGCACGGACAAGCTGGCCGTGCTGAAAGAAGCCCGCCGTGTGCTGAAAACCGGCGGTCGGTTCCATTGTCTGGAATTCAGCCGTGTGACCGTCGCCGCATTGGAACCCGTCTATGATGCCTGGTCGTTTCAGGTGCTGCCCCGGCTGGGTCAGGCCATTGCCGGGGATCGGGACAGCTATCAGTACCTGGCCGAAAGCATCCGCATGTTCCCCGATCAGGAAACCCTGGCCGCTATGATGCGGGAGGCCGGATTCTCCCGTGTTTCCGTGCGCAACCTGTCCGGCGGAATCGCCGCCATTCACAGCGGCTGGCGGTTGTGACGGACGCCGCTTTGCCTCAGCGTCTGGCCGGAAAAGCCGTCCTGCTGATCGTGGGCGGTGGCATTGCCGCCTATAAAACCCTGCCCCTGATCCGCCTGCTGCGCGCCGAAGGATGCAGCGTCTCCGCCATTCTGACCAAAGCGGGGAGCGCTTTCGTCACGCCGCTCTCGCTTCAGGCGCTGACCGAGCAGCCCGTGCATATGGACCTGCTTTCCCTGACCGAGGAAAGCATGATGGGCCATATCCAGCTCTCCCGTGCCGCCGATCTGCTGGTCATCGCGCCTGCCACCGCCGATCTGCTGGCGCGCATGACCGCAGGGATGGCTGATGATCTGGCCGCCACCGTCTTGCTGGCCACTGACAAACCCGTGCTGGCCGCCCCGGCGATGAATGTCCGTATGTGGCAGCATCAGGCGACACAGGCCAATATTGACACATTGACGGCACGCGGCATCACGCTGGTCGGGCCGGAAGAAGGGCCGATGGCCTGTCACGAATACGGACCCGGCCGCATGGCGGAGCCGGAGGTGATCCGTGATGCGATCCTCTCCCTTCTGGTCTCCTTCCCTGCCTCCTCCCCTGCCTCCTCCCCTGCCGACATCATACCGCAGGACCTGTGCGGGCATCACGCGCTGGTGACATCCGGCCCGACGCATGAGCCGCTGGACCCGGTGCGTTATCTGGCCAATCGCAGTTCCGGACGGCAGGGTCATGCGATCGCGGCGGCTCTGGCACGGCGGGGAGCACGGGTCACGCTGGTCAGCGGGCCGGTCTCCATTCCTGATCCGCAAGGTGTCACCACGATCCATGTGGAAACCGGGCGGCAGATGATGGCCGCCTGCGAATCCGCCCTGCCCGCGGACATCGCCGTCTGCGTCGCCGCTGTCGCCGACTGGCATGTCGAAGCCGCCGAGCAGAAACTCAAGAAAACCGGCGGCACACCTCACCTCACACTGCTGCCGAACCCCGATATTCTGGCGACGCTGTCCGCGCCCGGCCCAAGACGCCCGGCTCTGGTGGTCGGCTTTGCCGCCGAAACGGAATCCGTGCATCAGCACGCCCGCGACAAGCGCCTGCGCAAAGGGTGCGACTGGCTGCTGGCCAATGACGTCTCCCCCGACACCGGCATCATGGGCGGAGACGATAACACCATCCGCCTGATCACCGCGGACGGGGAGGAGGACTGGCCCCGCACGTCCAAAACGGAGGTCGCAGACCAGCTCGCCGCCCGCATCGCAGCCTTTATGAACGCATCCTGAGGATCGAGACCGCCATGAATATCCTGATTCAGGTCCTTCCGCATGCGGAAGGACTGCCTCTCCCCGCCTATGCCACTCCCGGTGCCGCCGGGATGGATTTACTGGCCGCCATCACGGAACCGGTCACCATCCCGCCCGGTGGCCGGACCCTGATCCCGACCGGACTGCGTATGGCGCTGCCGCCGGGACATGAACTCCAAATCCGCCCCCGGTCCGGTCTGGCCCTGAAATACGGGATCACCCTGCCCAATACCCCCGGCACGATCGACGAGGATTATCGCGGCGAAGTAGGCATCATCGTGCTCAATACGGGCGCGGAACCGTTTATCGTCGCGCGCGGGATGCGGATCGCCCAGGGGGTGCTGGCTCCGGTGATCCGTGCCACGTTTCAGACGGTTGATTCACTGGATGACACGGAACGCGGCGCGGGTGGATTCGGCAGCACCGGCTGATCCCGGTCGGTTCATTTCTCTGCTGTCACCAAAACGCAATTAAACAGCGGGGTGACGGCTCCGGCATCATGCTCTAGGAGGCAGGAAGCAGGACATTCTGCTGCATCCTGCCGCTTTCAGGCCGCTCTGGCGCGAGGACGAAACGATGTCCGAAACTGTTTTTCCCGCTCTGGCATCGCGACGCCGCCTTCCAAACCTGTTCGATCTGGTTTCGATTGCCGTGGTGTTCGCCGTACTGGTGGCCATCGTGCATGTGACACGTGGCACATTGGTGCCGCTGGATGATCGCTATGCGCATGCCGTTTCACTCGATCCGTGGAACCTGCCCGCCTATGCGTTCCGTACCACGTTGCGCATGCTGCTGGCCCTTGCTGCCGCGTTGTTTTTCACTTTCACCTACGCGACCTGGGCCGCCAAAAGCCGCCGCGCAGCCATGCTGCTGATCCCCATGCTCGACATCCTGCAATCGGTGCCGATCCTGGGCTTCCTGACCTTTACCGTCGTGTTCTTCATGAACCTGTTTCCGGGACAGGTGCTGGGGGCGGAGCTTGCCTCCATCTTCGCGATCTTCACCAGTCAGGCCTGGAATATGGCGTTCAGCTTCTATCAGTCCCTGACCACCCTGCCGGGTGATCTGGTGGAAGCAACCCGTGCGTTCCGCCTGTCTCCCTGGCAGCGTTTCTGGAAGCTGGAAGTGCCATTCGCCATGCCGGGGCTGGTCTGGAACGCCATGATGTCCATGTCCGGCGGCTGGTTCTTCGTGGTGGCGTCGGAAGCAGTCTCGGTCGGCGACAATACCTGGATGCTGCCGGGGATAGGCTCCTACGTCGCCCTGGCGCTGCGTCAGCAGGATATGGCTGCAATCGGCTATGCCATTCTCGCCATGGCGGTGGTGATCCTGCTGTACGATCAGTTGCTGTTCCGTCCACTGGTCGCATGGTCTGAAAAATTCCGGTTCGAGACGACGCAGGGTTCAACCTCCGAGGAACCGTGGCTGCTGCGCCTGCTGCGTCGCACCGCCTGGCTGCGTGCCGGAAGTGAAATGCTGGCCACAGGTTTCAATGCCTTCACCAATCTGCGGATCGGCTTCCGTCTGCCGCGCCTGATCCGCGCTTCAAACCAGCCTTCCCGCATTGTCGATGTGCTGTGGGGTCTGGTCGTCATTGGCATGCTGGTCTGGTGCGCCTGGCATATCTACACCTTCCTGTCGGGACGCATCGGACCTTCAGATGTGCTGCAAGCCGTGCTGATGGGGTGCATTACCATGCTGCGCGTCATCGTGCTGATGATCATTGCCACATTGATCTGGGTGCCGATCGGGGTTGGCATCGGTCTGCGCCCGAACGTGGCGCGTTTTGTCCAGCCGCTGGTGCAGTTTCTGGCGGCCTTCCCGGCCAACCTGTTCTTTCCGCTTTTCGTGCTGGTGATCGCCCGTTTCTCGCTGAACCCGGATATCTGGCTGACGCCACTGATGATTCTCGGCGCACAGTGGTATATCATGTTCAACGTGATCGCGGGGGCCGCCGCCTTTCCCGGCGACATGCAGGAAGCCGCACGCGGTTTTCATATCCGCGGCTGGCTATGGTGGCGGCGGGTGATCCTGCCCGGCATTTTCCCCTATTACGTCACCGGTGCCATTACCGCCTCCGGCGGCGCATGGAACGCGGCCATCGTCTCTGAAGTCGTGACCTGGGGACCGAATACGCTGCAGGCGCACGGGTTGGGCCGCTTCATCGCCGATGCCTCTGCCGATGGAAACTGGCCACGAACCGTGCTGGGCGTGGCGGTGATGTCGGCCTTCGTGGTCGGCTTCAACCGCGCCCTGTGGAAGCCGCTTTTCAACTTCGCCACCCGCCGCCTGACCTACTGATAGAAGGAATGGATTTCATGGCCATGGACACAGCCCTCGCCGCCCCACCCCTTCTGGAAGTCAGGAACGTCCGGCAGGCTTATCACAAGGACAGCAACGCCGATTTCGTCGTGCTGGATGATGTCGACCTGACCCTGCGGGAGGGCGAGATCGTCGGATTGCTGGGCCGCTCCGGCTCCGGCAAATCGACGCTGCTGCGGATCGTCTCCGGCCTGCTGCCCCCTACCTCCGGTGAGGTGACGTGGAAAGGACGCCCGCTCAACGGCCCCGCCCGCGGTGTCGCCATGGTGTTCCAAAGCTTCGCGCTGTTTCCCTGGCTGACCGTGCAGGAAAATGTCGAGCTGGGTCTGGAAGCACAGGGCGTCAACCGGGCCGAGCGGGAACGCCGCGCCGAAATTGCCATCGATCTGATCGGTCTCGGCGGCTATGAAAGCGCCTATCCCAAGGAACTGTCCGGCGGCATGCGGCAGCGTGTAGGGCTGGCCCGCGCGCTGGTGGTCCATCCTGATCTGCTGCTGATGGACGAACCGTTCAGTGCGCTGGACGTACTGACCGCCGAAACCCTGCGCACCGATCTGATCGACCTGTGGAGCGATGGCAAGCTGCCGCTGAAATCGGTCCTGATGGTCACGCACAACATCGAGGAAGCGGTGCTGATGTGCGACCGTATCCTCGTTTTCTCCTCCAATCCCGGGCGGGTGGCGCAGGAGCTGCGTGTCCCGTTCCCCCATCCACGCGATCGGCATGACATCGCCTTCCGCCAGATGGTGGACGACATCTACGCGATCATGACCCGCCGCCCGCTGCCGACCAAGCATGCCGCAGTCACACCGCATGGTATTGGTCAGGCCCTGCACCCCGTTTCCACCAACCTCATGGCCGGTCTGCTGGAAACGCTGGAGGCACAGCCTTACAACGGTCGCGCCGACCTTCCGCCGCTCGCCGCCGCCCTGCAACTGGACGTGGACGAGTTGCTGCCGCTGGGCGAAACCCTGCAAATGCTGCGCCTGGCCGAGCTGGAAGAAGGCGATATCCGGTTGCTGGATGCCGGGCGGGCCTATGTCGAAGCTGAAACCGACACCAGAAAAGAAATTTTTGCGAACGCTCTGCGCTCCCATGTGCCGCTGGTGGCGGCGATCTGTCAGGTTCTGGCCAGCCGCCCCAATCATCGCGCCGCCGCCGTTCGATTCCGCGACGAGCTGGAAGACCATATGAGCGAGGATTACGCCCGTTCCACCCTTCGCACCGCGATTGCGTGGGGCCGCTACGCGGAGCTGTTCGAATATGACGAGGAGGAAGACCAGTTCAGCCTCATCATCAGGGAAAACGAGCCGGAAACAGCCTAGGCTTCGATCCCGTCCTGCTTCTCCGCCGGAGGCACAGGGCGAAACCGGGCCGCCAATAACGGATCGTTCCTGAGTGTCTCTATCGCCTGTTCTGCCGCTTCCGGACTACTCATGATCACGACGACGCTGTTAAAATCCACCTGACCGCGTACACGATCGAGAAACAGGACGGATAACGCCTCCGCCAGCGGTGAGCGCAGCGTGCAACAGGCACAATCGGCGCCATGCCGCCTGTCCCGAGGCGCTGCTGGTTGAAAGATCCTTGTGTTAGCGGGGCGATTCTCTGCCGCGATCCCGGCTTCCATCAGCATGGCCACGCCGTCCGCGACCGGTGTCGGCATGACAGCGGTACGAATATCGACAGGAATACGGGCATCCAGAAACCAGGCCATAGTGGACATAAAGATATCTTTATGTCATTTGTCCAGTATGGAGTTGATGCTCACCCAGTTACGCGCCTGCGCCGAACCGACCCGCCTGCGTCTTCTGGCGCTGATGGCACTCGGAGATTTCTGCGTGGTGGAGCTGACCGATATTCTCGGCCAGTCCCAGCCCCGCCTGTCACGCCATCTGCGCCTGCTGGTAGAGGCCGGATTGCTGGAGCGCACGCGGGAAGGCTCCAATGCATGGTTCAGCCTGGCCCAGACCGGACTGGGCCGGGATCTGGCCGCCAAGCTGCCCGCCATCGACGCAACCCTGCAAGCCGATCGCCGTCAGGCTGAGCGTGTACTGGCAGAGCGTGCCCGCGCGGCGACCGAGCGATTCCGTCGCGACGGTGCGGAATGGGATGAAATGCGCGCGCTCGGCCTGCCCGCCGAAACCGTCGAAGCTGCGCTGCTGGCGGATGTGGAAATGCTGTCCCTGCCTGCTGGCGCCACCCTGCTGGATATCGGCACCGGCACCGGACGGATTCTGGAACTGCTTGCCCCCTTCATCGGCTCCGGACTGGGCATCGATGCCAGCCGCACCATGCTGGCGCTGGCGCGGTCCCGCCTGTCCCGCGCCCGGCTGCGTCATTGCAGCGTCCGTCAGGCGGACATGATGCGCCTGCCACTGCCCGATGCCAGTTTCGACCTGACGATCCTGCATATGGTGCTCCATCACAGCGAGACACCCGGGGCAGTCATCACCGAAGCCGCCCGCATGCTGAAACCGGGCGGCACGTTGCTGATCGTCGATCTGGCTGCGCATGAACGACAGGATCTGACCCGCGCCCTGCATCACCGCTGGCCCGGCTTTTCCGACGCCGACATGCGCCGTGCCCTGACCTCTGCCGGATTGCAGGCCATGCCTGCCGCCGCAATATCCGGGCCCATCGACATTGCCATCTGGCGCGCCACCCGCCCTGCCGGTACTACACCGGCGGCATTCGCCCTGGAGGCGGCTTCCGTCCATGACTGAGCCGCTGCCCGGTCTGCTCCCCTCACGATTCCAAAGCTGGAGACTCTCATGAGCCGCCCCCATCTGCTCGATGCCCTGCGCGACCAGGTTCTGCTGTGCGACGGTGGCATGGGCAGCCGCGTGCAGGCGCTGGATCTCGATGTCGAGCGGGACTACCTCGGCAAGGAGAACTGCACCGAGATCCTGAACCTGTCCCGCCCCGATCTGGTCCGCGAAATCCATCGCGGCTACTATGAGGCCGGGGCGGATATGGTGGAGACAAACAGCTTCGGCGGCTCCCCCGTTACCCTTGGCGAGTTCGAGCTGGGCGACCGCGCGCGGGAGATCAACCGGATCGCCGCCGAACTGGCCCGCGAAGCTGCCGACAGCTTCAGCGATGGCCGACACCGCTATGTGGTGGGCAGCATCGGGCCAGGCACCAAGCTGCCCTCGCTCGGCAATATCGACTATGATCCGCTGGAGGCCGGGCTGGCGGAACAGTGCCGGGGCCTGATCGATGGCGGTGTGGATGCGTTTCTGATCGAGACCTGTCAGGACACGCTCCAGATCAAGGCCGCCGTCAACGGTGCCAAAAAGGCGCGGGCCGAGCTGGGCGTTGATACGCCGATCTTCGTGCAGGTCACGGTGGAGACCACCGGCACGCTGCTGGTCGGCCCCGATATTGCCGCCGCCGCGACCGTGATCCATGCGATGGACGTGCCGCTGATCGGGCTGAACTGCGCCACCGGACCGCAGGAAATGGCCGAGCATGTCAAATGGCTGGCCGCGAACTGGACCGGGCTGATCTCCATGCAGCCCAATGCGGGCCTGCCGGAGCTGGTGGACGGCCAGACCCACTATCCGCTCTCGCCAGAGGAAATGGCGAGCTGGGTCGAACGCTATGTCAGCGAGGATGGCGTCAATCTCATCGGCGGATGCTGCGGCACCAATGTTCCGCATATCCGCGCGCTGGATGCCATGCTGCGACGCCGGGCCGGAGCACGTCTGCGGCCCGCACCTGTCAAACGCAATGCGATCTGGGTTCCCTCCGTCGCCAGCCTGTACGGCCAGACATCGCTGAGGCAGGAAAATGCCTATTTCTCCATCGGCGAGCGCTGCAACGCCAACGGATCAAAGAAATGGCGCGAGGCGCAGGAACAGCATGACTGGGACACCTGCATCTCCATGGGACGGGAGCAGGTCGGCGAAGGATCCAACGCGCTGGATATCTGCACCGCCTTCGTTGGTCGCAACGAAGGGCTGGAAATGGATGAGGTGATCCGTCGCTTCACCAGCAGTGTGAATGCGCCTCTGGTGATCGACAGCACCGAAACGCCGGTGATTGAGGCCGCATTGAAACTGCATGGCGGCAAACCGATCATCAACTCGATCAATTTCGAGGACGGGGAACACGCTGCCGAAGAACGCATGATTCTGGCGCGCAAGTTCGGTGCCGCCGTCATTGCCCTGACCATCGATGAAGAAGGCATGGCCAAGACGCCGGAACGCAAACTGGCTATCGCCGAGCGTCTGGTTCAGTTCGCCTGCGAAAAACACGGCCTGCCGCAATCCGATCTGCTGATCGACCCGCTGACCTTCACCATCGCCACCGGCAATGAAGATGATCGCAAGCTGGGTGAATGGACTCTGGAAGGCATCCGCATGATCCGGGAGAAATTCCCGGAGATTCAGATCATTCTCGGCCTGTCCAATATCAGCTTCGGCCTGAATCCGGCGGCCCGTGCCGTGCTGAATTCGGTGTTTCTCGATCATGCGGTCCGGGCAGGCATGACCGGCGCGATCGTGCATGTCAGCAAGATCCGTCCGCTGCACCAGATTCCGGCAGAGGAAGTGAAGGTCATGGAAGACCTGATCTTCGACCGTCGTACGGAGGATTACGATCCCCTGCAACGTCTGCTGGAAATGTTCGCGGATCGTAAAGCCGCCGATGCCGTCAAGAAAACCCGCGCCGCCACGGTGGAAGGCCGGCTGAAAGACCGCATCGTCGATGGCGACCGCAAGGGCCTGACCGACGAGCTGGACGAGGCGCTGAAGACCCATGCGCCGCTGGACATCATCAACACCATCCTGCTGGACGGCATGAAGGTGGTGGGAGAGCTGTTCGGCGCCGGCAAGATGCAGCTTCCCTTCGTGCTCCAGTCGGCGGAAACCATGAAAGCCGCCGTCGCCTATCTGGAACCGATGATGGAGCGCGTGGAAGGCCAGCAGAAGGGCACCATCGTACTGGCGACGGTCAAGGGCGACGTGCATGATATCGGCAAGAACCTCGTCGACATCATCCTGACCAATAACGGCTATCGCGTCGTCAATCTCGGCATCAAGGTGCCGCTGGCGGATATGGTGGCGGCGGTGAAGGAACATCGCGCCCATGCCATCGGCATGTCCGGTCTGCTGGTGAAATCCACCGTCATCATGCGCGAAAATCTGGAGGAAATGTCCCGTCAGGGCGTCGATGTGCCGGTCCTGCTGGGCGGTGCGGCGCTGACTCGGAATTACGTCGAGGATGATTGCGTGGCGGCCTATGCCTCCGGCCGCGTCGCCTATGCGCGTGATGCGTTTGACGGGCTGCATCTGATGGACAAGGTGACCGGCAACGCCTTCGACGACTACCTGTCCGCCATTCAGCAGAAACGCAAAGGCAAATCACGCAACCAGAGCCGAACACTGGGCAAGGCCGATGCACGCGCTTTCCAGCCGGTGGATCTCAATGCCACGCGGGCGCGGCGTCATCGTCTGACGCACGCCGTTCCAGCCATCGAACCGCCTTTCTGGGGTGCGCGCGTGGTGGAGGCCACACCGAAGGCGATCATTCCCTTCCTCAATGAGCGCAGCCTGTATCAGTTCCAGTGGGGTTTCCGGAAACAGGGCCGCTCGCTGGACGATTTTCTAGGCTGGGCCAAGCAGGAACTGCGCCCCGTGATGAAGCGGATGCTCGCCCTGTGCGAGGAGCAGGACATCCTGAAACCGCAGGCTGCCTACGGCTACTGGAAAGCCGCCGGGCAGGGCAATGATCTGATCCTGTTCGAACAGGATGGCAGCACGGAACTGTGCCGCTTCTCCCTGCCCCGTCAGCCGAAGGAAGATGGGGAATGCATCGCCGATTTCTTCCGCGATGTGGACGATGCGGAACGCGACGTGGTCGGGTTGCAGGTGGTGACGGTCGGACAGAAAGCCTCCGACATGGCGCGGGTCTGGTTCGAGGAAGACCGTTATCAGGATTACCTCTATCTCCACGGCCTGTCGGTGGAGATGGCGGAAGCCATGGCGGAATACGTGCACAAACGCATCCGCGCCGAATGCGGCTTCGCGGCGGAAGATGAGCGGGACATGGAAAAGATGCTGGCGCAGGGTTATCGCGGCAGCCGCTATTCCTTCGGCTATCCGGCCTGCCCGAAGCTGGAGGATCAGGAACCGATCCTGAAACTGCTTCAGGCAGAGCGGATCGGGGTCGATCTGTCGGATGAATATCAGCTTCATCCGGAACAGAGCACCTCGGCTCTGGTCGTGCTCAACCCGCATGCGAAATATTTCTCGGTCTGAGCAAAAACGGGGCTGTTCACACATTCCCGCGGCGCGGGCCTGATGCGCAGGGGCCAGTACGGCCCTTGCGTTCAGACGGCAAACAGACGATCTACTCTGGTAACAGGACTGAAAAAGTCCATATTCCTGACGTCCGGAGATCTGCATGTTCATCGAAACCGAGGGCACGCCCAATCCCGCCACCCTGAAATTCCTGCCCGGTCGGGATGTGATGCCGGGTGGAACGGCGGATTTCGCCTCCCCTGCCACCGCCCAGCGCAGCCCGCTGGCGCTGGCGCTGTTTGAACTGCCGGGTGTCGCGCGCGTCTTTCTCGGCACAGATTTCGTCACCGTGACCAAGTCCTCCGATGTCGAATGGCCGGAGCTGAAGCCGCAGGTGCTGGCCGCGCTGATGGATCATTTCGTCACAGGCCGTCCGGTGCTGGACGATACCCCCTCCGACGTGATGGAGGAGGATATCCGCCCGGAAGATCGTGAAATCGTCGATCAGATCAAGGAATTGCTGGATACCCGCGTCCGCCCGGCCGTGGCCGGAGATGGCGGGGATATCGTATTCCGCGGCTATCGCGACGGCGTGGTCCTGCTGCATATGCAGGGCGCATGCAGCGGCTGCCCCTCCTCCCGCGCGACACTCAAGCACGGGATCGAGAACATGCTGCGGCATTACGTGCCGGAAGTTCTGGCCGTGGAGCAGGTGGAAGCCTGATCTTCGGCTCAGCCGCCGGGAAAGCGTTACCGCGCCGTGATAGCGTTGATGACGATTTCCGGCGTCAGAATCTGCGGAAGGGTCACAGGATCCCCCCCACCGGCCGGATAGAACAGATAAAGCGGCACACCATCGCGCCCATGGTCGCGCAGAAACGCCGTCAATTTACGGTCCTGCCGGGTCCAGTCACCCAGCAGGTAGGCAACACCGCCGTTCCGGAACGCCTCCCTGACCGTCTGGTTACTGAGAGCCACCTGTTCGTTCACCAGACAGGTGACGCACCATGCGGCGGTCAGGTTGACGAAAACGGGTTTCCCTTCCGCCCGCAATGCCTCCAGGCGCGCCCTTGAGAAAGGCTCGGCCCCCTGCCGCTCTGCCATCGTGCTGCCGGCCACATCCACCACACTCAATGCAGACGCCTGATGCAGGCGTTGCAACAGCAGCAGGCTGACTGCAATCGCCAGCACCGCCAGCCCGCGTCCGACCAGGCTGCGCATGCCACTCCCGAATTGTGCGATCCCCCAGACCCAGGCAGCAAAAGCAATGGCCGTCAGCCCTTCCCCCACAATCAGCACCCCATTGGCCCCGGCTTCCTGCGCGATCACCCAGACCAGCCAGCAGACCGAGGCATAGACCGGGAAAGCCAGCGCCTGCTTCAAAACCTCCATCCAACGACCGGGCTTGGGCATGGCGGCAACCAGTTGTGGAAAAACCGCCACCAGCATGTAAGGCAGGGCCAGCCCCAGCCCCATGGCCAGCAGGATCGCCAGCATGGTCACAGCCGGCGCGTTCAACGCCACAGCCAGCGCCACCCCCATGAATGGAGCCGTGCAGGGCGTGGCCACCACAACCGCCAGCAGGCCGGTAAAGAAACTGCCGGACAGGCCATCCCGGCTGCTCAGCGTATGGCCTGTGCCAACCATCCTGGCGCCAATCTGGTAAACCCCGGACAGGTTCAGCCCCACCCCCATCAGCAGCCACGCCATTCCCGTCACGAAAACAGGTGAGGCGAACTGGAATCCCCACCCTACCGCCGTCCCGGCATGGCGCAGCCCGATCGCCACCACCCCCAGCACCAGAAAAGCCAGCAGGACACCCACCGTATAAGCCACAGCATGGCTGCGTACGGCGGCTCTCTCACCACTGCCGAGGCGGGCCAGCGCCAGCGCCTTCATGGCCAGCACCGGAAAGACACAGGGCATCAGATTGAGGATCAGACCGCCCAGCACCGCGAACAACAGCACCATCGGCAGGGAGGATGTATCAGAGGATGTATCACTGGCCTGCGATACCTGTCCGGAAACGGTGCTGGCAGAAGAGCTTTTCCCTCCCTGACCCTCCGGTAAGGTCAGATGAAAACGACCTTCCTCCGGCACACAGAGTGTCTGACAGATCAGCCAGTTCGCATGCAGATCGATCTCGATCGGACCATGCGCTCCGTGCGGATCGATCATGACCGGCAGCACGACCGTTCCCTGATAGGCGTTGACCGTCAGCGGGCCTTCTTTCAACTGCCTGGTCGGCGGCCAGTCGATAGGGCCGGCCGTGACCCCGGATGGCAGGGTAAAGGTCAGCTCCGGCGGCAGTCCCGAATCGCCGGGATCCTTGCCATAGATATGCCAGCCCGGAGCCATCCTGAATTGCAGCCCGAGTCTAAATGGATGACCGGACGCATAGTTGTCCGCATCGCTCAGCAGCGTCACCGTCGCATGATTGCTGCTGACCGGCGCGCTTTCCAGCGCATAAGCCGGAGAATGCACACCGAGCAGCGACAGACAGACACCCAGCACAGACAGAAGAAAGCGCATGATCAGGCCCGGATAACATGTTTCGATGCTGCGACCGGGGCTTCGTTTCCCGGCACGCCGTGATATGGGGCGGACCATGAGCGTCTCCGATCTTCCGGTCAAACATGTCCTGCCCGCCTTGCGGGAAACCCTGATCCGGGGCAACGCGGTTCTGGTCGCACCGCCGGGTGCAGGCAAGACCACGACTGTTCCGCTGTTTCTGCTCAGCGAGGACGGCCCTTTCCGGCGCATGGTGATGCTGGAGCCACGTCGTCTGGCCGCCCGTGCCGCTGCTGCACGCATGGCGTCACTGATCGGGCAGAAACCGGGAGAGCTGGTCGGCTACCGCACACGGACCGACAGCGCCGTCTCCGCTGCCACCCGGATCGAGGTGGTCACAGAAGGGCTGCTGGTGCGCCGTCTGCAATCCGATCCGGGGCTGGAAGGGGTGGATCTGGTCATCCTCGACGAAATCCACGAACGCAGTCTGGATGCGGATATCGCCCTTGCCTTCTGTCTGGACCTGCAACGCGCCTTGCGGCCTGAATTGCGGCTGCTGGCCATGTCTGCCACTGCGGATGGCGCACGTCTCTCCGCCCTGATGCAGGCCGACATCGTCGAAAGCGCCGGACAGGCCCATCCGGTCGTCATCACCCACAGCATCCGTGACCTGACCCATCCGCGTGACATTCCCGATGCAACCGCCCGTGCGGTCAGGGCGGCCCTGTCCGATCATCAGGGTGACCTGCTGGCCTTCCTGCCGGGTATGGGGGAAATCCGCCGCGTGCAATCCATGTTGGATGGATGCGGAGCCACCGTGCTGCCGCTGCATGGCGATCTGCCACCCGCCGAGCAGGATCGCGCCCTTCGTCCACTGGAAAATGGGGGGCGGCGCGTCGTGCTGGCGACCTCCATTGCCGAAACCTCCCTCACTGTTCCGGGTGTGCGGATCGTGGTGGATAGCGGCTGGCGTCGTGCGCCGCGTCTCGACACTGCAACCGGGCTGACCCGGCTGGCAACCCTGCGCATCAGCCGTGCCGCCGCCGCCCAGCGAGCCGGACGCGCCGGTCGTGAAGCGCCGGGTGTCGCGATCCGGCTATGGAGTCAGGCAATGGAGCGGGGCATGGCCCCTTTCGACCGGCCTGAAATTCTGGAGGCCGAACTGTCCGGGCTGGTGCTGGACTGCGCGGGCTGGGGCGCACAACCCTCTGACCTGCCGTTTCCCGATGCTCCGCCTGATGGAGCAGTGGCGGCGGCCCGGTCACTGTTGGGCGATCTCGGAGCCCTCGATGCTGAAGGCCGCATCACGGAAGCGGGCCGGCAGATGGCCCGGATCGGCGCCCATCCCAGACTGGCTGCCATGATGCTGGCTGCCCGCACCCCTCAGGAGCGCTTGCTGGCCGCCGATATTGCCGCCCTGCTGGAGGAACGGGACCCGTTCCGCAGCCCGGATGCCCCCGCCGACCTCAGGCTGCGACTGGAAGCCCTGCGCCATGACGATCCCGCGGCCGATCGCGGGGCGCTGGTCCGTATCCGCCAGACGGCAGCCCAGTATCGGCGCCGTCTGAAAACCACCAGCCCCGCTTCGGCTGAGGCCAGCGAGGCAGGGCCTGATGCGGTGGCCCGGCTGATTGTGGCCGCTTTCCCGGACCGGGTCGCACAGGCACGGGGAGAGGCAGGCAGTTTCCGTTTCTCCGGCGGAGGCGGAGCCAAAGTGACCGCGAATGATCCACTGGCCCGATCCCGATTACTTGCTGTCGCCTCGCTGGAAGTGAAAACAGCACCGCGTATCCGGCTGGCCGTGCCGGTAGAGGTCGATACCCTGCGCGACCTTGCTCATGAAACGACCGAGACGACGCATGATTCCACCAGCGGCGCGGTCTATATCCGCCGCAAGCTGCGCCTGGGCGCGCTGGTGCTGGAAGACCGTCTGGAGAAAGCCGATCCTGCCGCCCATCCCGGCGCCTCCGACGCCATGGCTCAGACGGCCTTCGCCGCTCTGGTCTGGAGCGATACCGCCCGCCAGCTACGCGCCAGGGTGGAGCTGATGCGCGCATTGGAGCCGGAGCAGGGCTGGCCGGACTGGTCCGATGATGCTCTGGCCGCCACCGCACCGGACTGGCTTGGCGCATGGCTGGGACAAGGCGTTAAACCGGCCTCCCTTGATGTAGCCGCCATGCTGCGTGCCGCCCTGTCATGGCAACTGGCCCAGCGTCTGGACAAGGAGATGCCCACCCATCTTTCCCTGGCCGGGAATGCCCGTGCAGGCGTGGATTATATGCAGCCCGTACCAGTTGCCTCCGCCCGGGCGCAGGCTTTTTACGGGTTGCAGCGCACGCCGCAACTGGCCGGCGGACGTATTCCGCTGCGACTGGCATTGCTGTCCCCTGCCGGAAGGCCGGTGGCCATTACCGCCGATCTCGCCGGTTTCTGGCGGGGAGGCTGGGCCGATGTCCGCCGCGACATGCGCGGACGCTATCCCCGGCATCGCTGGCCGGAAAATCCGGCAGAAGGATGAATTCCTCCCCTCCGCCGGGGATGGAGCGGCAAAATCGATCATAAAAAATTTCAAGAAAAATTTTGTCCTGACGCGGAAGGCTTGACGCCATGGGATCGAATATGGGTTACGCTTAGAATGACAGATTCGTAAGGTTTCTGATTGCATGCCGTTTTCCAAGCCTGACCGGCCACGGCCATCTCATGGCCACCCAAAGGGCCACCCAAAGGGCCACCCAAAAGATCGCCCAAATCGCAGCCGTGCTTTCTGCATCGTCATGCTGGCGGCAATGCTGCTGTCCACCAGCGCCTGTCAGGCCCGCACGGCACCGGACAGCTTTGCCCCGCTGGTCAAGAAAATCATGCCGGCCGTGGTGAATATTGCCGTTACCGAATCGCTCTCGCCACAGGAAGCACTGGCGCAGATGCCGCCAGAGCTGAAAGGCACGCCGTTCGAAAAGCAGTTTCGCGACAAACTGCGTGGACGGAGGGAACAGGTGATGGGGGCCGGCTCGGGCTTCATCCTTGATCCATCAGGCATTATCATCACCAATAACCATGTGGTCGGACATGCCGACCGCATCATCGTCTCCCTCTCCGACGGTTCGGAACTTCCGGCCCGTGTGCTGGGGATCGACGATCTGACCGATATTGCCGTCATCAAGGTGAATACCAGCCGCCCGCTGCCCTATGTCACATGGGGCGACAGCCGTGTGGTGGAGGTCGGAGAC
This sequence comes from Granulibacter bethesdensis, assembly GCF_001889545.1. Lineage (NCBI taxonomy): Bacteria > Pseudomonadati > Pseudomonadota > Alphaproteobacteria > Acetobacterales > Acetobacteraceae > Granulibacter > Granulibacter bethesdensis. Next base: position 169,203 of record NZ_CP018194.1, on the reverse strand, counting down.
TGGATTCTCGCCGCAGGGAATCCTTTTGGGCTGGGCGGGTCCGTCACGGCGGGGATCGTATCCGCTCGCGGGCGTGACATCGGGGCAGGCCCGTTCGACGATTTCCTGCAGCTTGATGCGCCAATCAATCCCGGCAATTCCGGCGGCCCGACCTTCAATATGGCCGGGCAGGTGGTCGGGCTGAACACCGCCATCGTCTCCCCCACTGGCGGCTCCGTCGGAATCGGCTTCGCCATCCCTGCCGAACTGGCCGCCCATGTGGTGGAAATCCTGCGCAGCAAAGGACATATCGACCGCGGCTGGCTGGGGGTCGCCGTTGAGGATTCCAGCCAGACCGATATGGCAGGCGTGCTGATCGCCAGTGTCGACAGGAATGGACCGGCGGCGCGGAGTGGGCTTCGTGCCGGCGATCTGGTAGAGGCTGTCAACGGTGCTGCGGTACAGAGCGCCCGCAGTCTGATCCGCGCCATTGCAGCCATTCCCCCCGGCAGCACTGCCCGTCTGACAGTACAGCGTCAGGGACGTGACATCGACATTGAGATCACCGTCGGTCGCCGACCGGCAGAACATGCGGGCTGAAGAATGCGCATTTTACTTGTTGAAGACGATAAGGACGTAGCCGGCTTCATCGTGAAAGGACTGCGCGAGGCAGGCCACACGGTAGAGCACCGGGATAACGGACGGGATGGGCTGTTCATGGCCGCCAGCGAGAATTTCGATGCCATCGTGCTTGATCGCATGCTGCCGGGCGGCGTCGATGGTCTGCGCCTGCTGGAAACCCTGCGCAGCCAGGACGTCAATACGCCGGTGCTGTTTCTCTCCGCGCTCAGCGGCGTGGATGAGAGGGTGAAAGGGTTGAAAGCGGGTGGCGATGACTACCTTTCCAAACCCTTCGCCTTTTCCGAGCTGCTGGCCCGCGTGGAAGCACTGACACGACGCGGCAAGACCGATGCCCCCACCACCAAGCTGGTGGTTGCAGACCTGGAAATGGATCTGCTGTCCCGCAGCGTAAAGCGCGGTGGCCAGAAAATAGACCTTCAGCCGCGGGAATTCCGCCTGCTGGAATTCCTGATGCGTCATGCCGATCAGGTCGTGACCCGCACCATGCTGCTGGAGGGCGTGTGGGACTATCATTTCGACCCTCAAACCAACGTGATCGACGTCCATGTCTCTCGCCTGCGGCAGAAAGTGGACAAGCCCTTTACCGTCAGCCTGATCCATACCGTGCGCAACGCTGGCTACATGCTCCGGGCGGATGGCTGAAGGGGCCATTCCCCGGCGGTCCCTGCTGCGCCGCTGGAGTCTGTGGTTGCGGGCATTCCGGCGCAATATCTCGCTGGTGCCCTCCGCCAGTGTGCGCTTCGCCATGCTCTATGCGGGGCTGTTCGCCATCAGCGCCCTGGCTCTGGCGGTTTTCCTCTGGTGGACCACGGCCGGTCTGCTGAATCGCCAGACCGAGACAGCCATTCTCACTGATGCACAGGGGCTGGCGGAGCGCTGGAACGATGGGGGTCTGCCGGCCCTTGTGCAGGGGATTCAGGAACGTCTCAGTGAAAATCTGGATGATGACGCGATCTATCTGCTGACTGATCCCGAGCAGAGGCGAATCGCCGGTAATCTGGCGCATTGGCCAACCCAGATGAACACGACCAATACCTGGTTCGAATTGTCGATCCAGCGGGCCGGAACCAAATCTCTGGCGCGTATCCGCCGCTTCGACCTGCCCAGCGGCTTTCATCTTCTGGTCGGGCGCGATGTACAGGCGCGGGCACGGCTGCGGGATCTGCTGACCGGGTCACTGGTCTGGGCCATGGTGGTCGTGATCGCCCTGAGCGTTGCGGGGGCTTGGGTGGTCAGGGGGCTGTTCCGGCGGTCACTGGCCGATATCTCCTCGGTTGCCGCCGCCATCGGGGCCGGGAACTTGACCCGCCGTGTCAAACTCTCCGGGCGGGGAGACGAATTTGATCGTCTGGCCGAAACCGTCAATGACATGCTGGACCGGATCGGCCGGCTGATGGAGGGCGTGAAGCAGGTCTCCAACGCCATCGCCCATGATCTGCGCACCCCCATTGCCCGGGTTCGCGCCCGTCTGGAAGATGCGCTGACCCATAGCGAGGAAGACACGAAACTGGCTGCCGCGGTCGAGCGCGCCATTACCGATCTGGATGGTGTCACGGCAATTTTTCACGGCCTGCTGCGGATCGCAGAAATTGAAAGCGGCGCGAGACGATCCGCTTTTGCCAGCACGGACCTTCAACCCATTATGGCCGATCTCTGTGAGCTGTACGAACCGCTGGCCGAAGAGAAAAACCTTCTGTTCGTGTTCGACTGCCCCGATCCGCTGCCGATTTTCGGTGATCGCAGCCTGCTGCAACAGGCTTTGGCGAATATGCTCGACAATGCCATCAAATTCCTTCCCACCGGCGGCACACTGCATCTGAGCGGCTGGCGTAATGGAGCAGATATTTTTGCACTGGTTGCAGATAACGGCCCCGGTATTCCGGAAGCCGACCGCAACCGGGCGACAGAGCGTTTTTTCCGCGGCGAAACCGCCCGCAGCACGCCCGGATCAGGTCTCGGTCTCGCTCTGGTGCAGGCGGTAGCCCAACTGCATGGGGGTGTCCTGCGACTTGAAGATAACAATCCGGGCCTGCGCGCGGTGCTCATCCTGCATGCCGCCACACCAAAGGCTCTATCGGATGCTGAAGAGGCCGATAGCTCTTCTACCGCCTCAGGAGCCATAAAGCTGACAGGACAGTCTCCTGTTCAGACATCATAAAGCCCTGGCATCATGAAGCCCTGGCATCGTCATGGCTGAACCTTTTCAGCGTTCATGCGTCATGATCGGTCTGGAGACCTGCATCAAAGGCGCACTGCAATGTTTTCGCTTCTGTGGACTATTCTCATTGGCCTGATCGTCGGGGCCGTGGCCAAGCTGATCATGCCGGGACGTGATCCGGGTGGTATCATCGTCACCATCCTGCTGGGCATTGGCGGCTCTCTGGTTGCAACCTGGCTTGGCCGCGCCCTGCATTGGTATGGTCCCGAGGATGGCGCCCGCTTTATCGGCTCGGTCGTAGGCGCCATCATCATTCTGGCAGTCTACCGCTTCATCGTCGGTCGTTCATCAAATACGGTGTGAGCGTTACTGCCCCGCCCGGATTTCAAGCCCTGGTCTGACAGACCAGGGCTTTTTCATGCCTTGCGCAGCATGAACAGGCCCTGTTCCCCGAACAGATTGGCAAGCCTTGCCGAGCGCCGCCAGGGAGAGCGCTGACCGGCCTCCCCCGCTGCCAGCCATTGTTCGACCTGATAGCCTTCCTGCGCGCACAACTCGAAAAAATCGCGGATAGTGCAGGGATGGATATTGGGAGTCTCATGCCATACGCGGTTCCATGCCCCGGTCATCGGCATTCTGCCCAATACCAGCAACTGAAGCCGCACTTGCCAGTGCCCGAAATTGGGGAAGCTCACCAGCGCCCGGCTGCCGATACGCAACATCTGACGCAACACTTCCCGGGGGCGTTCGACTGCCTGAAGCGTGCGGGACAGCACGACGTAGTCAAACGCATCATCCGGGTAATGCGCCAGATCCTCATCAGCATCACCATGCATCACTGACAGGCCATGTGCGACCGCCCGCGTTGCCTCCGCCATGTCGATCTCGATCCCGCGCGCGTCGCAGCCACGGGTGCGCATCAGATGCTCGATCAGCGCGCCATCGCCGCAGCCAATATCCAGCACGCGGCTGCGCGGCTCGATCATCTCCGCGATCAGACGCAGATCAAGCCGCATGTTCCGCCCGCTATGCCGCATGGCGTGCGAAGGCTCGGGCGGAGAGGACAGGTTGTTCATGATGCCTCCACCCGCAGCAATGCGGAGCCACCGCCAAAACCATTGAACGCCAGCCCGGCATGATCGGCACATCCCTCAAGAAAACCATTCAGCACGCGATGGAAATCCGGTTCATCCAGCAGAAACGCGTCATGTCCCTTGTCGGAGGTCACTTCCACGAAGCTCACATTCGCCGCCACACGGTTCAGGGCGCGGGCGATATGGCGGCTCTCGGCCGTAGGGTAAAGCCAGTCGGAGCTGAAGGAGATAACGCAGAACCGTGTTTTCGTGCCCGCAAACGCCGCCGCAAGATCACCACCATATTCTTCCGCCAGATCAAAATGATCCGCCGCCCGGGTGATGGTCAGATAGGAATTGGCATCGAACCGCTTCACGAACGCGCCACCCTGATAGCGCAGATAGCTTTCGACCTCGAACATCTCCCCGAACAGATTGGCGGCGGTCTCCCCCCCCATCCCGTCACGACGCACCCGGCGTCCGAATTTCCGCGCCAGCGCCTGTTCGCTGAGATAGGTGATATGGGCCACCATCCGGGCCACCGCCAGACCACGCTCCGGCATGTTTCCGGTGCGCCAGTAGGCCCCCCCGTTCCAGTTCGGATCACCGAAAATCGCCTGCCGCCCGACTTCGTTGAAGGCAATGTTCTGCGCCGAATGGAAGGAGGCCGTGGCAATCGGGATCGCCGCGAACACCGCATCCGGATAGCTTGCCGCCCATTGCAGGGCCTGCATCCCGCCAAAAGAGCCGCCAATCACCGCAAACAGGCGTGCAATGCCGAGATGCTCAATCAGTTTTTTCTGGGCGCGCACCATGTCCCGGATGGTCAGACTGGGAAAATCGGTACCCCACAACTCTACACCGGGCGCATCATCCGGCATGTCCGGGTCACGAGGGCTGCGCGGCCCGGTGCTGCCCATACAACCGCCAATCACGTTGGAGCAGATGACGAAATAACGGTTGGTATCAATCGGGCAGCCGGGTCCTACCACACCATACCACCATCCAGGCTTGCCAGTGACGGGATTGGGATCAGCCACATATTGATCACCCGTCAACGCATGGCACACCAGAATCGCGTTGCTGGCATCTGCATTCAGCGCGCCATAGGTACGATAGGCAATGCGAATCCCGTCCAGGCTGCCGCCATTATCCAGCGGCAGGCCATCCCGAAAGACGAAAACATCTTTTTGTGGCGCTGTATTCACAGATGGCTTCATCCGGTCATGGCTCCGGGGGGCAGCTCCCGGCAAAGGGTGACTATGCCCTCTCATGCCCATCGTGCAACCACCCCGCCCATGCTCAACCGCCATGGCTGATACTGCAATGCTTTGCAGCGAGGCATGCTTCGGCTATCAGGTCGATCTTCATTAAGGATTTGGCCCCTGCACAACAGGCGCCCGAATATTGGCCCGATATCGTCATGCGCCCCATTCTGTCTGGTCTTGCCTCGCCTGTTCTGTCTCCACCGGATGCATCGTCTCCCGCTTCCACCGGCGGGGCCGAAGCAGCGCTGGGGATGCTGCGCGCAAAACTGGATACGATCGATGATGCACTGCACGATCTCCTGATCCAACGGGCGGAAACAGTCCGTTCCATCGCCACAACAAAGAGCGGTGTCTCGATCCGACCAGGACGGGAAGCAGCGATCATTCGCCGTCTGCTCGGACGCCATCAGGGACAGTTCCCGGAACACACCATCATCCGTATCTGGCGGGAGCTATTCGCCGGATCGAACAGCATGCAACGCAATTTTACCGTCTCGGTCTGCGACAGCGATGACGGCTCCGCCGCCATGACCCAGATCGCGCGGGAGCATTTCGGGGCCCTGACACCACTGCGCATCTATGGCAGCCCGGCTCAGGCCATTGCCGATGTCAGCAGCGGACAGACCATGGTGGCCGTGGTCCCGGCCCCGGTCGATGACGAATCGCCCCGTGCCGCATGGTGGACCGCCCTGTTGCACCATGATGCGCCCCGCATCCATATCGTCGCCCGCTTACCCGTCTGGAACACCCGGCCCGAAGGCGCTCCCCGTGCCGATGCCATGGCGGTGGCAGCCATCGCGCCCGATCCGTCCGGCGATGACCGCGCTTTACTGGGTCTGGAAATCGCTTCCGACATCAGCCGGGCACGGCTGACACAAATGCTGATCAATGCCGGTTTTTCGGTCGGCAATACGATCCTGCGTCGCATATCGGGGGCGGATGACGCCCATGTGCTGGCAGATGTCGCCGGATTTGTTGAGGATTCCGATCCCCGGCTGGCAGCCCTGACGCCCCTGTTGCGTCCGCCTGTCGTGCTGGGATGCTATGCGGTCCCTGTCCCATCCCCGCAGGCGGGAAACGCAGCATGAGCAGCCCCCGCCCCAATCCCGGTATCGAGGCCATTCACCCTTATGTCGGCGGTGAATCAAAACTGCCCGGCGTCGAGCAGGTGATCAAACTCTCTTCAAATGAGGGCGCGTTCGGGCCGCCGCCTGCCGCGCAGCAGGCTTATCTGAAGGCCGTGTCCTGCCTGCACCGTTATCCTGATGGCGGCTCCCACGCGTTGCGGGAAGCCATCGGGCGTTATTTCGGTCTCGATCCGGCCCGCATCGTTTGCGGTGTCGGATCGGATGAAATGATCGCGCATCTCTGCATGGCCTACAGCAATCCGGATTCGGAACTGATCATGAGCGTGCACGGATTCAGCGTGTACGAGATGTACGGCCATTATGCCGGGGCCACAGTGGTAAAAGTACCGGAACAGGCCCTGACCACCGATGTCGATGCGCTGCTGAGCGCCGTGACCCCGCGTACAAAAGTGGTCTGCATCGCCAATCCGAACAACCCCACCGGCACCATGCTCCCCACCAGCGAAATCACACGTCTGCGGGCGAGCCTGCCGCCTGATGTGCTGCTGGTGCTGGATGCGGCCTATGCCGAGTATGTCGATGATCCCGATTATGACCCAGGCGTGGGACTGGTCGATGAGGGCGACAATACCGTCATGACCCGCACCTTCAGCAAGATTTTCGGGCTGGGCGGCCTACGACTCGGCTGGGCCTATGCACCGCCTGCCATCGTGGATGTGCTGAACCGGGTGCGCGGACCTTTCACCGTCAACACCGCCGTGCAGGCCGCCGCCATCGGTGCGCTGGAAGAACCGGGCTGGATCGAGCGCAGCCGCGCCCATAACAGCGCCGCCCGCGCAAAACTGGCCAAAGCCCTGTTCGATATCGGCATTCCCACTCTGCCGAGCGTCACCAATTTCCTGCTGGCGGATTTCGGCAGCGAAGCACGCGCCAGCGCCGCCGATCGCTGGCTGCGCACTCGGGGGCTGATCGTGCGCCGCGTCGCCAGTTACGGCTTGCCCGCCTATCTGCGCATCACCATCGGCACAAACGAAGAATGCGATCTGGTAGCCGAAGCCCTGCGCGATTTCATGGTGCAGGCACAAGCCGACAGCGATGCCGCATCATGACGGAAGCCTCTCCGCTCTTTCGCCGGCTGACCCTGATCGGTCTGGGCCTCATTGGCAGCTCTCTGGCCCGGGCGGTGCGGGAAAACCGGCTGGCCGATGAAATCGTTGCCTGTGACCGAGCCGATATTCTGGACCGTGTTGCCCGACTGGGCATTGCCGATCGCTGCGAGGCCGATCCGGCGCGGGCGGTACAGGATGCAGATGCCGTGATTCTCTGCGTCCCGGTCGGCGCCTTTGCCGATGTGGCTGAAAAGATCGCCCCTCATCTGGCGCCAGGCTGCGTGCTGACCGATGTCGGCTCCACCAAGCAATCCGTGATCCGGGATGTCGGCCCCCTGCTGCCCCCGCATGTGCATTTCGTGCCCGGCCATCCGCTGGCGGGTACCGAATATTCCGGCCCGGAATCAGGTTTTTCCACCCTGTTCCGGGATCGCTGGACCTTGCTGACGCCTCCCCCCGATACCGCTGAAGAAGCCATCGAAGCAGTCTCCGCCCTCTGGCGTGGCTGCGGGGCGCAGGTCGAGATCATGGAGCCAGCCCATCATGACCGCGTGCTGGCCATCGTCAGCCATCTGCCGCATCTGATCGCCTTCACCATCTGCGGCACCGCCGATGATCTGGCCGATGAAAGCCGCCAGCAGGTTTTGAAATTTGCGGCTTCCGGGTTTCGGGATTTTACCCGCATCGCGGCTTCGGACCCGATCATGTGGCGGGATATTTTCCTCAATAACCGGGATGCCCTGCTGGAGATGCTGGCCCGCTTCACGGAGGACGCTCAGGCCATGGCGCGGGCCGTGCGCTGGGGCGATGAGGACTATATCGTCGATAAAATCGAACGTGGCCGCCGTATCCGGCGCAATCTGATCGAAATCAATCAGGCGTGACGACAGCAGAAAAGGGCGCCATGGCAGCGAGCGCCCCTTTTGCAATTCTATCCCGTCATGGTGCGGCGGATCACCCAGTGCAGAAGCTCCGCCACCCCGCCCACGGCCACAACACCGGCCACCCATAACCCGGCGAACCAGGCCAGTCGGCGCAGATGGCTGCGCATCAGTGGTAGCCCTCGCCGTGCCGCACTTTCCCCCGGAAAATCCAGTAGGAATAGGCGTTATAGCCCAGCACCATCGGAATCAGCACAACCGCCCCAACCAGCAGGAACATCTGGCTGGCCGCAGGAGCCGCCGCATCGACCAACGAGAGCGGGGTCGTACCGTGGGCTGGTGGAACGATATTGGGGAACAGGCTGATCCCCAGCCCGATATAGCACAGCAGAAACATCCCGACCGCATAGAGCAACGGGGCCGCATGCCGTTTCTGTTGCAAGGACCGCCAGAATCCCAGCGCCGTCGCTGCCACCAGCAACGGAACAGGAGCCGTCAGGACAATGCCGGGCCAGGAGAACCAGCGCAGCCGATAGGTTTCGTTCAGCAACGGGGTCCAAAGGCTCACTGCGGCAATCAGCACCAGAAGAAGAATGAAAAGCGGTTTCGCATAATGGCGGGCACGCACATGCAGCCCGTTCTCGGTTTTCAGGATCAGCCAGCAGGCTCCCAGCAGCGTGTATCCCACGACGACCGCCACCCCACACAACACAGTGAAAGGGGTCAGCCAGTCGAACCAGCCTCCCGTATAGGCGAAGCCATTATGGCGCACGCCCTGCAGGATGCCACCCAGCGTCATGCCCTGACACAGTGCTGCCACCAGTGAGCCAAGGCAGAAAGCCCGGTCCCACCACCCACGCCCGCGGACGGTATGGGCCTTGAAACGGAACTCAAACGCCACGCCGCGAAAGACCAACGCCAGCAACATGGCAATAATGGTGGGATAGAAGGCGGAAAACAAAATCGCATAGGCAACGGGGAACACGGCCAGCAGGCCGCCGCCCCCCATAACCAGCCAGGTTTCGTTGCCATCCCAGACCGGCGCAATGGAATTTACCATCACATCCCGGTCCTCATCCTCGCGCTCCACCAGAAACAGGATGCCGCATCCCAGATCGAACCCGTCCAGCAGCACATAGGCCAGTACCGCTACGGCTATGATCATGCCCCAGATATAGGGAAGATTTTCGGTTATCATACGACGCTCCCCGGGCGGATGGTGTGATTGTCACGATGCAGATCATCAACGGCACCCGCAGGTCCGGGCACAATACCGGCCGCACGGCTCGGCTCGGGCGCAGGCGGGGCCTCCCCGTGTTCAGGCGGCCTGCCCATCATACGCAGCAGAATGCTGATCCCGGCCGCATAGACAATCAGATAAACGATCACGAATGCACTCAGTGAAATCGCCATGCCAGGCAGGCCAATGGGGGAGGCACTCTCCGCCGTACGCAACAGCCCATATACGGTGTAAGGCTGCCGCCCGACCTCTGTGACCACCCAGCCCGCCAGCACGGCTGCAAATCCGGCAGGGCCAAGCGTCAGCACCGCACGATGCAGCCAGACTGTGTCGAACAACCGGCCGCGCCAGCGCTCATACAGGCTCCACAGCCCCACCGCGAGCATCAGCATACCCAGCGCAACCATTATGCGGAATGCAAAGAACACCACAATCACAGGCGGCTGGTTTTCAGGCGGCACATCGGTCAGAGCCGGAATTGTCCCCGTCCAGTCATGCTTCAGATACAGAGAGGCGACATGCGGGATGGCGATCTCGAACCGGTTCTCCTGCGCCTTCTGATCCGGCAGGGCGAACAAGACCATCGGCACACCGGCCCCCGGAGCACCATTGCGCCAGTATCCTTCCATCGCCGCGATTTTGATTGGCTGGTGCTTTAACGTATTCCCACCCTGTGCATCACCGACCAGCACCTGAAGCGGCGTGACCAGTGCGGCCATCCACATCGCCATGGAAAACATCGTCCGCACAGCATCATTGCGACGCCCGCGCAACAGATGCCAGGCCCCGGTGCCACCCACCACAAAAGACACGCTGAGAAAGGCTGCCAGCACCATATGGGCAAAGCGAAACGGAAAGGATGGATTGAAAATCACGGCCACCCAGTCCGCAGGCAGAAAACGTCCCGTTGCCGCATCGATCGTGTAACCGGCAGGGGTCTGCATCCATGAATTCACCGCCAGAATCCAGGTGGCGCTGATCAGCGTGCCAAGGGCGACCAGACAGGTGGCGAGGAAATGCAGTTTCTTCCCTACTTTCTCCATGCCGAACAGCATGATGCCCAGAAAACCGGCTTCCAGAAAGAAGGCCGTAAGCACTTCGTATCCCATCAGGGGACCGATGACGGGACCGGCCTTGGCAGCGAAAGCACCCCAGTTGGTCCCGAATTCGTAGGACATCACCAGACCGGAAACGACCCCCATGCCGAAGCCGACGGCAAAGATTTTCGACCAGTAGCGGAACAGATCCAGATAAACAGGGCGACCTGTTTTCAGCCACAGCCCTTCCAGCACCGCCAGGTAACTGGCCAGCCCGATGGAGAAGGCAGGGAAAACGATGTGGAAGCCAACCGTAAAGGCGAACTGGAGCCGCGCCAGGAAAATAGCGTCCATACCGGGCATCATGTTTTTCCTTCAACGCTGGGCGAAAAGCCGTTACCGGCGACGATCCGCCCAAAAGGGAGGGGGTACTTTCAGAACCGGAATCTGTCCGATCATCAAAACGCTGTCGGCCAGCCGGAAAGGCACGGAAACATACGAAGCAGCGTTCCGGGCGGAACCGGCATAACCGACATTGCCCGTCTGTGTTGCACTCTCTGGCGCGTCTGTCGCTTGGACAAACAGGCTCAGCATGGTTTTGGCGGCCATGTATAATCCGGGAGCGATCCAGCCCTGATCACGCAATACCGTCATGGTCTCCTCGGGTGATGCCATCGTCGCAACGCCCTGCATGACCGGTTGCAAAGAGTCATCCAGCCCTCCCTGTCCCGCCATGCTGGCATGCAGGCTACCCCATGTCAGAGTGGCATCCAGTATTCTGAACACACCCGATGCGGCTTGCCACGTTCTGATTTTATCCCGACGCTGAACGTTCGAAAAAGGAAATGGATCAATTCTGGCAGTCACACTTGCATGCTGTACCGTTTTCCCGAATGGCCATGGACGAACCGGCGGCAACACGACATCATCAACATTGCACTGCACGGCCAGAGCCTGATCCAGTCGCAGATGCATCACCACCCTGCTGACGGTGGTGATATCGTATCCTGCAGGCGGTCCTGTCTCAGGGTGCGGGGCGGGATCAGCGCTTGTCCAGCCGGGACCATCGGGCCGCAAACGCACATCCTGGGCCGTCAGATGAAGATCGAGAATATGCATGGACGGGTCCGTATCCGGCACCAGTCCAACCGGCCACCACCCATCCCAGACAAGCCTGACCGGCAACGTGACACTGGCACTGGCAGATTGCATCAGAATCTTCCAGGGTGATTCAGGAAGAGCAGCCTGCGGTCCCTGTGGCCTCATGAGCAGTTGCAGGGGATGCCACGGCGATACCTCCACCTCCAGCGCCTGTCCCTGCCAGACAGGATATCCGCCGACAAACAGCTCCGGCTCCGGCAGGGTGATCCGCGCCAGCAGCGGCCAGCCACCGGATAATGCAGCTGCACGGGCCTTGAGCATCAGTCCATCCGGTCGCTGCTGTGTCCAGAGCAGCGATTGCTCCACCAGACGGTTCACAGCCCACTGCCAGAGCACATAATCAGCGCCCGCCAGAACGAAGGCAAAAAGGACGAGACGGAACCAGAGACGTCTCATGGGAGGCTCCGCTGTGCTGGACGTGCGACCAAATCGTTCATCCAGAACAGTTTAAGGGCATTCAGGGCCGCCGTCGCGCCGCCATTCATCCCCATCATGCCCGGAATCCTTCAAACCTTGTCCATCCCCATGATTTTTTATTTTAAATCAATAGCTTATATAATTCAGTTCGTTTTTTTCCTGACGATTCCTTCAGACTAAACCACAGACTTATCCACAGCCTTCTCCGAGGTGTGGACAAATCTGGCTATGTCATTGCCAGCACGATGATACAGGCTGCGAAGAGCCTCCATGGTTACGGCCCGGCTGCCAGGGGAAAGGGGCGGATGAATATCGACATTGATCGTGCCCGGATATTTACGGAATGCACGGCGTCCCCAGAAAAGACCGGAATTGGTCGTGACCGGCACGATCGGCAGCCCCGTCTGCGAGGCCACCGCATAAATACCGGGATGCAGCGGCGCCTCTACCCCCGGATCCATGCGGGTGCCTTCCGGGAAGATCACAATCTGCCGGTTCAATGAGGCTGCCTCCATCGATGCACTGACCAGATTACGCAAAGAGGTCATGCCACCATCCCGATCCACCGGAATCATCCCCGTCAGTGGCAGCAACGGCCCGAAAACCGGGATTTTCAGCAGCTGCTTTTTCAGAACATAGACCGGGTAGGAGGCCAGCCCGAACCATACCATGGTATCGAACGCGGATTGATGCTGGGAAGCGATCAGCACTGGCTGTCCGGGCGGCAGGTTCTCCAGCCCGCGTACACGGACATGAATACCGCAGATCAGCCGGGCCGCCGCGATCATGATGCGTGACCACAGACGGGCATCGTCGATCAAACGATGCGGGGCGACAAAGCGCAGCACAAATCCATACAGGCTCAGCACAAACGTGACGGTAAAAAACACTGCGTTAAACAGCAGCGAACGGAGAAAAATCATTCCCTGGCAGATCCTGTCAGCTCATCACGTTTCACGGACCGGCGTCAGGCTGGACAGATGCAGCTCCGCACCCAGCCATTTCACATATTCAGACAACAGCAGCTTCAAAACATTGAGCAGGCTGCCCCCCTGATCCGGGTGTACCGTCTCCGGATACAGTATCACATCGGGCATGGCACGCCGCAGCTCGGCCAGTGCGCGTGGCATATGATACCCCGCTGTGACGACGATGACGCTTTTCAGACCTCGCTCATGCGCCCAGTCGGCTGTTTCCAGAGCATTACCCCGCGTGGTGGCGGCCTCATACCCCAGCGTGACCCGCCCCTCCAAAGGAACCGGATCAATGCCAGCAACGCGCGCAAGCGTACCCAGTGAGGCCCCCTTCGCCACGCCTGAAATCAACAGGACACTGCCACGCCCAGCCGCAAGCAGCTTCAATCCGGTCGCGACACGTTCCGCGCCGCCGGTCAGAACCACGATGCCATCCGCATGCGCCGGCGCGCGGAGAACGTGCTGGCTTTGCCATGCAAACCATAAAAACCCACCGGACAGGATCAGCAGGGCAAAGCCACCGAGCAGGCCAAACCCGTTCAGCACGGTCACCACGGCCCGGCCCATCCGTCTCGACAGGGAGGAAGCAGCATATCCCATCGCTACGGCAGGCGCCTCAGCCAACGACGAACGGTCATCTGGGTGGTCAGCCAGCCGATACAGGCAGCCCCCATCGGCATACAGGGAATCGTCAGCCAAAGGGCCAGAGGCAGCCAGGAGACGATTCCGCCCACACCGCCCTGCACGGGTTCCACCTCATCCAGCCCGCCAAATGGCGCTGCCAGCCGCCCCATGAAGATCAGCACCGGCAAAGCCAGTAGCCCACCTGCCAATCCCCCGGCAGCGGCCAGGGCTGTGGTACGCCCCGCGAAGCGCCGTGCGATATAACCATCCGCAGCACCCAGCCCATGCACGATTTCAATTGCCTCTCGCCGGGCCATCAGCCCCGCCCGTGTTGCCACCGCAATGACACAGACCGCAACCAGCGTCACAACGATCAACACCAGACCGGCGCAGAGCTGAAGGCTGTGTGCCAGCGCGGTCAGACGGCCCAGCCAGACACCATGGCTTTCCACAACGGTGCCAGGGGCAACCCGCTCCAGCGTCGCAGCCAGCGCTGTCATATCCAGCGTCGCACCATTCCCCGGACTCCCTGCCGCATTCTGGCGCACACGGATCACAGCCGGGAGCGGCAGGGATAATGTTTCGGCATCAGAGCCAAGCCAGGGACGCAGCAGTGCGGTCAGTTCCTGATCCGACATCGCTTCGGCCGAGGCGATGCCCCGCGTGGCGCGCAGCACGGCCAGCACGGCATCACGCCGCGTATCCGCCTGATTCCCGTCAGCCTCCAGTGAGGCTTTATCATCGGCTCTTGCTGCCGGCCGTGGCACCTGCACGGTCATGGAGGCCGCAGCGCCTTCCTGCCAATGTCGCCCCAAAGCATCAGCTGCGACATATCCTGCGAATGCCAGAGCCGCCAGAAACGCCATGGCTGCCACCAGCAAAGGCAGCAGCCGGTCCGAGAGGGCACGACGCAGCCCCAGATCGTCGAAGCGCATCGGGCGCAGACGGCGGCTGCGGCGTTCCTCTGCCCGGCGGCGTTGTCTTTCCTGACGGGTGCTCATGAGCGGCGGGCATCACAACGCATCAAAGGAAACGGCTCCCGGCCGGCCTGTTTCTGAACGAACGCTCGACCGCCACGCCGTTTCTTCCCGGTTGCAGCGGCGCAGACCCATGCAGCCCGGCCTGACCAGCCGAAGCATGAGGGTAGGCTATTTCCTCCTCCGGTGCTGCAAGACCGTAGGAAAAGCCGGATTCCCGCCCGATCATACCCTGCGTCCATCCGGTATCCTCAGCCAGCACATGACCATGGGCCAGACGCAAAGCGGGTGCGGGATGGCGGGCCACCAGCCCGTCATTATGCGTCGCCACCACGATCGTCGTTCCCAACCGGTTCAACTCCTTCAGAAGCTGCATCAGCCGTTCCGCCTGCGCTTCATCCAGATTACCGGTCGGCTCATCCGCCAGAATCAAGGCGGGACGTCCAATCACAGCCCGCGCAATCGCCACACGCTGCTGCTCGCCACCTGATAACTCAGCGGGTCGGGCGTTCATCTTGCGGGCCAGACCAACCCAGCGCAGCAACTCCGCCACATCGGCCCTGATCTGTCCCTCCGGGCGCCCCGCGATACGCAAGGGCAAGGCGACGTTGTCAAACGCGTTCAGATGCGGCAACAGGCGAAAATCCTGAAATACGACCCCGATCCGCCGACGCAGGACAGGCAATGCAGCCCGCGGCGTCACAGCCAGATCAGCCCCCAGCAACATGATGCGGCCACGGGTCGGACGGATCGCCGCATACATCAGCCGCAGCAGACTGCTTTTCCCCGCACCGGAAGGACCGAGCAGCCAGCGGAAACTACCATCGGGCACCGTCAGGGAAACATCCCGGAGCACTTCCCCCGGCTCAACAAGACCGGGCTGATCCGTATCACCCAAAGTCGTGCCGCCCGTTGCCCGACGCAATGGTCCATAGCGCAGTCCAACCTGCTCAAACCGGATCATGTCAGCACCCTTGCCTCCACCGCGCCCTGCCGACTGAAAAACGATTTTGCCATGATCCGGGGAAGTCTGAAATGCATCGATTGGTGTGGATCAAAACTGCTGCAACAGCCGGTCGATATAATCCAGTTCCTCCTGCGGGCGGTTACGCTCGGCACCACGGCGGCGCAATTCCTGCTGCACATCCCGGCTGCGCATCGGCTCCATCTGCCCGGGCAGGCGGACATCATCGCCATTCTCATCCCCCGCAGCCGATCCCACGGAGCGGCTGCGTCCGAATGGGTCGCGCCGGTCGTGCTGATCACCCGCGCCATCGCTGTCATTGTCACCGGCCTGTTCGCCAGGCGTTTGCCCATCACCCGACTCCCGGCGCTGGCCTTGAGAAGGGGCGCCGAGCGTCACCGCATCCTCATCGCCATCCTCCTGCTCATCTCCGCCTTGATCCTGACCGGGGCGGCCACCTTTATTGGCCTGCTGCTGGCGATTGATGTCCTGCTGGCCCTCCGCCAGTTTCTGGAGCGCCCGTCGTTCCGCATCGACAGTCTGATCATCACGGCCACGGCGCATCGCATCGATCGCATCGCGCATCGCGGCATCAGCCTGCGCCATCCCGCGCGGAATCTGGCCGCCCCGTTCGCTGAACTGCTGCATCAGATCGGCCAGTTTGTGACGCACATCCTGCTGGGCGGCCTCATCCGCTTTTCGCAGGGGCTCAGCCGGATCAGACCGTCTGCCCTGCTGCCCCGGCCGTCCTGAGGGAGGTTGTCCCGATTGGGATTGACTGCCTCCCTGCCCCTGCTGATCGGGCGGCCCGTCATCCGGATCATTCTCCGGGCCGAAATCCGGAAAGCGGGGGGCATCCTGCTGAGCCGCCTCGGCACGCTTCTGCGCATTATCCAGCAATCCGGCCTGCCGGCGGGTCAGATCCTGCAACGCCTTCATCTGTTCCTGCGCCTGCCGTCTGGCCTGCTGCTGCTTCGCCCGGCGGGCCTTCTGTTCCGCCGTCAGCGGCTTTGCATGCTGCAATCGGTCCAGAGCGCGCTCCATCGACGCCATGGCGCGGCGCGCATCCTCCATCCGGCCCTCTTTCAGGGCCTGCCGCATCTGCTCGTCCAGTTTGTGCAGCTGGTCCATCAGGGGGACAGTACGGTCCTCCGGGGCGGGTGTCGCCGCTTCCCGCTTCGCCTGCTCCGCCATCTGCTTCAAATGATCGGACAGGGCGCGCTCAAGCTGGCTCATCAGACGCTGCATCTCGCGCTGATCCGGGGGAGCGCCGTTTTTCTGCTGGTTCAGCGCCTCCCGCAGTTCCTGACGGGCAGCAGACAGAGCGCGGGCCGTGCGCTCGGCACCCCCTTCCTCGATATGCAGGGCAAGCAGCCACAACCGGTTGAGCGCATCGTTGATCGCAGAGGCAGACGTGTTCCGTGCCAGCTCCGAAGTAATGGCGCGCAGATTGAGGTATCCTCCCGGATCATCGGCCAGAATACCGGGCTGAGCCCCCAACTCCACCAGCAAACCAACCGCGTTGCGCCGGTCTTCCGGCTGGCGTGCCAGAGACTGGCGGATCGACAGCAGCGCTCTTGCCAGCGGATTGCGGAACGGCTTCTGCGGCAACACCAGCTCGACAACGTCCGAATGTCCGGTCTGCCCCGCCGTATCCTTCGCGACCAGAGTGACTGTGACCGGCAGACCCGCCCATGGATTGGCGGTCAGATCGCTGTCAGTCGTACCCCCGGTCAGACGAGGATGGCCTGCAGGAACCGGTAAAAGCACTCTGGCGGGGGGCAGATCAGGCCGTTCGGCCAAATGCAGAAGGGCGATGACCTCGACGATGCCGTAATCATCCCGTGCCTGCCACGGAATACGCACCGCATAGCTATGCACTGCCTTTTCCGGTGCCCCGGTGAACGCAACCTGCGGGGGAGCATCGGCCACCTTCCTGATGCGCCATGTAGCAAGAACAGCCCCGCTGGCTGCTCGCAATGTCAGAGGTGCATCAGAGCTGACAGCCTGCTGCCCCAGCGGAATGCTGGCCTGAAAACTGCCCTTCGCCAGACGGGGCAGAAGGGTCTTGTGACCATCCAGTTCCAGCCCCGGCGGCGTATCGAGACCTGAGACGGTCAGAGACAGCATTGAGCCGACCGGAACCACGTAAGGGTGATGCGCCGCGTCGGTTTCGCCACGCAGGAAAATCGGAGGCAACCCGGTATAGGCGGGAGGCGTAATCCATGCCTGCACCTGCGGCGCCGGAACAGATGGCGCAGGGGGCAGAACCGGCCAGAGTGCATGCACCAGCCGAGCGGAAAAATCTCCCCCGGCACTGACCGCCAATGCCGCCAACACAATCAGGGACAAGGCGCGCAGGGCGAAACGATCCCTGACAGCAATGCCGGAACGCAGCACCGCCGGGCGAAGTATCCGCACCTGATCCAGTACACGGTGTGCATGGGCATGCCACAAAGCCTGCGCCATCGGGGAGCTGCCCTGAGCAGGTCGATCATCCAGCGTGGCCAAAGGGCGATGGGCCAGCCCGGCATCCTGCTCCAGCCGCCGGTCGGCATCGGTCCGGAGCGGTTTCGGCAGAACACGCCACCGCCATACCACCCAGATGCCAAGCCCGGCCCAGAATACGATCAGCAGGATCAGATGCGGCCATGGCGGCAGCCACGTCCAGACATCCAGCAAAACAAGGCTGATAAATAACCCGGTGGCAGGCAGAAGCGGCCAGGCGGCACGGCAGAGCCGCTCCAGCCGCAGCACACGCAACGCCTGCCGCCGCCGCTGCGCAAGTATTGGAGGAAGCGTGGAAGGATTCTCCGCCGTCATCCGGCCCGATACTCCATACGGCTGCCTCTCATTTGCCTGTTGCGGGTTGCTGTCAGCCCTGCCGGGTGAGATGCGCCGGAATCACCTCATCACGCCACAACGCCTCGACCATCTGACGCGGGCGGATCACCGTCCAGCGTCCATCATCAACCAGCACCTGAGCCGCCAGCGGTCTGGCATTATATGTGGAGCTCATCACCGCACCGTAAGCCCCCGCCTCCAGAATTGCGACCCGGCTGCCGGCCTGAAGCGGCGGCAGGGACCGCGCCCGCGCAAAGGTATCACCGGTTTCGCAGACCGGACCCACCACATCGCAGTCGATCGGCGCATGCGCGGCCTCGACCGCGGATAAGGGCACGATCCCGTGCCATGCCTCATACAGTGATGGGCGCAGCAGATCGTTCATCGCCGCATCCAGCACCACGAAAGGACGGGGCCGCGACTGCTTCACCAGGACGACACTGGACAGCAGCACACCGGCGGGCCCGGCCAGCCAGCGCCCCGGCTCCAGCACAAGCTGCACATCCAGACCGCCCAGCTCCGCCTTCATCGCCCCGGCCAGCGCCGCCGGGGTGGAGGTGACATCACCGCGGTAATCGATCCCCAGACCACCCCCGCAATCCACCAGTCTGACTGTCTGCCCCTGATCCCGCAGCGCCTGTACCAGAATCGCCATACGGCGGAACGCGGCCAGGAACGGGGTCATGACATTGATCTGGCTGCCGATATGCATGGCAAGACCGACCGGCTCGATCCCCGGCAGGGACGCAGCGCGCGCATACAGGGCAGGGACATCCCCGGCCTGAATGCCGAATTTGTTATCAGCCAGACCCGTCGTGATCTTGGGGTGCGTACCGGCATCCACATCCGGATTGACCCGCAGCGCGATCCGCGCCGTACGGCCCATACCGGACGCAATGGCGGAGAGCATGTCCAACTCCTCCGCGCTCTCCACATTGATCTGGGCGATCCCTTCGG
The DNA here is from genome assembly GCF_001889545.1 of Granulibacter bethesdensis. Taxonomy (NCBI): domain Bacteria; kingdom Pseudomonadati; phylum Pseudomonadota; class Alphaproteobacteria; order Acetobacterales; family Acetobacteraceae; genus Granulibacter; species Granulibacter bethesdensis. Next base: position 149,810 of record NZ_CP018194.1, on the reverse strand, counting down.
ACAGGGCCAGTGTCAGCTCTGCCGCGGTCTTGCCAACACCGGAGAACACGATCCGCTCTGCCGGAATCCCCGCCGCCCGCGCGCGGCTGAGTTCACCGCCGCTGACCACATCCGCGCCCGCACCCTCATTGCCGAGCAGACGCAGCACGGCGAGGTGGTCATTGGCCTTCACTGCGAAATGGATATGCGGCGCGATCCCAGCCTCCGCCAGCGCATCACGCAACAGCCGGTAACGCCGGCGGAACGTCACCGCCGAATAGACCCAGCACGGCGTGCCCTGCGCATCGGCAATGGCATTCAACGGCACATCATCCAGCAGCAGCCCATCCATAGCATGCATGGAAAGGCTCGGGCGTGCGGCAATCAGTTCCATCACCGAAGGATCCGGTCGGTCCGTATCCGTCACATGCATGTCCATCACGGCAATTCCCTGGTCAGCGGCTCGGGTAGGTATGGGGATATGTAATCTGGTCCGGCGGCCCGGGCGGGGACGGAGCACCACGCTTGCCGCAGGCCGTCAGGCCGAACCCCAGACCCAGCAGCAGTACCATCAGGGAAAATGCCCGCAAACAGGTCATCAAGCCGTCTCCTTCAACTGATCCCGCCACCAGGCGGCCTGCTGCGCGACGTTTTCCGGTGCGGTGCCGCCTTCGCTCCGACGCGAGGCAATGGAGGCATCAACCGTCAGCACAGAAAACACATCCTCGCCGATGGCCGGTTCTTCTTCCCGCATCTCTTCCAGTGACAGTTCGGCAAGGTCAATTCCCTTCGCCTCCGCCTTCGCCACCAGACGCCCGGTGACGTGATGCGCGGTGCGGAACGGCAGATGCAGCGCCCGCACAAGGTAATCGGCCAGATCGGTCGCGGTGGCAAAACCGCTGCCGGCAAAGAAACGCATGCGATCGGTATTCGGGGTCATATCCCGCACCATCCCGGCCATGGCGGCAAGGGACAAGGTCCAGGCTTCCGCCGCATCGAACACCGGCTCCTTGTCCTCCTGCGTGTCCTTGGCATAGGCCAGTGGCAGGCCCTTCATCACCGTCATCAGGCCGATCAGATCACCCACCACACGGCCAACCTTGGCGCGGACCAGCTCCGCCGCGTCCGGATTGCGCTTCTGCGGCATGATGGAACTGCCCGTGGTATACGCATCGGACAGGGAGATGAACCGCCAGGGCGCGCTGCACCAGATAACAATTTCCTCGGCCAGGCGCGACAGATGCATCGAGGAAATAGAGGCCGCCGATAAAAATTCCAGCGCGAAGTCACGATCCGACACCGCATCCAGCGAATTGCGCGTCGGCCGGTCGAAGCCCAGCGCCGCAGCGGTCATACGGCGGTCGATCGGAAAGGACGTTCCCGCCAGCGCCGCCGAGCCGAGCGGGCATTCGTTCAGGCGTTTGCGTGCATCAGCCAGACGGCCGCGATCCCGCGCCAGCATTTCGACATAGGCCAGCAGATGATGGCCGAACGTCACCGGCTGTGCGGTCTGAAGATGGGTGAAGCCCGGCATCGGATCCGCCGCATGGTCGGCGGCGCGATGCGCCAACGCACGCATCAGATCGACCAGCTGCGCATCCAGCCCGTCAATCGCATCCCTGATCCACAGGCGGAAATCAGTCGCGACCTGATCATTACGGCTGCGCGCGGTGTGCAGGCGCTTCCCGGCCTCGCCGATCCGCTCGGTCAGCCGGGCTTCGATATTCATGTGAATATCTTCCAGCGCAACGGAGAAAGTGAATTGTCCGGCCTCAATCTCAGCGGCGATTCGCTCAAGGCCGGAGCGGATAGCCTGCGCGTCCTCCCCGGATATGATCCCGACATGGGCGAGCATCGCCGCATGCGCCATGGAACCGCGAATATCCTGCCGCCACAGCTTCTGATCGAAACCAATCGACGCATTGATCTCTTGCATGATAGCGGCAGGACCGGCAGCAAAGCGTCCGCCCCATTGCATATTGGCTGATCTCTGCCCTGAATCGCCGGTGGTGGTCGTCTGATCGTTCGTCATGAAGGAAGGCCTGTCGTCATGCCTGTCAGCAAGCATTTAAAAACCCGCCGCACAATGCTGGCGGCCATTGGCGGCACCCTAGCGGGCGGCGTCATGGGGCGCAAACTGGCCCTGTCACAAGCCAGCGGCGCAACAATGGGGGAACTGCCGCATGGGCTGAAACCGGTCGACCCGCCTGCCAGGCTGCCCGCCTTCCGCTTTATCGACGCCATGGGGGATACACGCAGCATGGCCTATTTCAGCGGCAAGGGAGTGGTGCTGAATCTGTGGGCCACATGGTGTGCGCCCTGCGTTGCGGAAATGCCCTCGCTGGATCAGCTCGCTGCCGCAGTGAAAGATGAGGGGATTGTCGTGCTGCCGCTCTCCGCCGATCAGGGCGGCGTGCAGGCGGTGGATAATTTCTACCGCAAGCACAACATCGTCCATCTCGGCACATGGCTGGATCATGATGGGGAAGCCCAGACCGCACTGAAACTGCGTGGCATCCCCACCACACTGATCATCGACCGGCAGGGCCGGGAGCGCGCCCGGCTGGAGGGGGGAACGAACTGGGCCGCCCCCGCCTACCACGATGCCATCCGGGCGCTGGTCGGCTGAGGGAGGGGGTTACGGCCCGTCCAGCCCGACCACGGAAATCGCGTTGAAGGGCGATCCCTTCACCAGTTTCGTGCTGACCACCGTATAGACCAGTACCGGCCGGTCAGGATCGACCATCCGGACAATCTGGAACGATTTGAAAAACAGGGAGGAGGAGACGAAAGCCACCGTCTCCTGCTTCGGAAGATCCTGCGGCAGCGTGACATGGCCGGTGCGCTGACAGGCGACGGAAAAACGGCTGGGATCCTCGGCCAGCCCGACCCAGCCTTTCATCCCGCCAGTCGCGGCACGGGACAGGTAGCAGGATACACCCTGCACTTTGGGATCATCGAAACGCTCGACGATGATCCGGTCATCAGGCCCCAGCCAGCGGAAGCTGGTATTGATCGACCCTATCCGCGTCTGGGCCGAAGCGGCACTAGCCATCAAGGTGGCAGCCGCCACGACCAGTCCGCTGACAACATAGGCGGCACGTATCATCCGGTTTCTCCGTTCAGGCATTGTGTCAGCCATCAACCGCATAGACATGCATGAAGTTCACCGGCGTCACCACCGGATCAGTGAACAGGGCATCTGCCCCCTGAATACGGGCCGTATGCGGCACGAAAAACAGAGGATTATAGAGCGGCACCCAGGGCTGATCAGCCAGAATGGCCGCCTGAATCGCCTGCCACCGCTTCAGCCTTTCCGGAGCTTGTGATGGTTCCGCCATGGCGTCGGCCGTCACCGCGAGGGCGTCGATGCCGGCATTACGGTATCTGGCCCAGTTCCATCCGCCCGGCGCAGAGGCGGCCACTGACAGGATTGGTCCGTAAAAATCCGATGGATCAGGAAAATCGGCACTCCAGCCGGTATCGCCCGACCAGATCAGCGGCGCACCGGCGCCGGAACAGGCAGCCTCGATCATCGCGGGACGGGCCAGCACGCGCAGGGAAATCCGGATACCGATAGCGGCCAGATCCTGTTGCAGAGCCTGTGCGATACGCGGATTGGGATCGGTGGCGGCAGTCATAAGGTCCGTCTGAAATCCGTCCTGCCAGCCCGCTTTCCGCAACAGGCTCCGCGCCCGCACCGGATCAAAGGATGGTCCTGACAGGGATGGATCATATCCGGGCAGGCCGCGTGGAAAAATCTGGCCAGTCGGCTCGCCCCGGCCATTGATCAGCCGCACGATGCGGGTCTTGTCGATCGCATGGGCCACGGCCTGCCGGACCAGCAGCGTATCGAAAGGCGGCTTTGTCACGTTCATGGCCAGATAGGTCGTCGCCAGTCGCGGCCGGATGCCGATCAGCCCCTGAAAACGCGGATCACGCCGGATCGCATTCAGCCTTGCCGGGGGAATACCGTCACCCACCACGTCGATCTCGCCGCGTTCCAGCCGCAGCATGGCGGTCAGAGGCTCCTGCCCTATTTCGGCGATAATCCGGTCGAGATAGGGCAGACCCGGTTCGTAATATCCCTCGTAACGGCGCAGCACGACGCTCTGGCCGATGCGCCAGGTGTCGAAACGGAAAGCACCACATCCTACAGGGTGACGGCCGAAATCCGCACCGTACCGCTCCACCATGTCCCGTGGCACCACCGAAGCGAAATTCAGCGCCAATGCATGCAGGAACGGCGCATACGGTCGGGAGAGCCGGATCACCACCGTATGCGGATCAGGTGCGAAGAGACCCGGGAGTGCCTGTGTTTCTCCCGCAACGAAGGGGCCGAAACCTTCAATAGCGGCATAGAAACTCTGACCTGGGCTTTGGGTCGCCGGATGGATGGTGCGGCGAAGCGAATAGACGACATCCGCCGCTGTTACCTCCCGACCATGGTGAAACCGCACGCCTTGCCGCAGGGTGAAACGATAGACCAGCGCGTCCGGCGACAGGGAAACAGTCTCGGCCAGACCAGGACGCAGGATCGTGGTGCCCGGCTCGTAGTCCATCAGGCCGCAGAACAGGGCGCGAATCAGCGCCCAGTTCTGAAAATCGTAGCCAATGGCCGGATCCAGCGTGGCAATATCATCCCGAAACGCGATGGTGAGCGTCCCCCCGCGCCGGGGAGAAGACTCTGCATATGACCGGTCCGGCCCGACCACAGCGGCAGCACCGGCCAGACCGGTGACAGACAGACAGGCGCGGCGGGTCAGCATCATCGCGGCAGCCCCATGCGCGGATCAATCAACGGGGCCAGCAGATCGACCACCAGGCTGGTCAGCACCACTCCAGCCGCCGCCACCATCGTCACCCCCAGAATCACCGGAACATCCAGCAGCGGGATCGCCTGCCACACCAGTTGCCCCATGCCCGGCCAGCCAAACACGCTTTCCACCACCACCGCCCCGGACAGGAATCCTGCAATATCGGTTCCCGCCAGCGCCAGCACCGGCAAAGCGGCATTTCGCAGCACATGATGGATCATGATCCTGGTTTCTCCGGCCCCCTTGGCACGGGCCGTGCGGATGTAATCAGCTGCTACCACGTGCTGCGCAGCGGCCCGGATCATCCGGGCATACCAGCCCGCCCCCAGCAAGCCGAGCGTGACAGAAGGCAGCACCCAGTGCCGTACACCCCCATATCCTCCGATCGGAAACCAGCCGAGCCAGACCGAGAACAGCATCAACATCCCCAGCGCCACCACGAAAGGCGGCAGGGAAACACCGATCACCGATCCCCCCATCACCATCCGGTCCAGCCATCCGCCCGGAGCACGGGCCGCCAGCAGACCGGCAGGAAGGCCGATCGCAATCTCCGCCAACACAGCCCCCACCAGCAGGAAAAGAGTGGCCGGCAGACGCTCCCCGATCAGCAGCGCCACCGGGACACGCTGCACCAGGGACTGCCCCAGATCGCCCTGTACCAACCCGCCGATCCAGCCGCAGAATTGCGCAATCAGGGACCGGTCCAGCCCCATGGCGTGACGGATGCGCGCCACCTGCTCCAGCGTTGCCGAGCGTCCGGCCACACTGCGCGCCTGATCCGCCGGCATCATATGGATCAGCAGGAAGGCCAGCACGGCCACTCCCAGCAAGGTCAATGCAGCCTGTATCAGCCGCCGGAGGATAAACAGGCTCACAGGGTATCCTGCTCCGTCACACCCGGCATCCAGCGGCGCTTCAGCGCGGAGCCGGTCAAATTCGCCCCTGCCGCCAGCAGCAGGATCGCTCCGCCCGGCGCAAAGACCAGCCATGGCGCAATCAGCAGATAGGCCTGATTTTCATTGATGATGCTGCCCCAGGATGCTTCAGGCGGCTGCACGCCCGCCCCGAGATAGGACAATGTCGCTTCCAGCAGCACAGAGCCTGCTATCCCCAACGTACCCCAGACCACAATCACCGGCCCGAGCAGCGGCAGGATATGCCGCAGCACGATCCTCCCCCAGCCCACCCCCAAAGCACGGGCCGCCCGCACATGCAGGCGTGCGGACAGGCCGGAAGTTTCAACATAAATCACCCTTGCGACCGGCGCCCATCCTGCCAGCGCCACCACCAGCATCACCACCCAGATGGATGGGCGCAGCACCGCCGAAACTGTCACCGCCAGCAGCAGCACGGGGATCGAGGCCAGCAGATCGGTCAGCCGCATCAGCCCGGCCCCGATCCAGCCCCCCACCCGTCCTGTCGCCATGGCGGCACACACCCCGATGAGGGTTCCGGTCATGACGGCAACGGTATTGGCCACCCCACCGATCAGCAGCGCATCCCGTCCGCCCCATAACAGCCGGGACAGCACATCCCGCCCCAGCAGATCAGTCCCCAGCGGAAAGCGCCAGCAGGGCGGTAGCGGGGCTCCATCAGCATCCAGCCCGTCGGGAAGCTGCAATCCGGGAGGATAAGGGGATAACAAGGGCGCGAAAACCGCCGACAACACGATCATCCCCAGCAGGATCAGCCCGATCCAGCCCGTTTTATCCAGACAACCCGGCCGTCGGGAGGACATACCCGTCACGGCAGGCCGAAAACCGTCAGAACACCGCCAAGCCGTGTATAATTGTTCAGGGCACGGTTCAGCACGGCAGCGCCGGTGCCTTCGCTATCCCCTGCCCCCAGCCCCTCAGCCAGACCGATGCCGGCCCACCCGCCAACACCGGACAGCACCGCGACATACTGACGACCATGATGGCGATAGGTCATGACGTTGCCGATGATCCCGGACGGGGTTTTATATTGCCACAGCAGGGAACCGTCCTTCACATCCACCGCCTTGAGCCAGCCTTCGAGCGTTCCGTAAAACGCCACACCTCCCGCCGTCGCCAGCGCCCCGGACCAGACGGAGAAAGCCTCCGCATCCGTCCAGACGATCCGGCCCTGACCGGCATCATAGCCGATGAACGCGCCGAGATCTTTCGTCCCCGGTGGCGGATACAGGGTCAGGTTTGCCCCCACATAAGGCTGCCCGGCCTGATAGGAGACGCGAAACGGTTCCTCATCCATACAAATACGATTGACCGGGACCAGAAACAGTCCCGTCTGCGGCGAGAAAGCAGCCGGCTGTTCGTTTTTCGCGCCGAGAGAACTGGGACAGATGCCTTTGGTCGCTTCATCCTCCTCCTTTGGCTCATAACGGGCATTGCGCACCGGCTTTCCGGTCGAAAGGTCGATTTCTTTCGCCCAGTTCAGCGATGGATCAAACGGCTTCGCCTGAAGCAGCATACCGCTGACCCGATCCAGCACATAGGCAAAGCCATTACGGTCGAAATGCACCAGCGCCTTTGTCTGCCGCCCGTTCACCGGAATATCGGCCAGGATCATCTCGTTGATCCCGTCATAATCCCAGGCATCATGCGGGGTGAACTGATACACCCATTTCGCGATCCCGGTTTTGCGATCCCGCGCAAAGACGCTCATGGCCCAGCGATTGTCGCCCGGACGTTGCAGCGGATTCCACACCCCCGGATTGCCGGAGCCGTAATAGATCAGGTCCAGCGCCTGATCGTAGGAAATCCAGCCCCAGGACGGCCCGCCTCCCAGTTTCCATGCATCCCCACTCCATGACGACAGCGAAGAATTGGCACCGACCGGCTTACCCATCTGAGTGGTGTGCAGAGGATCCATCAGCGTGTCGCTATCCGGCCCGACCGCGTAGGCGCGCCAGACACGATGCCCGTCCTTGACCGCATAGGCCGTCATATGGCCACGCACGCCGAACTCGCCCCCGCTATTGCCGACCAGCACCAGATCACCAGCCACGAGGGGGGCGGACGTGCCGGTTTCCCCTTTGGCCGGATCACCATCCCTGATCTTCCACAATTCCTTGCCGGTCCGGGCATCCAGCGCCACCAGACTCGTATCCGCCAGATGCAGGAACAGGCGGCCATCCGCATAGGCAGGGCCTCGATTGACCGTGTCGCAGCACATGATCCCGATCACGGCCGGATCCTGCACCGGCGTGTAGCTCCAGCGGATGCGCCCGTCATCGTTCAGATCAAGTGCAAACAGCCGGTTCGGAAAAGGAGTGTGGACATACATCGTATCCCCCACCACCAGCGGCCCGCCCTCATGACCACGCAGCACACCGGTTGAGAAACTCCAGACCGGATGCAGATGCTTCACCGTCTGCCGGTTGATCTGTGTCAGTGCGCTGTATCGCCGGGCATGATCGCCACCCAGAGGATGCGACCAGTCTGTATCCTTGCCTGCCACATCCGCCGCCTGCACCGGTATGGCCGCCCCCAGCAGAAAGGCAATACCGGTCAGCCACAAACCCATCCGCCTCAAGATTGTCACCACCGTCGATCCGGTCCTGTTTCCTGCATCGGAGCAGTCTAGGCCGGTTTGACGGCAGGCGGAATCAGGCAGGTCGTTATATCACCCAGACCACTTCCGATCAGAGCAGGCTGCGGGTGCGCCCAGGGTCAGTAATCGAACCCGTAGGACAGACCCACCGCATTGGCTCCCGGCCCGGAACCGGCATCGGCCTTCAGCTTCAGCCTGCGGGTCAGGTCGATCTGCACCTCCGCCGCGCTGACACTGTTTGCGCCACCCACGCTCTGCTTGGCACCGACATAAATGCCGCGTGCAACGTATTTACCCGCCTCGACCGACGGTCCCTGATTGGTGCGGCTATTCGGCGTGGTGGCCCCGTTCTGAGAGCCTCCGCCCACCGACAGCCGGTCCAGCCCCAGCGCACTGCGCACTGAATTCAACGGATCACCGCTACCGGTCGCACCGCTCAACTGTGCCAGCGCCGCCGCGATTTCCGCCAACTGGAACGGGGACAGGCTGGCCATGCTGGACTGGAACAGCAGCCGGGCCAGGACTTCATCCTGCGGCAGTTCGGGCTGGCTGGAGAGTGTGATCTTCGGATCACTGGCATGGCCACCAACATGCAGGCTGGCCGTCACACTGCCGGAGGTAGAGCTGGCCGTGAAATCCAGCGCCGGATCGGTCGTGCTGCCATCGAAGGTCACGCGGCCCTCGGTGAAACTCAGCGTCGTACCAGCCACGCTGAACTGGCCGCGCCGCAATTCAAAACCGCCATCGGTCTGCGGATTGCTCGCCGTACCATGCAGATGCAACCGCCCTGCCAGCTCCGCATCCAGACCACGGCCACGCACAAAGATCTGCTCCGGCGCATCGAGCGTCACATCCAGACGAATCACAGGACCGGACGAGGTAGAGGGCGGCGGCGGTTTCTGGCCGGGTTTGATCACATCCAGCACGGCAACGCTGGAGGGCATATGCTCCGGCACCCTGATATCAGCGCGCAGGATTTTGATATGGCCGCTGGCGGTCAGTTCCTTTGCAATCTGGCCGCGCAAGGTGAGATCGGCATTCAGCCGCTCCGTCATCAGATCGCTGGCGATCAGCGTGGCGTTGCTGGCCTTCACCGTAAGATCGACCGGCATCGGCGGCTTGATCCCGACCGAGCCGCCTAGACTGAGCGTGCCTTGTCCGGCCCCTGCGCTGAACTGATCGATGCGCAGCGTATCCCCTGCCGCACTGATGAGGGCCTCGATCCGGGCAAGGTGCAGACCCGCTGTGACATCCTGCACATCGCCACCCGTCAGCCGTACCGTGCCGGACGCATTCGGGGCCGCGATAGTGCCACCGACCCTTGCATCGACGATCATCATACCCTGCACACGCCGCCCCTGCGCTGACAGGATCGGATCGAGAATCCGCAGATCGGCCCTCCCCCGCGCCGCGATATTCAACGGGCCGGAGGCCGCTTCCGGCACTGTGCCCGCGATCGTCATGGTCGTGGAGCCAGCATTCAGACGTGTGTCGATCCGGGCCGTGCGGCCATCCATATCAGCTTTCGCCACGATATCAGCCGGAGGCAGAGCACGGGCATCCCCGGTCAGCATGCGCAGACCGCGTGCAGTGATGGAGGCGGAGCCGGCCGGATGCGCGGGTTCTCCTTTCAGAACCGCCTGCATATCCAGCCGCCCGGCAGCCTTCACATCCGGTGCCACGATCCGCGCCAGATCGGCAGTCAGATTGGTCAGGGCAACCCGCAGATCGAGCTTCGGCGTCGCCCTTCCTGCCACATCCAGCACGGCCTGCGCCACGCCGAGCCGCAGCCGGTCAACCGTCACGCCATCCTTGTAGCCAATGAGAACCGGCGCCAGCAGCCGCGCCGTCTGACCTTTCCAGCCAGCCTGCAATGCCGAAATTGCTACCTGTCCGGCCGGCACATCCAGCAGGGCCGCCATACTGGCCTGAAGCGGTGCCCCGGCCACGCCATTGAGCGCCGTGTTCAATCGCACAGCCAGCGCATTCTGCCGCCCCTGTGCGGACAGGGTAGCATGACCGGTTATGCCGCTGGCCGCGATACCGCGCACTTCCAGCCTGGCCTTCACATCGGGATCGGCAACAGGCGATGTGACGGTCGCGTCGAAATCGGCCTTCGCGACGGCGGCCTTTCCGGGCAGGCCCGCACGCGTGGCAGTCAGATGAAGGGTCGCCAGCGCATCGGAAAAATCCGCCTTCGCCGCGACAGAGCCACTGATCGGCTGGCCAAGCAGAGGTCTGAGGTCATCCAGCCTGGTAAAATTCAACACCAGTGCGCCATGGGGAATTTTCGCCCCCGCCGCCAGCGCCATGGCCCCGTCCAGATGGAGAGATTTCCAGTCAGCCTTGCCGATAGACGCCTGCATCACTCCATCGGGCCGGCGGCTGGCCGTGATATCCAGTGCCACCGGTCCCCTGTCCAGCGTACCGGTGGCAACAAGATGCGCCTCCGGTGCTGATGGCAGATGCACCGCATCCAGAGTGAGATGCAACGGGCCGGACTTCACCTCCTGCCCGGATTGATGCGCCTCCACGATTCCATCAATGGTGGCATGGGCGGTCAAATCACTGGTCGGACCAGTTACGTTGCCAGCCGCCTGCATAGTCCCCTTGAGCGTCGTCGCCAGTGCATGCAGATCGCTCAGACCGATCGTCCAGTCGAGTGCCACAGTCTGACCGTTCAGGCCGCCTTTCGCCCCGACAGACAATGTCCTGCCATTGATAGCAAGGTTGGAGAGAGTGATACGTCGCCCCTCCCCCTGCCCATCCATCCGGGCGGACAAGGCCAGACGCGCCTTCTCGCCCAGCAGCGCGGGAACCGGGGCCATGCCGCCGGTCACCGATATGGTGCCATTCAGATCAGCCTGAGCCTTGTCCCCTTCCATCGCCGCCTGGAGTTGCAGTGCTGCATCGCCCTTCAGATCGACTCCGCCAATCTCCGCCAGCGGTGTCAGATCGGGCAGGGACAAGGCGGCATGGACGGTCATCTTTCCAACGGTCCGTGCATCGCCTTTCAGAGCGAGCAGCCTGTGTGACAGCGCGAAAGTCACGGGACGGGATGGATCATCCAGACGCACCGACGCATCCAGCGACAGGGGGGCGGCCTCCAGCAGATCCGGTTTCGGGCCGGGAATCCGCAGATTCTCCACCCGACTGCGCAAGGTGACATATCCGGCATTGCCATCGACATCCGCCGTCAGCGCGGACAGCGAGGCTCCGGCCGCACTCAGACCCTTCAGAACGATATGCGCTGTGGCATCTGGCCTGAGAAACGGGCCGGCCACATGCGCCGTCAGCGCAACAGAGCGCCACTGCACATCCGGGCGAGGTTCCATAGCCCCCGCATGGGCGTTCACATCCAGCAGCGCGGAACGACCGAGCGTATCGACCGTCCCCTTGACCTCCGCCTCTAACGGCAGGGCCGAGACAGTGGCGGCAACATGCGCCGCCTTCCACGGGCCATCGAGTTTGATATCGGCATTGATCCCCTGAACACCCGGCAGGGCCGCCATGGTGGCGATCAGGCCGTGCACTGCCTCCTGCGCGGTGACATGGGCGGCGATACGGGTCTGATCCACCGCCGCATCCAGATGATAATGATCGGCCCCCTGATCCGATCCATCCAGACGATGGACATCGAGCGCCAGATCAGCCTGAGCGATTTTGTCAGGGGTTGGGGCGGCCAGATCAAGCTTGCGGATCGCTGCCCGCCCTTCCAGCATGGCCACCAGAGCCGTGCCCGCGACCGGTTTGCCAACCTCCAGCCTGCCAATCCGCAGATGATTCAGCACAACCTGCACCGGCAGCGAAAAACCTTGCCCGGATGAGGCAGGCGTTGCTTCTGCGCCCGGTGCGGCCTCCGCCAGACGGGGAATGGCGATGCGGTCGGCAGTCAGGGCGTCGATCCGGACCTCCCGGCCCAGCAACCTCAAGATCCGCCAGTCCAGCGCCAGCCGGTCGATCTCCAGCCAGGTTCCTTTCGCGTCATGCAGTTCCAGGCGGGCGATACGCAGACCATCCGGGAAGCTGCCACCAAACCCCTGCATCACGACCATGCCGCCGGTCATGGAGTTTGCCAGCCGGTCCACCTGTCTCTGTCCGATCCCGGTATTCAGTCCGATCACCAGCAGCACCAGCGCCAGCACTGGCAGAGCCAACAGCGTCAGAACGATCCCGAGCAGCCATTTGAGGACACGGCGCATCTCAGAAAGCCTCCCCGATGCCGATATAGGCCTGGAAGCTGCTGTTTCCCCGCTGCTTCATCAGTGGCAGGGCAAAATCAACCCGGATCGGTCCGATCGCAGTGTAGTAACGGGCGCCGATACCCGCACCGACCCGCAGATCACCCGAAAAAGGCCCGCCATTCTGGCTGACCTGCCCCGCATCGACGAACAGAGCGACACCATAACTGGAGCCGAAACGCTGCCTCAGTTCCACCGTCGCCGCATCCACGGCAGTGCCGCCGGTCGGATCATTGTTCGGAAAAGTCGGCCCGACGAACTGGTATTTATAGCCACGGATCGTATCGCTGCCACCGGCATAGAAACGCTGATCGGGCGGCAGATCCATGATCGATACGCCCGGCGCTGCTCCCACCAGGGCACGCAGCGCCAGAACGCTGCGTCCTTCCCGCCGGGACAGATTGATATAGGTCGATCCCTGCGCCTTCATCAGAACAAAGGTCTTCGAGGTTCCATTCCCCCCGGAAGCCAGACTTTCCGTCGGTGTGGCGCTGATAATGGCGCGATAGCCATGGGTCGGCTCGAAAAGACTGCCGGTATCATCGTATTTGAGCGTCACCGGCACCTGGACCAGCGTGTAATTGGTCCTGACGCCCTGCTGCCCGACTCTTTCCTGAATGGCGGTCAGGCCGATGGCGCCTTTCCAGTGATCGCTCAGTTTTCGTGTCAGTGTCGCCCCGACGATGATCGCAGTGCGGTCATAGGAATAAAAATACTCCCGCACGCCGGTGGCATAGAATTGCAGGGACTGATCGCGCCGCAACCAGTCGGGGATCGTATAGACCGCTCCGATATTGTAACCGGGCTGGGACGCCACCTGCGCCGCAACTTCGGTGGCTGCCGCCGACAGGGCAAGCGTTTCACCATTGCCGAAAATATTGCGATAGGTCCATGTCCCGGTCAGGCTGCCGCCGAGATCGGTCGAATACAGCCCATCCAGAGACACGCCATGGCGCGGCCTTTCGGTGAACTCGATCCGCAGCGGCAGGCGTCCTTCGGTATTCAGACGATCAGCCGCCCGCATACGGACAGAACTGAAAATTCCGGCTGCCAACAAATCCTGACGCGCCCTGCCGATTTTATCGGCCTGATATTCCTGCCCGGATTTCAGCAGCAAGCGCCGCTCCACATAGGACGCATTGGTATGCTTCAGACCGGAGAACGTGATCGGCCCCAGATCGACCCGCGGCCCCGGCGTCACCTTGTAGACGACATCCAGCACATTCTGATCCGGACGCTCGAACGCCACTGGCGCCTGCACTTTCGCAAGGGCATAGCCATTATTCTGCAAGACATTGAGCAAAGCCGACTGCCCCGCCAGAACATTGGCCGCAATGGCAGTATCGCCGGTTTTGACCGGCAGCACGTTGCGGGCCACATCCGGCAGCGTCGTACCGGGCGGCGTTTCCACGTGAACATTCCGAAGATGGAACAGAGGCCCTTTCTCAATCGCAATGGTCACCGTCAAAGGCGGCTGTTTCGGCGCCCGTTCGATCAGGGTCGGCAGATCGGGGTCATCCAGGGTCTTTCCGGCGATCCGGATCGTCACCTTGCCCTTGTAATAGCCGAAACTGTTCAGGGCCGTCTGCAACCGGTCCAGATCGGATTGCGCCCGCGCGACCAGTGCAAATCCACCGACCGGAGAGGACGTGCGCAGGCTGATCAGGGTCGCACTGTCCGTCAGGGCCTGATCAATGGCGGCATCGCCGGTTTTGGCCAGCTCTACCGTGTAAGGTTGCGGGTCGGCCGCCCAGGCGAAGGAAACCAGCCCCAAAGCCGCCCCAGGCATGACAAGTGCAGGCATCCCGAACCCGGCCATGCCGATCCGGATCAGCAAACGGAAAACCGTTTCCGGGTGAAAAACGGAACCACGGCGGATCGCCGGGCACAGAAAGGCTGGCGCGTCAGAGGGGGCGCGTCTGGTCATACTTTCTCCCTACCAGCCTGACCGGCTTTGAAAACCCCCAAAAATCTTCAGGAACCAAATGATAACAAGCTCGTGAACAATCGTTGCTATCCCGACACTGTATGGAGGAAGGCTCATAAGCCCATGCAACGCACCCGGATGACTCCTGTATTCCAGTGGCAAACTCATTTTGACGGTTTTATGGCAACAGGGTGGCGCCGTTGCGGTGGAACCTCTGGGCATGTACGTCTGGCTGTGTAATGAATCGCGTGTGATGATTGTGCTTCATGACAGCTGACCAGACGATCCCGACACGCCCCCTGCTCATCCCGTTTGAGCCGCCAGGCGATAGCCGGACCGCATCCGAACCGGATGAATGGCAGGGTGTTTTCCGTCCCCATGGCCGGATTCTGCGCCGGGTCCGTGCCATACGCCGAACCGTTTTTCTGATTCTGTGGACGCTGACGGCCATCACCATCCAGTCCGTGCTTGTGGTGCTGCCCGGCCCGGCCAAGGTGCGCTTCGCCCGGATTTTCTGGTGGGTGTTCGGACGACTGATGGGGCTGAAAGTCCGCTGTATCGGGCAGAAGGCCAAACGTGGCAGGCTGAAGGACGGCACCCGGGCCCGGCCCGTTCTGTTCGTGTCCAACCACTCCTCCTGGCTGGATATCGTCTGCCTCGGCTCCACTCTGCATGCCTGTTTCGTCTCCAAGGATGATGTTGCGGACTGGCCGGTGGTCAAGACCGTGGCCCGACTGGGACGAACCATTTTCGTCAGTCGCCAGCGCGGCTCCACCCTGAAGGAGCGGGATGCCATGACATCCCGCCTCGAAAACGGTGATAATCTGGTGCTGTTTCCGGAAGGCACGACCTCCGACGGCTCCCATGTTCTACCATTCCGGTCTTCTTTCCTGTCACTGGCTGTCGGACCCAATCCGCCGCTGGTGCAGCCTGTCTCCATCGTTTACGACCGGCTGGCTTCCATGCCGACCGGACGCTCCACCCGGGCTATTTTCGCCTATTACGGAGAGACATCGATCGGTGCGCATTTCTGGCGGCTGGCGCAATGGAAAGGGCTACGTGCCTCCGTCATGCTGCATCCGCCACTGGAACCCGCCGATTTCCCGGATCGCAAGGCCCTGACCAATGCGGTTTATGCCGCCGTCACCGCCGGAACAGATGCGTTGAAACAAGGCCGTGTGCCTGATCCACCTCGACCTGAAAAACGCAGCGCGCCCTAAAAAATGCGATTGCCATCAGATCGCGCTTGACAGGAATCCCCCTCCCGGCCCGAGACTACGCTTATTGCAGGGAGACCTATTCGGCCATTGCGCTTGACCCAACCGCGCCCTGAGGCAATTGCTGTTTTTTCTCGTGCCGGAGCCTTCCGCACAGGGAGGATGGAGAATTGCCCATGACTGGCCTGCCACAGACCACCCTATCCACCACCGATCAGGACCGGCCCGGCAGCGGGGATGCGCCTGCACGCGCCAATACAAAGCGTCTGCACGTTATCACCTGGGGCTGCCAGATGAATGTGTATGACAGCGCGCGGATGACGGATGTGCTGTCTCCACTGGGCTATGCCGCGCATTCGGAGCCCGAGGGCGCGGATATGATCGTGCTCAATACCTGCCATATCCGCGACAAGGCTACGGAAAAGGTTTTCTCCGAACTGGGACGTCTGCGCCTGTTGAAAGAAGCCCGCGCACGGGAAGGGCAGCCCATGCTGCTGGCCGTAGCCGGATGCGTAGCACAGGCGGAGGGGGAACAGATCCTCGCCCGCGCGCCCTATGTTGATATCGTGCTGGGGCCGCAAACCTATCACCGGCTTGGTGGCATGGTGCGACGGGCCATGAACGGGGAGCGGGTGATCGAGACCGACTTCCCGCCGGAGGACAAGTTCGATTACCTGCCCGAAGCCGCTGCCCCTCAGCACGGGCCGGGTCTGGCGGGCGGACGGGCGGCGTTCCTGACCATTCAGGAAGGATGCGACAAATTCTGCTCCTTCTGCGTTGTCCCCTATACACGCGGTGCGGAGGTGAGTCGTCCGGCCAGCTCCGTGCTGGCGGAGGCGCGGCGCATGGTGCGCGGCGGGGCGCGGGAGATCACCTTGCTGGGCCAGAACGTCAATGCCTATCACGGGCTTGGAGAGGACGGTGAGGTCTGGACACTGGCCCGCTTGATCAGGGCGCTGGCGGACATTCCGGACCTGCTGCGCATCCGCTACACGACCTCCCACCCCCGCGATGTCAGCAATGATCTGATCGCCGCGCATCGCGATATTCCGCAGCTGATGCCATTCCTGCATCTGCCGGTTCAGTCAGGCTCCGACCGTATCCTCGCCGCCATGAACCGGCGCCACACGGCTGAGGACTACTTCCGGGTCGTGGACCGTCTGCGTGAGGCACGGCCCGATCTGGCCCTGTCCTCCGACTTCATCGTCGGCCATCCGGGCGAAACCGATGAGGATTTCGAGGATACGATGCGCCTGATCGAGCGTGTCGGCTTCGCACAGGCCTACAGCTTCAAATATTCTCCCCGCCCCGGCACCCCGGCGGCGGAGCGTGACAGCCACGTGCCGGAGCCCGTGATGGATGAGCGTCTGCAACGGTTGCAGGCCCTGCTCCGCACCCAGCAGGAAGCATTCAATGCCGCCTGCATCGGCAAGACCGTCAATGTGCTGCTGGTCACCCCCGGACGGCATCCGGGGCAGATCGGCGGCCGCTCCCCTTGGTTGCAGGCTGTGCATCTGGATGCCCCTGCAACCCTGATCGGACAGGAGGTGCCGGTGACAATCACCGCCGCGCACACCAACTCCCTGTCTGCCACTCTCCCGGATTGCGCACCCCAGCCAAAGGAGCTCACCTGCGCGTGACCCAAATTTCCCCGGCTCTCGCCTCCTCCCTGCCGAAAGCAGGGGCTTCCTCCGCCCTCCCACAGGCGGCGCTTGCGCCGGGAAAGACCAGTCCGTATCGCCCAGGTGACCGAGAGCGGGACAACAGAACCGTGACGGTACAGTTCGCCAACAACCTGTTGCTGCCGCAGCTTCTGGGCGATCATGACCGCCATCTGGTGCGGCTGGAACAAGGGTTGGGGGTGCGGATATCCTGTCGTGGCAACAAGATTGCCATCGCAGGCGAATCCGATCTGGTCGAAGCGGTGAAACTGGCGCTTGCTGCCCTATGGCAGAAGCTTGAACGAGGCGAGGACGTGACCATGGGTGACGTAGATGCAGCAGTGCGCCTGACCAAAAGCCGTTTCGAGGAAGGAGATCGCTCGCCGCGCCTGCCGCTGGCCGATCTGCCCTCCATCCGCACGCGACGCGGCGCGCTCAGCCCGCGCAGCGCCGGGCAGGCTGCCTATATTGAAATGCTCAGCACCAAGGAAATGGTGTTCGGCATCGGCCCGGCCGGGACCGGCAAAACCTATCTCGCCGTGGCTCAGGCCGTGGCCATGCTTCAGGCCGGGCGCGTGGACCGGATCGTGCTCTCCCGCCCGGCGGTCGAGGCCGGGGAACGTCTTGGCTTCCTGCCCGGCGACATGAAGGAAAAGGTCGATCCCTATCTGCGCCCGCTCTATGACGCGCTGCACGACATGATGCCGGGCGATCAGGCCGCACGGCGCATGGCCACCGGCGAAATCGAAGTCGCACCGCTGGCCTTCATGCGCGGCCGGACCCTGGCCCACTCCTTCGTCATTCTGGACGAGGCCCAGAACACAACACCGGTACAGATGAAGATGTTCCTGACCCGCATGGGCGAGGGCACACGCATGGTCATCACCGGCGATCTCAGCCAGATTGATCTCCCGGCCGGGCAGCGCTCCGGGCTGCGGGATGCTCTGGACACGCTGGAGGGCATTCCCGCCCTCGGCATCTGCCGTTTCGACAAGCGGGATGTGGTGCGCCACCCGCTGGTCGCGGCCATTGTAGACGCTTACGACCAGCGCTCGGCTGCCCAGCAGGACCGAAGCCGTGATGCGGACACACATGGCCAGACGGAACAGCGCACACGATCAGGAGCACGGTCAGAAATCAATGGACCCGGCAAGTAGTCCCAACCCCGCGAGCGCCTCTTTTGCGCCCGCGGGGTTCCCTTCGGATACGGATGAGGACGGGGTCTCACCCGGCTATATCGTGCCCGAGATCATCGTCACGGAACCGGCCTGGCGGCGGCACATCCCGCATGCCGACAGGCTGATCCGCCGGGTCGCCAGAGCAGCCGGCAGCACGGCCGACTGTGTGGTACTGAGTTGCGACCGTGATGTGCGCCGCCTGAATGCACGGCATCGCGGCAAGGACAAACCAACCAACGTACTGACTTTCGAACCTGTCGGAATGCCGGGCGCGGAAGGGGGCGAAATCGTGCTGGCGCTTGGCGTTGTGCTGCGGGAAGCAAAGGCCGCCCGCAAACGCCCGGCGCATCATCTGGCCCATCTGCTGGTGCATGGCGTGCTGCATCTGCATGGGCACGATCACCATCACGCCGGAGACGCCAGGCGCATGGAAGCGGAAGAAGCCCGCATCATGCGCAGTCTGGGCATGCCCAACCCGTGGAAACGGTCATGAACGACGAGGAACCTTTCCCCATCCGCCTGCCCCTGCCGCCGCGCGGCAGCGTCATGGCCCGGCTGAGGCACCGCCTGCTGCACAAAGCCGTCGAGCACAGCGTGCGCGACAGCATCGCCGAGTTGGTGCAGGAAGCCGCCAGCCATGCCCAGCTGCCGGGAGAGCTGCCGGAGCTGGACCGGCAGGAACGCGCCCTGATCGGCAATGTGCTGCGCCTGCGCGGCACCACGGCGGATGACGTGATGGTCCCCCGTGCCGATATCGTCGCGATCCGCGCCGACACGCCTTTTGAAGATGTGCTGGCACTGATCCGGCAGGAAGGCCATTCACGGCTGCCGGTTTACAATGAAGAGCTGGATGACGCGATCGGCATGATCCATATCAAGGATGTGTTCGGTTATGTCGGTGATCCGGCTGAATTCCGGCTGACGGATATTCTGCGCAAACCTTTGCTGGTCGGCCCCCATATGCCGGTGCTGGAGCTGCTGTTGCAGATGCGGCAGCACCATATGCATCTGGCGCTGGTGATCGACGAATATGGCGGCGTTGACGGGCTGGTGACGATCGAGGATCTGGTCGAAACCATTGTTGGTGACATCAGCGACGAACATGACGAGGCCGCTCCCTCCATCACTGAACGGCCTGACGGTACGCTCGATCTGGATGCCCGTATTCCGATCGAGGATTTCGAGAAACGTCTCGGCGCCGTCCTGACAGAGGATGAACGGGAAGCGGATATCGATACAGTCGGGGGGCTGGTATTCACGCTGGCTGGACGCGTGCCGGCCCGCGGCGAGGTGATCGGTCATTCCTCCGGCATGGAATTCCGCGTGCTGGAAGCCGATCCGCGCCGTATTCGCCGTCTGCGCGTGCGTCCGCCAGCACGCGCCTCTCAGGCCGAGGCCGCGGAATAAGCCTGCCGGTTTATCTTCCGTGGCTGATCCGCTCACAGCGCGGCCCTGCCGGTTCCAGCCGCCTCAGCGCCGCCATGCGCTGTGGCGAGTCCGTCAGGATGGCATCCACCCCGAGACAGGCGGCCAGCCTGTCATCATCCGCATTGTCCACCGCAATCGCCAGGATCTTCACATCCGGATGACGGCGGAAACAGGCGATGGCGGCAGGCGTCCACATCGTTGCCTGCACCATGGAACGGCCTTCCCCCAATGTGAAATGCTCCACCACCGTCAGGGAACGGTGCAGCTCGAACGCCACCATTGCATGCGCAGGCGGAGGATTGTCGCAGCGCTGATCAAGAAGAACACCCAGCAACCGTCCCCGCGTCGCATCGCGTGACTCGAAAAGCCTTGCTTGCGGATAGGCTGCGAAGCTCTGTTGATAGGCTGCATCGGTCGCATAAATCGTGACCCGTCCCCATGCCTGCTCCTCCTCCAGAACCCGCGCCACCGCCTGGGTCTGTGGCGCAGCAGGCAGAGCCTTCATATCGAGAATGATCGGCCTATCAGACGGAATGACCCGCAAAGCCTCCCGCAATGTCGGAATACCGACCGGATGATCGCGATAGGGATAGGAATCTCCGCGGCGGAACTGCCAACCGGCATTGATCAGGGACAGCTCGGCAGCCGTGAAAGCCGCTGTTTTTCCAACTCCATCCGTCAGCGCAGACAGATCAGCCGGGCGATACAGAACCGGAATACCATCACGGCTCAGTTGCACTGTCAGCCATATGGCATCCGCCCGATGCGCAATAGCCTGCCGGATCGCCTCAATCGTGTTTTCAGGAGCATCCCCGCTTCCACCACGATGCGCGATCATGACCGGCCAGGGCACCCGGGCCGGGGCTGGTGTGCAACCAGGCACCCCCACACTGATCACCAGCATCGGGACGCGTAAAAACCGTGGCCAATGCACCATTTACGCTGACATCCCAGCCACCGGATGCAGCAGACCATACCGGCTCAGCTCCGCCTCCAGAGCTTCTGCCGAGGTAAACAGCGCCCCATGGCAGGCAGCCTGACGGGCACCCTCCACATGCATCGCCCGATCATCGATGAACAGGGTATGCTCCGGCCTGACGCCTATCTCCTTCAGGCAGGCAAGGAACACAGCCGGATCGGGCTTGGCGCTGCCGAACGCGCCGCTGGCATAAATCTGACTACCGAACAGGGTTGCAACCGGCGGACAGATCATCGCCATGCAGGCGGGCAGAATATCCGCATTGTTGGTCAGCACGGCCCGCCCAATCCGGGGATGGAGCCGTGCCACCAGCGACAGCACCTCCGATTTTGGCCGGGTAGCAATGCGACGGGCTTCCGCCCATTCCTGCACAGAAAGCGGATACCCCAGCGCCTGCCCGAATGCCGTCAGATAGGCATCCCCACGCAGACGGCCATCATCGCCCTGATCATCAAAGCCTGAGTCCCACAGAGCCTGTTGAACATCCTCTGCCCGGCGTCCGGCCAGCGCACCGAGCCATGTGGCCCGGGCCGATTTATCGACATCAGCCAGCACCCCATCCATATCGAACAGAACCAGATCAATCATGGTCTTGTTCCATCTACCCTTCGTCAGGCAGCGCGTGCAGCCTTGCGACTTTCGATGGCATCCCAGATGCGCGCGGCAAGATTGACGCCATCAAACCGACCGATCTCCTGAAGCCCGGTCGGCGAGGTGACGTTGATCTCCGTCAGCCAGTTTCCGATCACGTCGATACCCGCGAAAATCAGTCCACGCTCCTTCAGCACCGGACCGATCGCGGCACAGATCTCCCGATCCCGCGCCGTCAGCCCGGCGGCTTCGGGACGGCCGCCGACATGCATGTTACTGCGGCTTTCTCCGGCCGCCGGCACACGGTTGATCGCACCCACCGGCTCCCCATCGATCAGGATGATGCGCTTGTCCCCCTGCCGCACCGCCGCTTCATAGCGCTGCACCATCAGAGGCTCCCGCGAGCGGGAGAAAAACATTTCCAGCAGAGAGCTTAGATTTTCATCATCTTCCCTGACCCGGAACACCCCGGCACCGCCATTGCCGTAGAGCGGTTTGACCACGATGTCCCGATGCTCGGCACGAAAGGCCCGGATTGCTTCCACATCCCATGTCACCAGTGTAGGCGGCATCAAATCAGGAAAATGCGTGACCAGAATTTTCTCCGGCGCGTTCCGCACACCTGCCGGATCATTCACCACCAGCGTGCGAGGGTGGATATGCTCCAGCATGTGGGTCGCGGTGATATAGGCCATGTCGAAAGGTGGATCCTGCCGCATCAGCACCACATCCATGGTCGCGAGGTCGAGAATCTCCGTCGGGCCAAATGTGTAATAGGACGCATCGATTCGCCGTACCGAAACCGGATGCGCCCGCGCCAGCAGCCGTGCTCCTGTCGCGCCATCCTGCCGCCGTCCCCCTTCCCGCAAGGCCATATGCCTGACTTCGTAGTGCCACAGCGCATGGCCACGAGCCTGTGCTTCCAGCATCAGCGCAAAACTGCTGTCGCCCGCCATATTGATGCTGTCCATCGGGTCCATCTGGACCGCCACCCGCAAGCCGCCTGCCATCGCCCTGTTCCCTGCCTGCCGGCCTCCGCCGCCCCATGACGAATCGTCGGATACCGGTCGTTATCCGGCCTCATCATGCCGTGAAAACACGCTGCCGCCCAATCACGTCATCTGCAATTGCAATCTATTTGCATTTTCATACCAACCAAGCTAAGCAGCCTCGCTGATAGTCGCCTTATTCGAATCCAGGTTTGCCCCATCGATGTATATCTGCATCTGTAACGGCCTGACGGATAAACAGGTTTGCGCCGCCGCTCAGGCTGGCGCCTGCCGTCTGGCAGAGTTGTACCGAGCCTGCGGCTGCACTGCACAATGCGGCAGATGCGCCCAAGCTATGCTCAAAATGATACCCAGCATTGCAAATGACGAAGGAATTCTCAGTCTCGAAGCAGGCGACTGAACAGCCCTGCCAGAGCCGGTTTCGTGTAAGCAATTCATTGAAAAATCACAGGAATGTACTTTCCTGTAAATGCATCTTCCTATCATCTCCCGCCCAGGCGGGAATGCGAAACAGTTTCACCCCGTCCTAGCTGCGATCTGCTTGCAATCATGAGGCTTTATCCGCGCCCGGCCCCTCGGATAGGGTCCGCCGCAGTTGAAAACGGGAGATGAGACCAATGAAGGCCGATGCCACAACGATCCAGAATCTCAACAAGGTTCTGACCAACGAGCTGACCGCGATTAACCAGTATTTCCTGCATGCACGCATGCTCGAAAACTGGGGCATGACGAAAATGGGCCGCCACGAATTCAAGGAATCCGTGGAAGAAATGAAGCATGCCGATGAGCTGATCAAGCGCATCCTGTTCCTGGAAGGCCTGCCGAATGTGCAGCGTCTGAACCATGTTCTGATCGGTGAAACGCCGGAAGAAGTTCTGCAGCGCGATCTGGAACTGGAAGTCACCGCCATCGCCGATCTGCGTGAATTCATTGCCTATGCCGAAAGCATCCGCGATTTCCCGACCCGCGATCTGCTGGCTTCCATCCTGCGCGACGAAGAACACCATGTGGACTTCATCGAAACCCAGCAGGACATGATCAATCGCATGGGTGTGCAGAACTGGGTGCAGCTGAACAGCGACGCCCCCGACGGCGACCACTGATCAACTTATTATCCCGCTTGGATACGAAGAAGGGAGGATGCCCGGTGCATCCTCCCTTTTTTCGTATCAGCCCATGGACGCTCAAGCCGTCACTGCCTATGCCATTGCCATCAGCGCGGCATTTCCCCCAGCAGCAGCCGTGTTTATACTGATCGTGCATTCTGTCACCAAAGCCGGCAGCGGAATATCTCTGCCGTGCCTGCGGATACGATAGACCGGCACGATTTTGCCGGATTGATGCGCAAGACGTGTCTGCAACGCAATCAGGGCCACATCATCGCCCTCAAACAGCACGGTATCCGCCCTGTCCTCCTGATCCGGTGACGCCACAACCACTGTCGAACGCAATGCATCCGGCAATGTGTTGAATACAGATGTGCTGTCAGCGGGGATAGATACCGCAATACGCTTCACACCCGCCGCCAGCGCCAATTGTATCTGATACGATATTCCTTCCAGATCGGACGCAATGCATAACAGACTGGATCGGGGCGACAGGCGATAGATATTCTGCTCTCCCACCGGCCCAGGCAGCACCATATCCCGATCATACCGCAGGATCGGGAAAGGTGAAGGTTCAATTCCCTGCCGCTTTATCCATGCCTGCCAGATTTTCATCAAGACTGGGACAGCGTTTTCTTCTTTTGCAATCAAAAACTGTTTCACTGGTGGCGGTAAGGGTGGCGCATGCGCCACAAGACGGGAAAGATAAAGTGGGCCACCCGCTTTCGGACCTGTTCCGGACAGACCATGCCCTCCGAACGGTTGTACGCCGACCACGGCACCGATCATACTGCGATTGACATAGATATTTCCGGCCGCACTTTTCATGCAGGCCTGATCGACGGTTTCCTGAATACGGCTATGAATACCAAAGGTCAGCGCATATCCGGTTGCGTTGATCCTGGCGATCACATCGGACAGATGATCCCTGTGAAATTTCAGCACATGCAAAACAGGACCAAAAACTTCCTTGTCAGGGATTGGATGTGATCCAAGTTCTATAATTGTCGGAGAAACAAAAAAACCATCCTCCGTCTCCTGCCGCAGAGCCGCACGATGTACTGTGCAGCCTGCCTGCGCCATCGCTGCAATATGGTCCTCAATCGCATCTCTGGCAGCAGCACTGATGACAGGACCTATATCAGTGTCAAGCCGGTCGGGACGTGCCGTCACACGCTCCTGCAAGGCTCCACGCAGCATGGTGATAATCAGATCAGCAATATCATCCTGAAGACACAACACACGCAGGGCCGAACAACGTTGACCTGCACTGTCAAAAGCCGACACCAGAACATCAGCCACCACCTGCTCCGGCAAAGCGGTGCTATCGACAATCATGGCATTTTGTCCGCCGGTTTCGGCAATCAGCGGAACCGGATCACCATGGGTATTCAAACGATATGACAAAGACCGCTGAATGGAACGGGCAGCTTCGGTAGAGCCGGTAAAAACGACTCCATCGACCCGTGAATCATTCACCAGCATCGCCCCTACTGCGCCATCACCAGGAACAAGCTGCAACACCGTCACCGGGACGCCGGCACGATGCAGGACAGCAACCGCCTCAGCCGCGATCAGCGGTGTTTGCTCAGCAGGTTTTGCCAGCACAACGTTCCCCGCTGCCAAAGCCGCCGCAACCTGGCCTGTGAAAATTGCCAGCGGAAAATTCCACGGACTGATACATGTCACCACACCCAGCGGAGGATGCATCTGGGCACTCCATCCATTCTCGATACCGGCCGCATAGTAGCGCAGAAAATCAACAGCCTCCCGCACCTCTCCAATAGCGTTGGGAATCGTTTTGCCTGCCTCGCGCACAGCCAGACTGATGAACAGGGCAGCATCGCGTTCCATCGCATTTGCAGCCTCCCGCAGGCAGGCTGCACGGCGGCAGGGAGGCTCCGCAGCCCATGAAGGAGCCGCTTTCCGGGCGCGCGTTATTGCACGGTCCACTTCATCCGTCGTAGCGAAAACGACGTCGCCGACATCATCCCATGAAGCAGCCGGATTACGGATGGACATGCATTCTCCACCCGCGTCCTCCTCTATGGAAACCAGCCATCGTTTTGACGACAACGCGATACACGCTTCAGCAAGCTGCGCCAGCCTGGTGGCATCCGTCAGATCAATCCCCCATGCATTCTCCCGCTCTGGCCCGTACAGGCTGCGTGGAGACCGGATTTTGGGATGAGGTGCACCACACTCCGACTGCATCGCGGTGATCTGCTGTACCGGATCAGCAATCAGTTGCTCGATGGGAAAAGCGGTATCAGCAACACGATTGACGAAAGACGTATTCGCACCATTCTCCAGAAGACGGCGCACAAGATAGGCCAGCAAAGTTTCATGGGTACCAACAGGAGCGTAAATCCTGCACGGCCTGTTCAGACCATCAGGCCGCACCACATCGGCATAAAGCGCCTCGCCCATGCCATGCAGGCACTGAAATTCATATTGGCCGGGATTGAATGAGGCTCCCGTTATCTCCTCCGCCATCGCGATAATCGTAGCGACCGTGCGGGCATTATGGGTGGCGAATTGCGGGAACACGGCATCAGGTGCTTCAAGCAACATCCGCGCACAAGCAATATAGGAAAGATCCGTATACGTTTTTCGTGTAAAAACCGGAAAACTGTCCAGACCGTCTATTTGTGCACGCTTGATTTCACTATCCCAATATGCCCCTTTTACCAGCCGCACCATCAGACGCCTGTCTTGATGGCGCGCAAGATCAACCAGATTTTTGATCACCTCTGGCGCACGGCGCTGATAAGCCTGCACAGCCAGGCCGATGCCATTCCACCCCGCCACCACAGGATCAGCACATAAAGCCGCCAGTACATCGAGCGAGAGAGGCAGCCGATCCGCTTCCTCCGCATCGATGGTCAGGGCAATTCCGTTTTTCCGGGCCATGGCGGCCAGGTTTCTCAAAAGTGGAGGCAGTTCCTGCATAATCCGTGCATGTTGCGTGTGTTCATAGCGCGGATGCAGGGCTGAAAGCTTGATTGAAATACCTGGCGCCTGAAGCAGGGCAGCCATATCCTCCGATGGCTCATACCCACGCGCCCGCAAGGCAGCGCCAATGCGGTCAATCGCATGTTCATAGGCACGGTAATACCGATCCGCATCGGCGCGGGTCATCGCCGCTTCACCCAGCATGTCGTAGGAATGGCGAAATCCCTGTGTCCAGAGCCGGCTGGTAGCGGCCAGCGCCGCCTCAATCGTCTCGCCCGCGACAAAGCGCGTGCCCAGCAGACGAACAACCCGATCCATCGCATGCCGGATCACGGGCTCCCCCGCCCGTCCGATCAGTCTGGTTAATGCTGCTCCCAGATTGGAGGCAGAGGAAGGGGCTACCAGCCGCCCCGTCAACACCAGACTCCATGTCGCCGCATTGACAAATAACGGGCGTTCCCAACCCAGATGCGTATGCCAATCGCCATGACCGATTTTATCGCGAATCAGCGCATCCCGCGTTCCATCATCGGGTATACGCAACAACGCCTCTGCCAGACACATCAGGGCGACGCCCTCCTGACTGGACAGATCATATTCATGAATCAGCGCCGACAGACCCTTGCCCGGCCCATGCTCACGCAGCCTCTCTGCCAGAGACCGTGCCAGCGTATCGGCCTGTGATGCTGCCCTGTCGGACAGCGCGGCATGCAGCAACAGGGAAGCCACACAGTCCTGCTCCGGACGACGGCAGGCCGTATCCAGACGATGCCGCGCTTCCGTCATCGTACCGGCAGCCTGCCTCAGAGCCGTGAACAATCCGCCTCTGGTCATTACCAGACCTCCATGCTGCTCATGCAGCCTTTGTCAGGCTAAAGCCGGATATGTCGATCGCGCCATAATCTTTCGATGACTGTTACAGCGACGGCTTTTCTGGCGGACTCAGTGCAGGCGTGAGCGCAGATCCTGCATCACCGCACGCGCCCGCTGCGCACTTTCGCTATCCGGATCGAGGATGAGAAAACGCTCGAAACACCGCAACGCGGCAGAAACACGATCCAGCCGCTGATTCATCAGCGCAGTTTCCCGCCATAAAGGGGCTTCATCCGGCGCAATCATCAGCATGGATTCAGAACAGGCCAGCGCATCTTCCATCGCGCCCAGCTCAAGATACCGGGCCCGCAGATTGTTCTGGAGACGCAGCAATACTCCCCGATTGCTCATCGGCTTCAACTGATCGGGCCGCAACTCGGCGGATGGTCCCTCGGCCTTTTTCAGCAGATCACGCAAGGCGGGTACATCCATTGGTACCCCACCTTCAAAGACATCCAGCACGATGCACCGCTCCGCGCTGGTACCCGGCCCGTCTTCTTCCTGAAGGCAAACCAGAAACCGGCCAGGAAAATCCAGGCCATAAGCCTGCCACCCCACCGCCCTGGCAGTGTGAATCCACAGGATTCCAAGTGCCACCGGCAGCCCGGCCCGCCGCTCGATCACACGGAGCAGATCGGCGAAATCGGGGAAACGGGTATCATCGCCCGTATAGCCGTGGCTGCCCTGCAACAGCCCGGCCAGTATCCCCGCCCGCGCTGAAAGGTCCGTTTCCTCCATCCCCGCAGCCAGCATGACGCCATCCTGCGCCAGCTCCGTCAGATGCGCCCGTGCTGCTGTAATCTGCTCCTCGACCGCACCGGAGGACTCGCCTGCCAGCAGCCTGCCCCTGCGGGCAAGCTGCAAAGCGGCATCCGCCAGATCGATCTCATCATCCGGAAGCTGGCCAATCGCCTCCAGAATCACGGCAGAGGGATCAAGGTCCGGGGAAACAGATCGGTCGGTCAGCGGTCCTCCTTCGCCGGGGCGTGCTCCGGCACATACAGTGTCGCACCCATGTCACGGAACTCGGCGCTTTTCGACTCCATGCCCGCCATGCGTGCAGCTTCTTCCCTCAAATCCTGCGTGATCTTCATAGAACAGAATTTCGGTCCGCACATCGAGCAGAAATGCGCCACCTTGTGCGCCTCTTTCGGCATGGTCTCATCATGGAAAGCCTGCGCCGTATCCGGGTCAAGAGACAGGTTGAACTGATCCTGCCACCGGAAGGAGAAACGGGCGCGGCTGACCGCATCATCCCTCAAACGGGCCGAGGGATGACCTTTGGCCAGATCGGCGGCATGGGCGGCAATGCGATAGGTGATGACGCCGGTTTTCACGTCATTACGATCCGGCAGGCCCAGATGCTCCTTGGGCGTGACGTAGCAGAGCATGGCGGTGCCGAACCAGCCGATCATCGCCGCGCCAATGGCGGAGGTGATATGGTCGTAGCCAGGTGCGATATCCGTGGTCAGCGGCCCCAGCGTGTAGAATGGCGCCTCACCACAAACGGCGAGTTGCTTGTCCATATTGGCCTTGATCTTGTGCATCGGCACATGGCCCGGACCCTCGATCATCACCTGACAGCCGTGATCCCAGGCGATTTTGGTCAGCTCACCCAGCGTTTCCAACTCGGCGAACTGCGCCGCGTCATTGGCATCGGCAATGGAGCCGGGACGCAGCCCGTCCCCCAGCGAGAATGACACGTCGTATTTGCGCATGATCTCGCAAATCTCGCCGAAGCGCTCATACAGGAAGCTCTCGCGGTGATGGGACAGGCACCAGCGCGCCATGATGGAGCCACCGCGCGAGACGATCCCCGTCACGCGGGACGCCGTCAGCGGCACATGGGCCAGACGCACACCGGCATGGATGGTGAAGTAGTCAACGCCCTGTTCCGCCTGCTCGATCAGCGTGTCGCGGAACACTTCCCAGCTCAGCTTCTCCGCCTCGCCCCCGACTTTCTCCAGCGCCTGATAGATCGGCACCGTGCCGATCGGCACAGGCGAGTTCCGCATGATCCAGCCACGGATATTGTGGATGTTACGGCCGGTGGACAGATCCATCACCGTATCCGCGCCCCAGCGTGTAGCCCAGACCATCTTCTCCACCTCTTCCGCGGCAGAGGAGGTCACGGCAGAGTTGCCGATATTCGCGTTGATCTTCACCAGAAAATTCCGGCCGATCGCCATCGGCTCAATCTCCGGGTGGTTGATATTGGCCGGGATGATGGCCCGGCCCGCCGCTACCTCGGCCCGCACGAATTCGGGGGTGATGAAGGCGGGGATGCTGGCACCGAAATCCTCTCCATCGGCGCGGCGGGCTTCAGCCCCTTCCAGCATGCGGGCACGGCCCATGTTTTCGCGATGCGCGACATAGATCATCTCTTCCGTGATGATCCCGGCGCGGGCGAATTCAAGCTGAGTGACCAGTTGACCCGGCTTCCCCTCGAACACGGTATGCGGGGCAGGACAGGGCGTCACCAGACGATCCGCCGGGGCATAGCCGTTATCGGCCGCCGTCACTTCACGCGGGGTGACGCTGGCATAACCACGCCGGGCCAGCCATGGCGCACGCAGCGGCGGCAGGCCCTGCTCCAGATCGATATGCGAGGACGGATCGGTATACGGGCCGGATGTGTCGTAGACCCGCACCGGATCCTCCGCCGCGGAAGGATCGAGCGCGATTTCCCGGAACGGGATCGCCATATCATCCCGTCCCTCGACAGGCACATAAATCTTGCGGGAGCCCGTGATCGGGCCAAGAGTGACAGTAGTGGGTTTGGTCTGAACGGTCATGCGCGTTTCCTCAAGCTCCGCGAACCGACTACAGAACCAACGCGGAGAAAGGGTGCCGTTCGGGGCATGCCCGTTTTCGGCGCGATCCCGTCCCTACGCCGGTGCTAACCGGATCAGGTGTCAGGGTCACCATGCGCCTGCCATGGATGGCGGCCTGACGGTATCTCAGCCCTCTGCCAGGGCCCCCCTCGGATGCTGCGACCCTCGGCGCAACCGTTCCTCAAGTCAAGCATACAAACGCGCCTGCGCCCTTATTCCCATTCAAGTTCGTGATAGGCTTCCTCGACATTGCGGCCATTATAATCCGCAAACAGCGTCCAGCGGTCCTTCTGCCCGGCTGCCACCTGATGCGCGGCCTGACCGATCGGCACATTATCAGCAATGGCCTTGCGAGTTTCCGTCAGCAGCGTGTCCAGATACAGCCGCAAGGCCGCCACACCGGCGCTCCATCCGGTCAGGGAGGCCGCATCCACCGGGCCATGTCCGGGCACCATCCGCGCCGGGCGGATCGCCGGCAGCGTGTTTAAAACGCCGAGCCAGCCCTTGAGACTGCCATCCAGCGCCGGAACACGGCGGACAAACAGCAGATCGCCAGTGAACAGCGTACCGGTGGAGCGGTCCAGCACCGACAGATCGGCATCCGTATGCGCCTTCGGATGCGCGGTCAGCGCCAGCACACGATTGCCCAGATCAATCTCGGCTGCGTCCCGGACCGGCATGGTCGGCATCACCACCGGCCCTGCCCGGCCCTTGCCGAGAATCTCATCCAGCTTGTCGCGATAGAACGTGCCCCGTGCCGCAAGCGCCGCCACCAGTCTGGCATGGCCGACCATAACCGGATGATCGTCCAGAAAAGCCCCTGCCCCGAAGCCGTGATCGGGATGCACATGGGAGATGATCACATGGCTGACCGGCAGACTGGTCCGGCCCAGGATCGCCGCCCGCAAACGCCGCCCGTCCTCAAGACAGCCGCCCGGATCAATCACCGCGACCGAACGCTGGCCGATCACGAAGCCGATATTGGCGATTGCATCCTGATTCCCGGCGGTCGCGTCCTCATCCACACCATGGCGGATGAAAATGCCCGGCGCGGCCTCCTGAAAAACCCAGTCGGGCGCGGCGGCACGGGTCGGGCGCAGGCAGCAGAGGCAAAATCCCAGACCGGCCCCTGCACCCAGCACGGCACGCCGCCCGAAAAAGACTGACTGCACACGGCCCGGGGCTGTCATCGTCTTTCCCTGCTCCATCAAGCATCCAGAGATTAGGCGCGGCCTGTTATAAGATCGTCAAGAGTCCGCCACAGCATACTCTTCAGCCGAGCAGAAACCACAGGCGAAACAGCCAGGTCTCGGCCAGACCGTGGCGACGCAGGCCGGGGATGAACCAACCGCGGATGCGGGAGATCAGCCCGCCCTGCATGGCATGCCGCATGCGCGCCAGATCATTGCAGGCGGAAGGGGTGAGGCAGGCTTCCATCTCTGCCAGCACGGCCAGATGCTGCCGGAACAGGGTCATGAAACGCCGCGGCCCCCGCCGCAACGCCGCAATAGCCCGCACCAGCGTCGAGGAAGGGGCGCCGATCGTATTATCCTGATGCTGCCGGTAAAGAATGACGGCCTCGTCATCGGTCAGGAGCACACCGCCACAACCGGCCGTGAGAATAAAGGCCCACCAGTCATGCATGCCATTTTCCGGCGGAGGCCTTACCTGCATCAGCGAGGCCAATGCAGGGGTCAGCACCGCCGTGCATCCGGTCACCACATTCTGCGCCAGTGCCCGCGGCAATGACAGGGTTTGCTCCAGCCCCGGATCAAAGGGCGGCGAAACAGAGAGAAGCTTCAGATCACCATCCACCAGCCTCTGCCGTGCGCAATAGAGGCCGGGTGTATGGGGATCAAGCATCTGTATCCGCGCTACGGCGCGGGCCAGCTTCTGCGGCAGCCAGACATCGTCCTGATCGCAAAAAGCAAGCATCGCCTGCGGCATCGCCGCATGGGCATGACCCAGCAACCACATGAAACTGCCGCATGCCCCCAGCCCTGATGGACCTCCAACATGGTGGCAGCGTTCCGGCCCGACCTTTGCCGCAAATGCGTCCATCACGGTGATGGTCGCATCAGAGGAGCCATCATCCCGCCAGAACAGCACCCAGTTCTGATAAGTCTGCGCCAGCAGACTATCCAGCTGCTCCGACAGGTAACGGGCACCCTGATATGTCGCCAGCAAAATGGCGACAGGCGGTTCGGCCGTGCTCAATACAGTCAGCCCGGCGCGCCTTCCGTGCTGAGTTGATCGACGATAAGGGCGATGCTGCCCTGCCAGTCCGGCATACGCACCCCGAACACCGTTTCCAGTCGCGTGCAGTCCAGGCGGGAATCAGCCGGGCGACGGGCAGGGGTTGGCCAGTCAGACGTCCTGATCGGATGCACGGCAGGACGGGGAGCGCCATGCTTCGCCGCCTGTTCGAACACTGCTTCCGCCAGCCCATGCCAGGTGGTGGCCCCGGTTCCCGCTGCATGGGTCGGGCCGAAATAGTTGTCGTTCCAGCCTTTTTCCAGCTTCTTCGCGATGTCGAGAATGGCTTCCGCCAGATCGGCGGCGCTGGTGGGATTGCCCTGCTGATCGGCCACCACCCGCAACGTGTCGGTTTTGCGGGCGGCATTCAGCATCGTTTTCACGAAATTCCTGCCGGTATGGGACACGACCCACGCGGTACGCAGCACGATGGCCTGACGGCAGGTTGCCAGCACCGCATCCTCCCCCGCCAGCTTGGTCCGGCCATAGACACCGGTCGGGTTGGTTGGGTCGGTCTCCACATACGGCGCGCCTTTGCTGCCGTCGAACACGTAATCGGTGGAAATGTGAATCAGCGGAATCCCCGCCACCGCGCATAGCTCGGCCAGACGGGCGGGACCGTCGCGATTGGCCCGCTCCGCCGCCGCAACATCACTCTCCGCCACATCAACCGCCGTATAGGCCGCCGCATTGACCACCAGAGAAGGCGCAACTTCACGAAACACGGTTTCAATCGAGTCGGGACGGTCGAAATCGAATTCCGGCCGCCCCACCCGCCGGATGGAAACACCACGTGCCTTCGCGGCTTCCTCAACCGCAAGGGCAACCTGACCGCTGCCGCCCGTCACCAGAATAGGGCCGCCCATGCTCACTGCTCCCCGTAGGTGAACCAGCCTTTTGCCGCCGAGAAAGGTGGCAACTGGAGATCTTTCTCGGACGTCACAACCTCTTCCGGCGCAACAGGCCAGGGCAGGTTCAGTTCCGCATCGTTCCAGATCACACCACGCTCGGCGGATTTATCGTAATCACCGGTAACCTTGTAGATTACCTCCGTATCCGGCTGGAGCGTGCAGAAAGCATGCAGGAAGCCGCCAGGAACCCAGAGCTGCTGCCAGTTCTCCGCCGACAATTCCGCCGCCACCCACTGGCCGTAGGTAGGGGAGCCAGTGCGCGCATCCACAGCGACATCCCAGATCGCTCCCCGCACGCAGCGGACCAGCTTGCCCTGCACATTCGGCGCCACCTGACAATGCAGGCCGCGAATGGTGCCGCGCTGGGCAGACAGGCTGTGATTGTCCTGAACGAAAGTTCCGGCGATCCCGCCTTCAGCGTATTTGCGATGCTGATAGGTCTCGGAGAAAAATCCCCGATTATCGCCGAACCGGTCCGGCGTCACCAAAATCACCTCAGGGATAGCCAGCCGTTCGAATTTCATCGCGCACCTGAATTATGTCGGTCTTTCGAAAGTCTACAGATGGACAGAGCGCTTACTGCGCCCCTTCCGCCAACTCGACCAGCAAACGGCCCAGCTCGGTTTTCGCAAGCAGTCGCGCCTGCGCCTTCAGCTGATCCGCATCGATAAAGCCCATCCGGAAGGCGACCTCCTCCGGGCAGCCCACCAGCAGACCCTGCCGATCCTGAATGGTCTGCACGAAGGTCGCGGCATGCAGCAGGGAGTCGCAGGTCCCTGCATCAAGCCAGGCGCAACCCCGCCCCAGACGCTCCACATGCAGCGTGTGGTTTTCTAGATACATCCGATTGATATCGGTGATTTCCAGCTCTCCGCG
Source organism: Granulibacter bethesdensis (assembly GCF_001889545.1). Lineage (NCBI taxonomy): Bacteria > Pseudomonadati > Pseudomonadota > Alphaproteobacteria > Acetobacterales > Acetobacteraceae > Granulibacter > Granulibacter bethesdensis. The sequence continues at coordinate 115,437 of NZ_CP018194.1, read as the reverse complement.
GGGTGAGGGCTTCACCGCCGCCGCGTATTCCGACACTTTTTCGTCATAGAAATACAGACCGGTGACCGCCCAGTTCGATTGCGGCGCCGCCGGTTTTTCTACGATTTCCAGCGCCCGCCCGGCATCATCGAACGATACCACGCCGTAGCGCTCCGGATCCCGCACACGATAGGCGAATACCGTCGCCCCTTCCGGACGGCTGGCAGCGGCACGCAGCATCACCGACAGATGATCGGCGAAAATGAGATTATCGCCGAGCGCCAGCGCACAGGCCTGACCTTCCAGCCAGTCCCGCCCGATCAGGAATGCCTGCGCCAGACCTTCAGGCTTGGGCTGCACGGCATAGCTGAACTTGACTCCGAACCGCTCCCCCGTGCCCAGCAGGCGCTGGAACTGCGGCAAATCCTCCGGGGTCGAGATGATCAGGATATCGCGTATCCCCGCCAGCATCAGCGTGGACAGCGGATAATAGATCATCGGCTTGTCATAAACCGGCAGCAATTGCTTGCTGGCAGCCAGGGTCATCGGGTGCAGGCGTGTGCCGGAACCACCGGCGAGAATAATGCCTTTTTTCATGACTCAGCCCGCCGTTCCCAGACGCTGGCCGGCATAACGGCCACTGCGAATCCCTTCCCACCACGCCCGATGATCCAGATACCATTGCACGGTACGGCGGATGCCTTTTTCGAAATCATGCGGCGCTTTCCAGTCCAGCGCGGCCTCTGCACGGGAGGGATCGATCTCATACCGGAAATCATGGCCGGGCCGATCCGTCACGAACCGGATCAGGCGTTCACGCTTTCCGCCCACATCAGGGACCAGTTCATCCAGCACGGCACAGATGGTGCGCACGACCTCCAGATTACTACGCGGCTGACGGGCACCGATCGCGTATGTGCCGCCCGGTTCGCCCCGCTCCAGTGTCCGGACCAATGCCTCGGCATGGTCGTCCACATAAAGCCAGTCACGCTGGTTGGAACCATCGCCGTACACCGGCAGCTCCTTCCCTTCCAGCGCATTCAGCGTCACCAGCGGGATCAGCTTTTCCGGGAACTGCCAGGGGCCGTAATTATTGGTGGTGTTGGAAACAAAGGTCGGCATTCCATAGGTATGATGCCAGGCACGGACCAGATGATCCGACCCCGCCTTGCTCGCCGAATACGGGCTGCGAGGATCATAGGAAGTCGTTTCCGTGAACGGAGGATCGCCATTTTCCAGCGCTCCGAACACCTCATCAGTGGAAATGTGATGGAAGCGACCACCCCCTTCAGGGCGGTGTGCCGCCCAATGTTCACGGGCGGCCTCCAGCATGACGAGTGTGCCAACCACGTTGGTCTGCACAAACTGGGCCGGGCCATCGATGGAGCGGTCAACATGGGATTCCGCCGCCAGATGCATCACTGCATCCGGACGATGCGTTGCGAACACCTGTGCAATGGCCGTTGCATCACAGATATCGGCCTTCACCAGCGTATGGCGAGGATCGGTCAGAGCCTCCTCCAGCGCATCCTCGGAGGCAGCATACGTCATCTTGTCGACGTTCACCACGCTGTGGGCGGTATCACGGATCAGATGCCGTATGACGGCCGAGCCAATAAAGCCGCATCCACCCGTAACCAGAATCCGCATGAAGCCCGCACTCCTGAAAAGCCTTATTTAAACGGTTCTAGTCATTGCAGCCCTGACGGTCCCCGGCAAGCGAGCTTTTGCATTTTTTCATGATCTGAACGCAAACAGTCATGACAGTTCCAAATTTACAGCTCATAATCACTGAATGGTTTAAAAGTCTGACAGGCTTTTTCGTCTCTAGTATTCTTGCGTTTTTCAGAATTTGCATCCGGCGCCAAATGCTGAAAATCACAGAGTGCTTTGAAAGAGACGGATGTTATTGTAAATGATGTTAATGTTGCAGAGAGAAGGCTTACCAGGAATTACGTAATACTGTCTTACCTTTACGGAAAACTTAATCCGTACCGCCGCATATGCGCCGGCACAGGTGCCCGCACTATTATGACCGGATCCAGGGGCAGACGAATTTCGCATGCCAGCAAACAAAGCGGTGCATCCCTACCGTCGCCATAAACAGGATCCCCCAGAATCGGGCAGCCAAGCAGGGCGCAATGGACACGCAGCTGATGCGTCCGTCCGGTCAAGGGCGACAGTTCCAGCCAGCTAAGACCATGCTGCTGCTCCATGACACGCCATGATGTGGAGGCTGACTGACCCTGTGCGTCCTCCACCATACGCCAGCGCCCGCGCCCGGCTTCTCCACTCTCGCTACGACGGCTCAGCTTGCGGTCGATCCGGCCCTCTGCTGCCGGAGGAGCCCCCCGCACCACCGCCCAGTAGCGCTTGCCGGCCTGACCTTTCGTGAACATGGCCTGCGCCTCCAGCAACGGCGTCTTGCGCAGTGCGATGATCAGGCAGCCACTGGTATCCGTATCCAGCCGATGCGCCAGCCATGGCCCCTCCCGTCTGCGGGAAAGCAGGGGAAACCAGTCCTCCACACTCGGGCCGCCCGAAGGACCGGCATGCGCGGGCAGCCCGGCAGGCTTGTTGAGCACCACGAAATGCTGGTCCTGATAGAGAATATCGGGCCCCGCCCGGAGCAAATCCTGGGGTGTCATTCCGCCAGCGCCGCGTTACGCAGATCAAGCGGCCTCGCGACACGGCGGATGGTCTCCATACCGCCACCGGTGCCGCGTAACGTCACATCGCCATAGCCCAGCCAACGGCCCAACAGCCCCTGCTCCACATCCACGGATTCAATCCTGACGACATTGATATCAACGGTACGACGGACCAGAACACCCTGCTTGTGGATCACGCGACGATCCGTCACCACGATTTCCGTACCGAAACGCCTCCACCACGCCTTCAGCGCGGCATACAGGCCGAGTATCATAAGAACCAGACCGCCCCCCAGCGCGAGCGTACGCACACCCTGACTCTCCACTGCTCCGGCCAAGGTGCCCGACAGAAGTGGAGCCGCCATGATACAGACTATGGCCCGTGCATAGATCACCCAGTGCAAGCGGGTGACGAACAGCACATATTCGTCATCCTGCAGAATTGACCTGACATAAGTCGCCATTATCCGGCCCGCCTGCCATACTGCCCGATTGCCATACCGTCCCCTGCATGTCACCGCGAGAATCGGAGACGTCTTATGAAGCTATACCGCCTGCCCGGCCCGCACGGAATTGTCCCTCAGGGCGTTGACAGCCTTTACATGACCGAGGCTCCGGAACCGAAACCACGTCGAGGACAGGTACTGGTACGGCTGCGGGCGGCCTCCCTGAACTATCGTGATCTTCTGGTCGCACGCGGACAGTATTCGCTCAGTCCGGTACCGCCTGATCTGATCCCCCTCTCCGACGGGGCGGGCGAGGTCGTTGAAACCGGGGAGGATGTCACCCGCTTTCAGCCCGGCGACCGGGTAGCCGCCTGCTTTTTCCAGAGCTGGCATGATGGCCCGATCACCGAACGGGATAGGGCCAGCGCACTCGGAGGCGCCATTCACGGCGTGCTGACGGAATATGCGGTGTTCGAACAGGATGGGCTGGTGCGCATCCCGGACCAACTCTCCTGGGAAGAAGCAGCCTGTCTGCCCTGTGCGGCTGTAACGGCATGGCACGCCCTGTTCAGCGGCACGCCCGTTCAACCGGGCCAGACCGTCCTGACGCAGGGCACCGGGGGTGTCTCCATCTTTGCGATCCAGTTTGCCAAAGCCGCTGGTGCGCGCGTGATTGCCACCTCCTCCTCTGACAAAAAGCTGTCGCGCGCACAGGCTCTGGGGGCCGATGAAGGCATTAATTACCTCAGCCGGCCCGACTGGCATAAGGCCGCAACTGCCCTGACCGGAGGTCTCGGCGTCGATCACGTTGTGGAAGTCGGTGGCTCCGGCACGCTGCCGCAATCCATCCGCGCCACACGGCTGGGCGGGCAGATCCATCTGATTGGGGTGCTCACCGGTCAGAACGAGATCAATCCTCTGCCCCTGATGGCCCGGTCCCAGACCCTGCGCGGCATCTATGTCGGCTCCCGCGCGATGTTCGAGGCGATGAACCTCGCTATCAGCCAACACCGGATCAGGCCCGTGATCGACCGCGTCTTTCCTTTTGCCGAGGCAGTGGCAGCCTATCGCCATCTGGAAAGCGCCACCCATCTGGGCAAGGTCGTCATCCGCCTTGATTGAACAGCCGCCGCCGGTCACGCCCTCCCCTGCGTCAAGGTTGCACCCGCCACCTGTCCGCGATCGTTGATACAGAACAGAGGCGTCTGCTAAGGCGCTGCCCAAGGAGCAGGGGAAGCAGCTGATGGATCAGGCGGCGCATAACGAGGCTTCAAGCCGCCGGACGAAAATGGTCGCCTCTGGCACCATCGTGATCGGGATTGTCGTCCTGAGTCTGAAACTGCTCGCCTGGCGCATGACGAACAGCACGGCACTGTTTTCCGATGCCGTGGAAAGCATCGTGAATGTCGCCGCCTCCCTGATGGCCTTCGCGGCGCTGGTCTATGCACAGCGCCCGGCCGACGACAACCATCCCTATGGTCACGGCAAGATCGAATTCTTCGCGGCGGTTGGGGAAGGGGCACTGATTCTAGTCGCAGCCATGGCCATTTTTCAGGAAGCCTGGCAAGCGCTTCAGCAACCACGGAGTCTGGATGCTCCGTTTTCCGGCATAGCCCTGAACGGTGCCGCCACCCTGCTCAACGGCCTGTGGGGCTGGGTATTGATGAAAACGGCACGACGCACCCACTCTCCTTCGCTGAAGGCGGATGCCTCCCACCTGTTGAGTGACGTGGTCTCCTCCTCCGGTGTGGTGGCCGGATTGCTGGGGGCATGGCTGCTGGGGCAGCCGATTCTCGATCCTCTGTTGGCCGGACTGGTAGCCATCTATATCCTTTGGTCCGGCTTTCGACTGATCAGGGAATCAGTCGGAGGATTGATGGACGAGGCCCCCACCCCGGATGTGCTGGAGCGCATCCGATCCGTCGTCAGCCTGCATGCGGAAGGCGCGCTGGAAGCCCATGACCTGCGCACAAGACGCTCGGGACAGAGGACATTCCTCCAGTTTCACCTCGTTGTACCGGGCGATATGACGGTTTCCGAGGCGCACACCATATGCGACAAGGTGGAGGCCGCACTTCAGGCGGAAATCGCGCATCTGGTTACCACGATTCATGTCGAACCTGACAGCAAGGCAAAGCATAACGGCATCCTCGTCCTTTAGGACGGGGGCCTCATCGTCCTTTAGGACGGGGGCCTCATCGTCCTTTAGGACGGGGGCCTCATCGTCCTTTAGGAGGGAGGAATCGTCATTCTTTAGGCTGGGGACATCATCATCCTTCAGGACAAGGATGGGCTGGGCGCTGCTGGCCGGGCTGCTGCTGCATCTGCTGCTGCTCGCGGCCCTGACTGCGCCGGAATGGCTGCCGGCCGGCTGGATGGCTGCACTGGATCAGACACCGAAAACGCCCCCTTCACAGGCCCAGATTGAAATGGTGGTGCAGGACACGCCCAGCGTCGGCGATACCGCCCAGAAGGCTGGCGGTGCTCCACAACCCCCACCTCAACAGACATCGGATAAAACGGCTCCCGCGGCTCCGCCGCCTCCCCCTTTGGCAATGCCGCAGGCTGATCTGGCCGGTGATGTTCCAGAACCTCCTGCTGCCGTACAGGCCCCTTCCCCCAAGGATGCGCTGAAACAGCCTCAGAAAACCGCCAGCGCCCCTCCCTCCGCAACGCCGCCCCCGTCTTCATCCCCATCTTCGTCGCCATCATGGGAACAAACCGATCTCGGCAGCACAGAAGTCCGGCTGGGTGATCCTGACAGCGGTACCGGAATCGTGACAGGGCCGGTCATTCCTGCAAAACCGGATGCGAAGTTCCACAACAAACCCCCGGCCTATCCACGTGAAGCCGCGTTGAGGGGAGAACATGGTACGGTCGATACCATCATCCACATTCAACCGGATGGTTCGGTTGGAGAGGTCGAGATCGTCTCCAGCTCCGGTTACGCGATGCTGGATGTAGCAACCTTACAGGCCCTGAAGAAATGGCGGTTCCATCCTGCCATGCAGGATGGTCACCCTATTGCCGCCATTTTCCCTTTTTCCGTCAATTTCGTGACGCATTGAAGCCTGTATAAGCAAGGGAGAACGACCATGAGCATTAGAATAGACCGGGTCACGACACGCGGCGGTGATGGCGGCATGACCTCGCTCGCCGATGGCAGCCGCCTGCCAAAAGACGCAGCCAGAATCGAGGCTCTTGGCGCGGTCGATGAACTCAACGCCGTGCTGGGCGTGCTGGCGCTGCATGTGCCGGAAGCAGAGCGCACCATCTTGCAGATTATCCAGAATGATCTGTTCGACCTTGGAGCTGTGCTATGTTTTCCTTCACCCGAGAACAATGCATCCCCCGCACGAGGCATAGGCGAAGACGCAGTCACCAGACTGGACACATGGTCCACGGACTGGAACCAGAGCCTGTCTCCTCTTCGCAGTTTTATCCTGCCGGGTGGTACAGAGGGGGCAGCTCATGCTCATCTCGCCCGCACGGTGGCCAGACGGGCTGAACGGCGGGTCATGAGTCTCACCAGAACCGAGACCGTGGATGGAGACATCATCCGCTATCTCAACCGTCTTTCCGATCTTCTTTTTATTCTGGCGCGCCGCCTGAACGCAGGCACTGATATTCTGTGGCAGCCGGGCGATCGACCACAGAAAACAGGTTTGTAAAAAACAGGCAAAAAGAAAACAGGCTGACCAGACAATCAGCCTGTTTCAGAAAGATCAGCAGGGCCGAACATGATAGCCACTCTTTTCTGTTGATCTGATCACACAGGATCAGGCACTCAGACTGACTGTATTCTGACGATTTACCTGTGCCATGATTTTCTGCCGGATACTTTCCAGCATCATTCCATCGATGACACGCCGAGCACAGTAGCGTGCAGTAACAACACCGTTCCGCTTTCTGAAAGGTTTCCTGATCTGCGAGGCCACCTCACCAGCGTAGGTGTGCGCATTGTGGAACATGTTCCGGTTGTTGTCCTCCACATAGGTTTCGGAGGCAGCACCCTCGGCCAACACCACATCATGCGTATCCAGCTCGATATGCACGTAGCTCAATGTCTCCACATGCTGTTCCTGAATGATGGAGACACCGTTCACCAGACGCCCCGCCGGAACCAGAACACCCTCAATGAACATCGCATGCAGCGGCGACACCAGCAGGTCACGCTTCGGCAGAACCCCGTCCAAAGCTCCCTGCCGGATACGAACCGGCAGCACATCCTGACGACCCTGAATGAAGCGACCGTTGTAGCTCCGGCGCCCAAGCCAGCGGATCGGACGAACCGCCCCACTCGCCGTGATCACGTTGTCACCGATCTTCAGATATTCAACCGGAACTTCGCCACGATCCGTCAGGATCAGCGTGCCATGCACATAGCAGGGTGTGCCGTCATCATAGATCGTCACGCCGTTTGCGCCTGAAGACTGATAAATCGTCGCGCGGTTGCTGCCTGACGCCTGACGTATCTTGTAGTTCTGATCATACGCGTTGGGGTCAAGCTTGATCGAATAATACTGGGTCTTTGTCCCGTCACTGGCCACATGAGACAGTATCAGAAAGACATTCCCGCCATTGTCCACCACATTCGCCACATCGGAAGCCTGATAGGCCAATCCGGTCAGGGTGATGGATTGACCATTGCCAAAATTGGCAACGGTTGCAGCCAATGCCGTGCCCGGCGTGCTGATGATGATATTTCCTGAGGCAGTACCGGCAGAGCTGGTTCCACCCATGGTGATGGTATTGGATGCATCCAGCGTCTGCGAGATCGTCAACGTGCCGGTCGTCTGCATCAGGATATTAGTGTTGGTCAGCGTATCGGCCAACACCCAGCCATTACCCTTCACGTTGATGGTCTGGAAGCCGGTATATTGTGTACCAAACCCGCTCAGCGTGGTGCCAGCGCCATCCAGCTCCAGCACGTTGCCAGTACCAGCCGCGCTAACCTGACCAGTTATACTGCTGCTGCCGCTGATGGCCAGACGGCTGTTTCCAGCCGAAAAAACAATCGCTTTGGCATTGCTTCCACCAGCATCAATCGTGCCGGTATTGATGACGGTTCCTCCTGCAGCCAGATTGATTCCTACCCCAAGAGATCCAGCGGCACTAATAATTCCAGAATTGGTTACCGTCCCGCTCTGATCAAGACGAACACCGACTGCTGACGTATTGACGACACCGATGGAGCCGCTGTTGACAACAACGCCACCTTTGCCAAGGCGCACTGCCGCCAGACTGCCGGCACCCACATCAGTTCCGGTTTCCAGGATAGTGCCAGAATTACTCAGATAATCTGCAGTATCAGCGTTCAGATAAACACCGTAAGTGGCCGCTGAAGTCCCGCCATGATCAATGATCAGGCCATGATTGATAACAGTGCCCGAGAAAATCGAACCAGACGCATACAGGTTGGTGACCTCAACCCCACAACCATTCCCGGAGATCGTGCCACCACCAAGGTTCGTGATGGCGCCGCCAACACCAAAAAACACCCCGATACCGCTATCACCAGATGCAATGACAGTACCGCTATTAACCAGAACGCCTGTGTAATTGTTGGCACCAAGCTGCACACCAACACCATTGGGACCATCGGCAATAACAGTACCAGCATTATTGACTGTGCCGCCGCCGTATATGCCAATCCCTGGGAAATTACCCTTGATCAATCCGCCTGCGGTATTCGTAATAACGTTCCCGCCACCAAGCAGGTACAAACCACCCATATTGCTGTTCGTCGACAGGATCGTTCCGGAATTCACCACGGTGAGACCGGTCCCGTCTATGCCATCCTCGGCAGAACTGATGAGACCAGAGTTGAGGATGACCGCACCGCTGCCCGCACTGATACCACCCGCAGCATCACCACCCGCAGTATTGATCAGCGTGCCTGCATTATTGATCGTCACGCGATCGCCAGAAGCAGCAGAAACAGCATACGCGTTCATGCCGGCAGAGATGATACCGCCAGCAGCGTTGCTCACCGTCCCGCTGCCCGACAGCACAATCCCCGCGCCTTCACCACTATTGCCAATACTGCCAGCATTGAGGATGAAAGCATTGGTACCGGAAGCAGATACAACCGCACTGCTATTATCGGCCAGGATCACCGCATCTGCCGCATTCGTCAGCGTAGCGGCATTGGTATTCAGCGTTATGCCACTATCCGCACTCAACGTGCCGGCATTCACCAGCTGGCTGAAAAGACCCGTCCCCTGCATCGTCCAGATCGCACCGGAATCAATCGAACCACGCTGGAAACCAATGAACTGATCAATGTTCAGAGTGCCAGTTGAGCTCCCCGACAGAAGCTCAAGAGTATTCGTGCCGGCGCTGTTCGCCACCGCCAAACCGCTCATCGACGCGTTGACACCAACCTGCAGCAGGTTTGCAGCCGTACCGTTCAACGCAATTGCCGTGCCGGTTGCAGACACCGTGCCAGAATTGGTTACCGTCCCGCTCTGATCAAGACGAACACCGACTGCTGACGTATTGACGACACCGATGGAGCCGCTGTTGACAACAACGCCACCTTTGCCAAGGCGCACAGCCGCCACACTGCCGGCACCAGCATCAGTTCCGGTTTCCAGGATAGTGCCAGAATTACTCAGATAATCTGCAGTATCAGCGTTCAGATAAACACCGTAAGCGGCCGCTGAAGTCCCGCCATGATCAATGATCAGGCCATGATTGATAACAGTGCCCGAGAAAATCGAACCAGACGCATACAGGTTGGTGACCTCAACCCCACAACCATTCCCGGAGATCGTGCCACCACCAAGGTTCGTGATGGCGCCGCCAACACCAAAAAACACCCCGATACCGCTGTCACCAGATGCAATGACAGTACCGCTATTAACCAGAACGCCTGTGTAATTGTTGGCACCAAGCTGCACACCAACACCATTGGGACCATCGGCAATAACAGTACCAGCATTATTGACTGTGCCGCCGCCGTATATGCCAATCCCTGGGAAATTACCCTTGATCAATCCGCCTGCGGTATTCGTAATAATGTTCCCGCCACCAAGCAGGTACAAACCACCCATATTGCTGTTCGTCGACAGGATCGTTCCGGAATTCACCACGGTGAGACCGGTCCCGTCTATGCCATCCTCGGCAGAACTGATGAGACCAGAGTTGAGGATGACCGCACCGCTGCCCGCACTGATGCCACCCGCAGCATCACCACCCGCAGTATTGATCAGCGTGCCTGCATTATTGATCGTCACGCGATCGCCAGAAGCAGCAGAAACAGCATACGCGTTCATGCCGGCAGAGATGATACCGCCAGCAGCGTTGCTCACCGTCCCGCTGCCCGACAGCACAATCCCCGCGCCTTCACCACTATTGCCAATACTGCCAGCATTGAGGATGAAAGCATTGGTACCGGAAGCAGATACAACCGCACTGCTATTATCGGCCAGGATCACCGCATCTGCCGCATTCGTCAGCGTAGCGGCATTGGTATTCAGCGTTATGCCACTATCCGCACTCAACGTGCCGGCATTCACCAGCTGGCTGAAAAGACCCGTCCCCTGCATCGTCCAGATCGCACCGGAATCAATCGAACCACGCTGGAAACCAATGAACTGATCAATGTTCAGAGTGCCAGTTGAGCTCCCCGACAGAAGCTCAAGAGTATTCGTGCCGGCGCTGTTCGCCACCGCCAAACCGCTCATCGACGCGTTGACACCAACCTGCAGCAGGTTTTCAGCCGTACCGTTCAACGCAATTGCCGTGCCGGTTGCAGACACCGTGCCAAAATTGGTTACCGTCCCGCTCTGATCAAGACGAACACCGACTGCTGACGTATTGACGACACCGATGGAGCCGCTGTTGACAACAACGCCACCTTTGCCAAGGCGCACAGCCGCCAGACTGCCGGCACCAGCATCAGTTCCGGTTTCCAGGATAGTGCCAGAATTACTCAGATAATCTGCAGTATCAGCGTTCAGATAAACACCGTAAGCGGCCGCTGAAGTCCCGCCATGATCAATGATCAGGCCATGATTGATAACAGTGCCCGAGAAAATCGAACCAGACGCATACAGGTTGGTGACCTCAACCCCACAACCATTCCCGGAGATCGTGCCACCACCAAGGTTCGTGATGGCACCGCCAACACCAAAAAACACCCCGATACCGCTGTCACCAGATGCAATGACAGTACCGCTATTAACCAGAACGCCTGTGTAATTGTTGGCACCAAGCTGCACACCAACACCATTGGAACCATCGGCAATAACAGTACCAGCATTATTGACTGTGCCGCCGCCGTATATGCCAATCCCTGGGAAATTACCCTTGATCAATCCGCCTGCGGTATTCGTAATAACGTTCCCGCCACCAAGCAGGTACAAACCACCCATATTGCTGTTCGTCGACAGGATCGTTCCGGAATTCACCACGGTGAGACCGGTCCCGTCTATGCCATCCTCGGCAGAACTGATGAGACCAGAGTTGAGGATGACCGCACCGCTGCCCGCACTGATGCCACCCGCAGCATCACCACCCGCAGTATTGATCAGCGTGCCTGCATTATTGATCGTCACGCGATCGCCAGAAGCAGCAGAAACAGCATACGCGTTCATGCCGGCAGAGATGATACCGCCAGCAGCGTTGCTCACCGTCCCGCTGCCCGACAGCGCAATGCCCGCGCCTTCACCACTATTACCAATGCTGCCAGCATTGAGGATGAAAGCATTGGTACCGGAAGCAGATACAACCGCACTGCTATTATCGGCCAGGATCACCGCATCTGCCGCATTCGTCAGCGTAGCGGCATTGGTATTCAGCGTTATGCCACTATCCGCACTCAACGTGCCGGCATTCACCAGCTGGCTGAAAAGACCCGTCCCCTGCATCGTCCAGATCGCACCGGAATCAATCGAACCACGCTGGAAACCAATGAACTGATCAATGTTCAGAGTGCCAGTTGAGCTCCCCGACAGAAGTTCAAGAGTATTTCTACCCAAAGAATTCGCAGCTGCCGTACCAATAATTTGAGAATGCACACCCATTTGCAGCAGATTCGTACCTGCACCCGCCATATAGATGGCAGCACCATTCATACCATTACTAGCATCTGCTGTACCGGCCGCCGAGACAGTACCAAAATTGGTTATGGTCCCACCGTAGTAAATACGAATACCAAAAGCAGAACCATTTCCACCGATAAATCCAGAATTGAGAATACTACCACCTGAAACAATATTGACAGCAGCGCGCTGAGCATTGTTGTCAACAATATTGCCAGTTTCCAGAATAGTGCCGGTATTCTGGAGATAGTTAAATCCAGGCGTGTTAGCATCGCCCATATAGATGCCGAAAGCCGAGTCCTGCTCAGGGGCCCCTCCAGTGGTACCGCCTTGATCAGTGATCAGCCCATCATTGATAATAGTCCCTGTCGGAGCATTGAAGGAAATACCTTTATAGGTGCCCGAAATCATCCCGCCTGAATGATTGATGATTGCACCGCCACCCAACATCCGTACAGCAGTGCCTTGCGGGCCAATGGATTGAATAGTCCCTGTATTATCAATGGTCGCACCAATGCTGATATCGAGACCAGCATCATATCCACTGATAAGGCCGCCGGACATATTGGTGAGAGAACTGCTCCCGGCGAGGCTGATTCCCTCAGAAGAACCCTCAATAACGCCTCTGTTGCTGATTGCCCAACTATAGTTAGTCAACGAGCTTTGAATTCCAATGCCATTCGTGTTCGCAACCCTAACACGAGTGTCAATTATAATTGGATTGGAATAATCAGCTGTGTTGAGAATAACACCAGAAACTGTAGAAGTGAGAGTTGTCATATCATCAATTGGTTAAAAATAATTCAGGAATTTGTAGGCAAACATTCATTCTGACTTAGCAACGCTTTAAAATGCGCCGGTATCCCTATCAAAAAATTTATGCAAAATGTAGCAAAATTTTCAAAATATGCCATTTTTAATGTTAAATTCATTAACTCGATAAAATTCCAATTTCTGACACACGCCACGAAATCTCTGTCATCGCCTCCAGGCAGAGGAAAGTAGGAGGAAGGCTGTAACAATTGTTTGACACCTCATGGAATGAATGGTGCCTTTTCCCGAAAAATTTTCAATTAACAAAACTATCCTGATCTTTCCGTGTTAACTGAACTGGTCCGTCGCGTGCCATCCGTCATGGATGGCTCACGGCATACACAGTGTCGGCCCCTTTATATTCAAATTTATGGCCGGACTTATTCTCACCTCCATGGAGAGACCAATGACCGGAAACAGCCAAGACTCATTTGCCGTACAGACGCAGGAACCACCGGGTCGGACTGATGCCATGCAGCCAAAACCCGACCACGGTGAAACCACCTACAAAGGTTCGGGACGACTAGCCGGTAAAAAAGCCCTGATTACAGGAGGAGATTCCGGAATTGGTCGAGCAGTCGCGATTGCCTTCGCACGCGAGGGAGCGGATGTCGCCATTTCCTACTATAACGAACATGATGATGCGAAAGAAACAGCATCATGGGTGGAGCAGGCCGGGCGCAAGGCACTCTTACTCTCTGGTGATGTGGCAGACAGGCAGCATTGCCTCACGTTGATTCAGAGGACGGTGGATGAGTTAGGCGGCATTGACATTCTTGTCAACAACGCTGCCCATCAGAAAAGCATCGAAAAACTCGATGACATTGATGAAACTGAGTGGGACACTACGTTCCGCACTAATATCTATAGTATGTTCTTTCTTTCACAGGCCGCGGTAGCACATATGAAACCGGGCTCCTCCATTATCAACACCACCTCGATCAATGCAGATTCTCCATCTGCTCATCTGCTGGCATATGCAACAACCAAGGGTGCCATTGCAAATTTCACAGCAGGTCTTGGAGAACTCCTTGCTGCACAGGGTATCCGTGTCAATGCTGTGGCCCCCGGGCCAATCTGGACGCCGCTGATCCCCTCGACAATGCCTCCAGAAGCCGTGCGGACATTCGGGCAGAATACACCGATGGGACGAGCAGGACAGCCGGCTGAGGTTGCTCCACCTTATGTTCTGCTGGCATCTGACGAAGCGAGTTATATCACCGCTGCCATTATCCCTGTCACTGGCGGCAGACCCATGCTGTAAATCAGCATGCATGTCTCATACTACCACCATACCTCCTGTAACAAACAAATAAATCACGAAAGCATTTGTATAGTAGGGCAAAAGTAAAATCCTCTATCAGCGCATTCCCAAACCGGTTGTACAAAGACAACCGAAAATGTGGCGGCTTTGAAAGCGTAGATCGTATCACCCTCCTGCGTACAATGCTTTCCCTATCAGAAGAATTTTTATTTTGGGTGAGACCTGAATGGGGGCTATTTACCAGCCCGTTGAATTCCGTGATGGATGACAGAACTCAAGCCAGTATTTGGCTTATGGTCTGTTTCAGGCCTTGTATGAAGGTTTTATGAAGGCGCAATGAAACCTGTTGGAATGGCAATTTTAGCTTTCCTTTATTCGTTCACTCCGTCGTTGGCTTTTTCTATAAACTGGCGCTGTCAAACTGGCTATTGACAAAATTTCCTACAGCGCCAGTTGTTTTTCTTCTTTACATACTATTTCGTTGGCTGGGAATTGGCCCGTTGATTGCTAAGCTTATTGGCAATTTCGGTAAGCAGGGAATCAGTCCTCTTTTCTTCTTCTAGCGTTTTATCTAACAATTCCTCTGCTTCAGAAAGACCAAGATTAGCTGCCCATGTTTTTAGCGTGCCATAGCGGGTAATTTCATAATGCTCAATTGCCTGAGCAGTGCCAATCAACACTGCGTCGGAAGAATCTGATCCACCAAATTCTTCCAAATCCTCCTCCATCTCGGCAAGGATACCTTGTATTGCTTCACAAGTTTTGGAGCGTGGGGACTTACCGATAAGCTCGAAGATCTGATTGAGACGCTCTATTTGCTGCATCGACTCACCTCGATGCGTTTCAAAGGCTCTCTGCAACTCTGCTTCCTGCGCTACTTGCTCGGATTTTTTGAGCGCCTTTACAATCTGCTTTTCAGCAAAATAGACATCTTTCAGCGTTTCATAAAACGCATCAGACAAAGTCTTTTCCTTTGTCGGCATGATTTTCTCCATTTCGCTTTTTCGATTTAAATCGTAACGGCGGCCAAACTCTGCCCCGATTGCACCTGCTTTCTCACCAGAGAGAAACAGGGCCCGCGACTCCTAACAACCCCGTCCGAGCGAAGTTTCGTCGCGGCAACCCTTTAGTTTCCATTCCCTGAAACGGGAATCCAAAAAATGCTGTATATGTAACTATCCTGCTTGTGGCAGGCATCTTTTCCTTCTTATATCTTTGATTATTTTCATAAAATCATGTCAGCTTCTGGAATATTTTTACATTGTGCACGTCTTTTGTCCGGCGATGATACAGATCGACTGCCTTGTGTGACTTCCAGGTAAATTGCGGCAAAACCGTTGCAAAGGAATCTGGACCATGAGCAAGACACTCCATTCAGACATGCATGCCCTGCACAACGTGAAATGATAAGGACGTTTCTGGCCCGTCACAGCACACAAACCGGCACTGCAAGACAATAAGCTTAATCCTGCCGCCAAAGCAGAACGCCAGAACCATGCAGGATAGGGTCAAAACGGCGCTGGACAAAAACCGAACCCTGATCCTGGGGTCACAGACTCTGCCTGGCTTCCAGTGTTGGGTCGCCTTTCAGGATCGGCGAACCGGATTCCATTTTCGGCAACATGGTGTTGGAACAGTTCGGGTACCAACAGCGAATTTGCGACAGTCATGGAATCTCTGGTGGCCCGGTAATGCTGGACCCACGGCCCCTGCAATGGCCACTGCTCGGCACATCTGCAAAAATATAGCTGACCAGCGCCACAGCAGGACCAATCCTAGTGAAGGCACCTGTGCAGGCTCAGCAATCATCGCCTTCTTTTCCCGCGGAACATCTCGTAAGCACGATGCTCATTGGAGAAAGCGCTTGCCACGTCCCTGAAACAGTCTTTGGAACACCAGAACAGATTATGGCGGCAACGGCCGCCCCGGCGCACACATGCTATTGATTTATCAGGAAATTTTGGAGCGGGTGAAGGGAATCGAACCCTCGTATGCAGCTTGGGAAGCTGCCGTTCTACCATTGAACTACACCCGCCTCTGTCTTTCCTATACGGCGGAGACGTTGACGACGCAATCCGGTGGGCATTAAGAAGTCTCCTCCCTCGCGATTTGTCCGGCCAGCTTGCGGCGAGGTTAAATAATCGCGCTAAAGAGGCCTGGGGAGCGTTGTTCGCACCCCTATGGCTGTCGAGGCCGGGCCAATGAAGGAGGCCCGCAAGGTCATGACACAGTTCAAAAAGCAGTCTGGATCTCATCCCGCATGGCGTCCCGCCACCACCCTTGTGCATGGCGGCACCGAGCGCAGCCATTTCGGGGAAACGGCGGAGGTTCCTTTCCTCAGCTCCGGCTTTGTCTATGACAGCGCAGAGCAGGCCGAAAACACCTTTCTGGGCACCGAGCAGCATTATCAGTACTCCCGCTTCGGCAACCCGACCATTTCCGTGCTGGAAAAACGTCTGACACTGCTGGAAGGCGCTGAGGCCTGCCGGGTCACAGCCAGCGGTATGGCCGCGGTCAATGCAGCCCTGCTGAGCCATCTGAAAGCCGGTGACAGGGTTGTCGCCAGCCGTGCCCTGTTCGGCTCCTGCTACTGGATTGTCGCCAATCTCCTGCCTCGTTTCGGGATCGAGGCCGTGTTCGTCGATGGCGGAGACCTCGATCAATGGCGCGATGCGCTGGCCACACCGACACAGCTGGTTCTGCTGGAGACCCCCTCCAATCCCATGCTGGATGTGCTTGACCTGCGGGCCATTGCCGATCTGGCCCATGCATCCGGCGCCATCGTTGTGGTGGATAATGTCTTTGCCACGCCATTGCTGCAAAAGCCGCTGGAGCTGGGGGCAGATGTCGTCGTCTATTCCCTGACCAAGCACGCGGATGGACAGGGGCGCGTGCTGGGGGGGGCTGTGCTCGGCAGCAATGACTGGGTGGAAAACGTGTTGCAGCCGTTCACCCGCAATACCGGCCCTACCCTGTCCGCTTTCAATGCATGGGTGATCACGAAGGGGCTGGAAACGCTGTCACTGCGTGTCCATGCAGCCTCCGCTTCCGCTGCTCGCGTGGCGGATTTTCTGGCCACCCGTCGGGAGGTGGCACGGGTGCTCTATCCGTTCCGCGAGGATCACCCGCAAAGCACATTGGCCCGACAGCAGATGAGCGCGGGCGGCACGCTGGTCACCGCCGATCTGGGAGATAAGGAAACCGCCTTCCGGGTGCTGAACAGGCTGCAACTGATTGCGATCTCCAACAATCTGGGCGACAGCAAATCTCTCGTTACCCATCCGGCCACCACAACCCACATGCGGATCGGAGAGGCAGAACGGGCCCGGCTGGGAATCGGGGAGGGCGTCATCCGCCTTTCTGTCGGACTGGAGGATGCAGAGGATCTGTGCGCCGATCTGGCTCAGGCCCTGGACGGGGCTGCATGAAAGCCCACCGCGCCTAGCGAGCAGGCCGGATTGTGCCGCCCCAATCCGGCCTGCCGCCATTGCGATCAGAGGCAAGCCTCCTCATTCTATAGGCATGTCTGCAAGCACCACACGATTGATGATCCACTCATGAGCGATGACAACGCCTATGTCTGCGTGACCCGGCACATCCGCGTGACTGTGCAGCCAATCTATCTGGCCGATCAGTCCCGCCCTGATGACCACCATTTCGTATGGGCCTATCGGGTATGTATTGCCAACGAGGGTTCTTCCACGGTTCAACTGCTCCAGCGTACCTGGCACATCACCAATGCGCTGGGCCATACCCAGCATATTCATGGTGACGGCGTGGTAGGAGAACAGCCTGTGCTGGAACCCGGGGAAGAATTCAATTATACTTCCGGCACGCCTCTCGATACGCCCTCAGGCTTTATGCACGGAACGTATCATATGATCGAAACATCCTCCGGTGAGGCCTTCGATACCACCATTCCGGCCTTCAGCCTCGACAGCCCCCATCAGAACACAAAGCTGCATTGATATGACTGCCTGACTGAAAGCCCCGTTCCGCATCTTCCGGCATTGGCGTAACGCCCTCATCATCCCATAAACGATCATGACCGCGTGTCATCGCGGTGCCGACATCCCCTGCCCTTCCGCAAGAGGACTACCGAGTTGACCGATGCGCCTTCGCTCCGCCCCTCTGATCTCCCTGCCGAGACGGACAGGCCGGAGACCAGTCGCCCGAGCCGCCAGGAAGCCGAACAGGCTGTACGTACCCTGCTGCGTTGGACCTGTGATGATCCAGACCGCGAAGGGCTTCAGGAAACTCCTTCCCGCGTGGTTCGTGCGTATGAGGAGTGGTTTGCAGGCTATCACGATGATCCGGTGAAAGTGCTGGAACGGACATTCTCGGAAACCGAGGGATATGATGAGATCATCCTGCTTCGGGGTATCCGTATCGAGAGCTTCTGCGAACATCACATGGCTCCGATCATCGGCCGTGCCCATGTTGCCTATCTGCCGCGCCATCGCGTCGTGGGCATCAGCAAACTGGCGCGGGTGGTGGAGGCTTTCTCCAAGCGCCTGCAAATTCAGGAAAAGCTGACCGCCCAGATCGCCAATACGATCGACTCAGTTCTTCAGCCGCACGGCGTGGCCGTTATCGTCGAGGCTGCGCATCAATGCATGACGACTCGTGGCGTACACAAGACCGGCGTCAGCATGGTCACCAGCCGCATGCTGGGTGTGTTCCGCACCAATCCCGAAACACGGCGGGAGTTGATGGCAATGATCAATAATCCGGTCCAGCCCAGCGCCCTCGGCTGATCGCGCGCACCAATCCCGAACATAAAACGGGCCCCCTGATAGTCATCAGGGGGCCCGTTTTATGTTGAAAGAAGCCACGGATCAGGCAGATCAGACCAGTTCCGGCAGGACGCCCTGATTGCTGCGTCGCTCCAGCCCACTGAACGCCTTGAGAATTTCACCATCATCGCACACACCCCGCAGATGGCCCTGATCCACCAGCAGCACGGGATAACCGGTTGCCTGACGCAGATTGACGACCATCCGCAGCCCGGCCGACAGCGGCACAGCCGCGATTCCTTGCGGTACCTGTCCATCATTCTCCGGATCGAAGGACTCAATCTCGTGGACGGGAACCTGGACGTCATTCAACGAAGCAGAGAGAATGACATCGCCCCCACCCAATGCGACTTTCAAAGTGCGGGCGCCATCCAGCAGCACTCCATCGCCTTCCCGCGCGAATGTCGAGAGCGGCCGCATCAGCGTCTCGGCACACAGCACATTCAGCGGGTTCATGTGCCGAACGAATTCCTCGACATAATGGTCAGCAGGACGCAGGACGATATCCTCCGGCGTACCGGTCTGCACGATTCGACCACCTTCCATGATTGTGATGTGATTACCAAGCTTCAGTGCCTCATCCAGATCATGACTGACGAACACAATGGTCTTTTTGACGCGGCTTTGCAGCTGAAGCAGCTCATCCTGCAATTTGGCGCGGATCAGCGGATCCAACGCGCTGAACGGCTCATCCATCAGCAGGATATCAGCATCGGTGGCAAAGGCGCGGGCCAGCCCCACACGCTGCTGCATACCGCCGGACAGTTCATGGGCATAGCGATCAGCCCATGCGCTCAGACCCACCAGTTCCAGCTTCTCATCCACCACCACCCGGCGATCGGCAGTGGAAACACCACGTAGTTCCAGACCGATGCCGACATTTTCCCGCACTGTGCGCCAGGGCAACAAAGCGAATTGCTGAAAGACCATTGCTACCCGTTCCATACGGGCCTGACGAAGTGTTTTGGCATCGCAACTGGCAATATCGATCACGTCGTTATCGCCATGACGCAGCAGGACGGAGCCGCGGGTTACCTTGTTCAAACCATTGGCGGCGCGCAGCAGGGTAGACTTGCCGGAACCCGACAAACCCATCAACACACTGATTTCACCGTGACCGACCTTCAGATTAGCCCCTGCGACACCGACGACAACCCCGGTGCGTTCCAGAATATCTGCCCGGCTGACACCGGAATCGACCAAACCGATCGCCTCGCGCCGGGTTTGCGTCGATCCGCCGAAAAGGATGTCAACATCCCGAAACTCGACGGCCGGAACGGAAACAGCATCCAGGCTGTCCTGTTTATCGCTGCTCATCATGATTGATCCTCAGACGGGCGGAACACACGGTCCAGCATAATGGCCAGCAGCACAATCGCCAGCCCGGCTTCAAACCCGGTATCCACACGCACCGTATTGAGTGCCCGCACGACCGGCACACCAAGACCGCCGGCACCCACCAGCGCCGCGATCACCACCATGGACAGACTGAGCATGATGCACTGGGTCAGACCGGCCAGAATCATGGTCTTCGCCCCCGGCAATTCCACTTTCCACAGCAATTGCCACCGTGTTGCGCCAAACGCTTCACCGGCCTCGATCAACGGTCTCGGCACGGAGGAAATGCCCAGCTGCGTCAGACGGATTGGAGCCGGCAGTGCGAAAATCACTGTGGAAATCAAACCTGGCACCGCCCCCAGCCCGAACAGAACCAGAGTCGGAATCAGATAAACGAATGTCGGCAGGGTCTGCATCAGATCCAGCACCGGCCGCATCCCCTGCGCCAACCATGGGCGATGCGCCGCCGCAATACCCAGCGGCACCCCGATCAGGGTGGAGACCAGCGCGGAACTCAGGACCAGCGCCAGAGTCTGCATCGTCTCATCCCAATAGCCCTGATTCAGAATGAAAAGCAGGGCCGCTGCAGTGAACACGGCAATGGAAACAGATCGTCGCATCACATAGGCCAGCACCGCCAGCAGCACGATCATCAGCGGACCGGGCACACTCAACAGCAGAGAAGAAAAGCCATTGATAACAGCACTGACCGCGATAGAGATCGCGTCAAACAGGCCCTGACTATGCTGCTTTAACAGGTCGATCAGACGGGCAATCCATGCGCCGACAGGAATTTTCCTGTCGCTGATCCAGTCGGTAATCCATTCCATCGCCGCGTTTCCTTACTGATCAGTCGCCCAGTTTGGCCTTGACGGCTTCCCAGCCCGGCGAACCATCATAAGTCGTAACGCCATCCAGCCATGTTTTGACAGTGTCGGGATTGCTGCGGAGCCAGGCTTTCGCAGCCTTCGGTGGATCGACATGATGATTCATGATCGCATCCATCATTTTATTCTCACCATCCAGTGAGAAATGCATATTGTGCAGCAGCTTCCCGACATTCGGGCATTTTTCTGAATAGCCCTTCCAGGTGTTGGTGAAGATCTCGGCACCACCGTAATTCGGGCCGAATTCCTTGTCACCGCCGGTCAGATATTTGATCTTGTAAAGCGTGTTCATCGGATGAGGCTCCCATCCCAGAAACACGATTGGTTCCTTGTTCCGGATTTTGCGGTCTATTTCCGCCAGCATGCCCTGCTCGCTGCTTTCGACCAGCTTGAACTTGCCGAGATTGTTGGCGTTCCTGTCGATCATTTCCAGGATGTGACGGTTGCCGTCATTGCCCGGCTCGATGCCATAAATCTTGTTGCCCAGCTTGTCGGCGAATTTGCTGATATCGGCGAAATCATGCAGCCCGGCATCATAGAGATACGCGGGCACCGCCAACGTATATTTCGCTCCCGCCAGATTGGGGCCGATAATATCAAGGGACGCTTCATAAGGTTTCCGGTCAGCCGCGCCGGAAGGCATCCAGTTGCCGGTGAAAACATCCAGTTGTTTGTCTGCAAGCGACCGGTATGTAACCGGGAGCGACAGAAGCGCTACATCCGGGCGATAACCAAGATCTTTCAGCAACACCGCCGTAACCGCTGTTGTGGCGGAAACATCCGTCCATCCGATATCGGACAGGCGCACCTTACGACAGGAAGAGGGATCAGCCTGGGCCGCAGTAGTGGCAAACAGGCCAAAACCCACACTGGCCATCAAGACCGCGCGCAAGCGTGCAGTCACGGAATTCCGCATGTTCATTCCTCCATCGATACAAAGGGCAAGACTATCTCCTACCCCGGCCATGAACCGTCGCAATCGCCATGTTCAGCCGGAAGTCTGAATGCCCCCGATCCCCCCAGGGGAAAGAAGCAAGCTTCATCTTCCGTTTCCTCATCAGCCTTCCATTCGCTTATGCAATGGGAGACCCCCTTTTGTTGCAGCCTTTGCCTCCGGTGTGTCGGAAAAATCAGGACTGCTTTATTTTATAGAAGGCGGTTTGTTTTATGATCCGCCCTTACGCCGGACTTCACCATACCCTGGAAACCCGTTCCTTTTATCATTTCAGGAAGATGGCAGGGTCGGCATGCTTATGCACGACAAAAAACATGAATGTTAGCGACATGACGCCTCCGACACAAAAAGGCGTCTGTCGCAATCATTCAAGAAAATGTTCTGTTTCATACCTGCATGACGCAACCCCGTTATGCGAATACAAGGATGCACCGCCTCTGCGACCGCGCTGAAACCGCCGATATCGCAAGACGCGCCAGGAGTTCGTCATGCAGAAATTCTCCGCTTTTTCCCTGATCCGGAACACGCTGGGCGGCCATCGCGGCTGGCAGCGGCAGTGGCGGGATCCTGAGCCGAAAGCAGCCTATGACGCCGTTATCATCGGCGGGGGCGGCCATGGTCTCGGCGCCGCATATTATCTGGCCAAGGAACATGGGCTGCGTAACATCGCCGTCCTGGAAAAAGGATGGATTGGCGGCGGTAATACCGGCCGTAACACGACGATCATCCGTTCCAACTACCTGTTCGATGAAAGCGCTGCCCTGTATGATCATGCGCTGAAGCTCTGGGAAGGGCTGACGCAGGAACTGAACTATAATGTGATGTTCAGCCAGCGCGGCGTGCTGATGCTGGCCCATAACGTTCACGACGTGCAGAGCTTCAAGCGACATGTTCACGCCAATCGTCTGAACGGCGTCGATAATGAATGGCTGACGGCGGAAGAAGCGAAAGAATTCTGCCCGCCGCTGAATATCTCCAACAATATGCGCCATCCCGTACTGGGGGCCGCGTTGCAGCGCCGGGCGGGAACGGCCCGCCATGATGCGGTGGCCTGGGGTTATGCACGCGCGGCTGATGCCCTTGGTGTCGATATTATACAAAACTGTGAAGTCACCGGGATCCGCCGGAATGCATCCGGCGCGGTAGAGGCGGTGGAAACGACACGCGGCGTGATTCGCACCCCGAAAATCGGCGTGTCCGCCGCGGGTCATACCAGTATGGTGCTGGGCATGGCCGGTGTTCGCCTGCCTCTCGAAAGTTATCCGTTGCAGGCGCTGGTGTCGGAACCCGTTAAACCCGTCTTCCCCTGCGTGGTGATGAGCAACACCATTCACGCCTATATCAGCCAGTCCGACAAAGGTGAGCTGGTGATCGGGGCAGGCACTGATGCCTATACCAGCTACACCCAGCGCGGCGGCCTGCATATCGCCACCCATACGCTGGATGCCATCTGCGAGCTGTTCCCGATGTTCCGCCGCATGCGGATGCTGCGCAACTGGGGGGGCATCGTCGATGTGACGCCGGACCGTTCTCCCATCATCGCGAAAACCTCGGTACCCGGCCTGTATGTGAATTGCGGCTGGGGCACAGGCGGGTTCAAGGCCACACCAGGCGCGGCCCATCTGCTGGCCTACACCATCGCCCGTGACGAGCCTCACAAAATCAACGCCCCGTTCACCATCGAGCGGTTCCGGGACGGATTCCTGATCGACGAAGCGGCCGCTGCTGCGGTTGCGCATTAATTCATTCCCATCCCGGCACGGAAGGGCGACACGATGCTGCTGATTACCTGTCCTTATTGCGGTCAGCGACCCGAACTCGAATTCACCTATGGCGGGGAAGCGCATCTGGTTCGCCCAGCCGATCCCGCCCTGCTCAGTGATGAGGAATGGACCGCCTATCTCTACATGCGCTCCAACCCCAAGGGAGAGCACGCGGAACGGTGGCGGCATGCTCATGGCTGCGGCCGCTTCTTCAACGCGGTGCGTGATACCCGCACCGACGTCATCCTCAGCACCTACAAGATCGGCGAGTCCCGCTCATGACGAGCCCCAGCATCCATTCCGCGCCCTTCCGCCTGCCGCAGGGCGGCCGCATCCGGCGCGACAAACCGCTTTCCTTCACGTTTGACGGCAAGACCTATCAGGGTGCGCAGGGCGATACGCTCGCCTCCGCACTGCTCGCCAATGGCGTGCATCTGATGGGCCGGTCGTTCAAATATCACCGTCCACGCGGTGTGCTGAGCGCCGGAGCCGATGAGCCGAATGCTCTGGTGGGCGTGGGCGCCGAACAGAGCCGCTACACCCCCAATCTGCGCGCAACGCAGGTGGAGCTGTATGACGGTCTGGTGGCGGAAAGCCAGAATCGCAACCCGTCCCTGTCTTTCGACATCGGCGCGATCAACAACGCGCTGGGACCGTTCTTCCCGGCCGGGTTCTACTACAAGACCTTCAAATGGCCGCGCAAAGCCTGGGACAAGCTCTATGAGCCGGTGATCCGTCGCGCCGCCGGTCTGGGCAAGGCCCCGACCGCCCCGGATGCCGATCACTACGCCCAGCGTTACGCCCATTGTGACGTGCTGATCGTCGGCGCCGGTCCGGCCGGTCTCGCTGCCGCTCTGGCCGCCGCCGATGCCGGCGCCAGAGTGATCCTGTGCGACGAACAGTCGGAAATGGGTGGCTCCCTGCTGGCACCGAACGGTGCGCAGATCGACGGCAAGCCTGCCGAGCTGTGGCTGTCCGACACGCTGGCGCAGCTTGCGGCCGACCCGCGCGTGACCCTGCTGCCCCGCACCACGGCGTTCGGTTACTATGCCCATAATTTCGTGGGGCTGGCACAGCGCATCACCGATCATCTGCCCGCCATCCTGCCCAACACTCCGCGTGAGCGGATGTGGCATGTCCGGGCCGGACAGGTGGTGCTTGCCACCGGATCCCTCGAACGGCCGCTGGTATTCCCGGAAAATGACCGTCCCGGCATCATGCTGGCCGATTCCGCCCGTATTTATGCCCAGCGTTATGGCGTGAAGCCAGGCACGAAAGCGGTGATCACCACCGCCAACGACGAAGCCTACAGCACGGCGGTCGCGCTTGCGAAAGCGGGGGTCGAGATCGCCGCCATCGCCGATCTGCGTGAGCATGCGGACGGCGAGCGTATTGCCGCGGCTCGTGATGCCCGTCTGCCGATCCGGATGGGATCGGCCGTGATCGGCACCGGTGGCCATCTGCGCGTCTCCTCCGCCCGCATTGGCGGCAAACAGGGACGTGATGAGCATATCCGCTGCGATCTGGTGCTGATGTGTGGCGGGTTCACCCCCACCGTGCATCTGTTCAGCCAGTCCCGTGGCCAGCTGGTCTATGATGCGGAACGACAGATTTACGTGCCCGGCACACATGCGGAGCATGAACGCTCTGCCGGTGCCTGTGCGGGTCATTTCGGCCTCGCTGTAGCACTGGAAGACGGGTATTCCGCCGGTCTGGACGCTGCGAAGGGCGGCAACAGCCGTATTTTCCAGGTCAGTGCTCCCGCAGCGGGAACGGGCGGCTTCATCGGTGAGGTACCGCATAACCGCCGCTCCCCCTATGCCAAGGCGTTCGTGGACTTCCAGAACGACGCAACCGCCAAGGACATCAAACTGGCCGTGCGGGAGGGCTTCCGCTCCATCGAGCATGTGAAGCGCTACACCACCACCGGCATGGCCACCGATCAGGGCAAGACCTCCAACATGAACGCGCTGGGCATCGTGTCCGGTGCGCTGGATACACCAGTGCCGCAGATCGGCCTGACCACGTTCCGCCCGCCCTACACCCCGGTCACTTTCGGCTCGTTCGCAGGCACGGCACGCGGCGACCTGTTCGATCCACTGCGCAAGACGCCGATCCATAGCTGGGCCGAAGAACATGGCGCGGTGTTCGAGGATGTCGGCATCTGGAAACGGGCCCGCTACTTCCCGCAGGATGGCGAGGATATGGATGCGGCGGTGCTGCGTGAATGCGCCCGGGCCCGTGCCGCAGCCGGTATTTTCGATGCGTCCACGCTTGGCAAGATCGAAGTGGTCGGACCGGATGCGGCAGAGTTCCTCAACCGTCTGTATGTCAACGCGTGGGACAAGCTGAAACCCGGCAAATGCCGTTATGGCCTGCTGCTGCGTGAAGACGGGTTCATCACCGATGACGGCGTGATCGGGCGTATCGCGCAGGATCGTTTCCACGTCACCACCACCACCAGCGGCGCACCGCGCGTGCTGGCGATGATGGAGGATTACCGCCAGACCGAGTGGCCTGAACTCAATGTCTGGCTGACCTCCACCACCGAACAATGGGCGGTGATCGCAGTGCAGGGTCCGAAGGCCCGCGACATCATCGCACCCCTGATCGAGGGTGTGGATCTGAGCGACTTCGCGCATATGAGCGTCGCCGACGCCACCATTGCCGGGGTGCCGGGCCGTCTGTTCCGCGTCAGCTTCACCGGTGAGCTGGGCTACGAACTGAACGTTCCGGCGGATTACGGCCGGGCGGTCTGGGAAGCAGTGTATGAGCGCGGGCAGGCCTTCGGCATCGTGCCGTACGGCACGGAAACGATGCATGTGCTGCGTGCCGAAAAAGGCTATGTGATCGTCGGTCAGGAAACCGATGGCACCGCCACACCGGACGATGTCGGGCTGGCCTGGGCCATTGGCAAGGCGAAGAAGGATTTCGTCGGCAAACGCTCGCTTGAGCGCACATCGATGAAAGACCCGAATCGCAAGCAACTTGTCGGTCTGTTGACAGATGATCCGACCATCGTGCTGGAAGAAGGCGCGCAGATCGTGGCCGATCCGGCGCATCCGCTGCCGATGCCCATGATCGGGCACGTCACCAGCGCCTATCGCAGCGCTACGTTGGGCCGCTCCATTGCGCTGGCCATGATCAAAGGCGGACGGTCCAGAATCGGGCAGACCGTATATATTCCGATGCCCGGTCGAACGATCGCCGCGAAAATCACCGAGTTTGTGTTCTATGATCCGGAAGGAGTGCGGCTCAATGGCTGACGTGACCTTTCCACCGCGCCTTGCCCCGCTGACCGGGATCAGCACCGGCATTGCCTCCATGAGCGTAACGGCCCCCCGCCGTCGCCTCACCCTTCATCTGCGTGAGGGCGCCCGTGCCAATGCTGATGGCGCATTGGGCTTCTCCCTGCCACAGGCTCTGCGCGCCACTGTGCAGGGTGAACGCGCCGCCCTGTGGATGGGGCCGGAAGAAACGCTGATCCTGAGTGATGAGGCGGACGACCTCGCCCCGGCTCTGGAAGCAGCGCTGAAGGATGTGCCGCATGCGCTGGTCGATGTATCCCATCGGCAGATTGGCCTGCTGATTGAGGGAGAGAGGGCGGCAGACGCACTGAACACCGGTTGCCCGCTCGATCTGTCCGAGGCGGCTTTTCCGGTCGGCATGTGCACGCGCACCATCTACCACAAGGCGGAAATCGTGCTCTGGCGTCTCTCATCCACTCAGTTTCATGTGGAAGTTTGGCGGTCTTTCGCCCCTTATGTGTGGGAATTGCTTGACGAAGCCCGCCGCGAGGCGGCTTGACAACCTGAAGAGATCAGCATGATCAGCGTTTCCGAACTCTTCAAGGTCGGTATCGGCCCCTCCTCTTCCCACACTGTCGGACCGATGAAGGCTGCCTATGCCTTCATTCTGGGTCTCGGAGACCGGCTGGAGCAGGTGGTGCGGGTTCGCGTCGATCTGTTCGGGTCGCTGGCATGGACCGGAAAGGGCCACGGCACTGAAAA
Source organism: Granulibacter bethesdensis (assembly GCF_001889545.1). Classification (NCBI taxonomy): domain Bacteria; kingdom Pseudomonadati; phylum Pseudomonadota; class Alphaproteobacteria; order Acetobacterales; family Acetobacteraceae; genus Granulibacter; species Granulibacter bethesdensis. The sequence continues at coordinate 87,485 of NZ_CP018194.1, read as the reverse complement.
AGCCGTGCTGCTTGGTCTGGCCGGGGAACAACCCGATACGGTTGATCCCGATGCCGCCGAATCCCTGATTGCCCGGATTGAGGCGCATCGGATGTTGTCGCTGGGCGGACGGCATCCCATCTGTCTGGTGCCGGAGCGTGACGTGATCTTCGACATGCTCACGGAAACGCCCGAGCATCCCAACACGCTTGCCTTCACCGCCTATGATGCGGCAGGGGAAACCCTGTGCCATGAACGCTGGTGCTCGATCGGCGGCGGCTTTGTGGTGCGGGAGGCTTTTGCCCCGGCGGCGGTCATTGACGGACCCTCCGCACCCTATGAATTCCGCTCCGGCATTGATCTGCTCCGCATCGGTGAAGAAACCGGGCTGCGTATTCCGGAGATCGTACGCACCAACGAATATGCCGTGCGCCCGAAAGAAGAGGTCGATGCCCATATCACCCGCGTCATCGACACGATGATGCGCTGCATTGACCGTGGACTGAGCACCGAAGGAATTTTGCCGGGTGGCCTGAACGTGCGCCGCCGCGCCGTTTCCCTGCTGCGCAAAATGGAATCCGAACAGGCCCGCAACGATCGTCCGCCAACCGAAGCGATGGATCGCGTCAGCCTGTTCGCCATTGCGGTGAATGAGGAAAACGCTGCCGGTGGGCGGGTAGTCACCGCCCCGACCAATGGCGCGGCAGGCGTGGTACCAGCCGTGCTGCGTTATTACCGTGATATGGTGCCTGGTTCATCGGAAGCGGGCATGCAGGATTTCATCCTGGCCGCCTGCGCCATCGGGGCGCTGTTCAAGATGAACGCCTCCATCTCCGGTGCTGAAGTCGGCTGTCAGGGAGAAGTCGGCGTGGCCTGCTCCATGGCCGCCGCAGGGCTCGCTGCCGCGATGGGGGCCGATAATGCCCGCATCGAAAATGCCGCTGAAATCGGGATGGAACATCATCTTGGCATGACATGCGACCCGGTGGCAGGGCTTGTGCAGATTCCCTGTATCGAGCGGAACGCTTTCGGCGCGATCAAGGCGATCAACGCCGCGTCTCTGGCCATGCGCGGCGACGGGACGCACCATATCTCCCTCGACCGTGTGATTGCGACGATGCGTCAGACCGGTGCCGACATGCAAAGCAAATACAAGGAGACCAGCCAAGGTGGCCTTGCGGTTAACTTCACCGAGTGCTGATCCTCCACGCCGACGGGCGTTGACGGTCGGCTTCGTCATGGCGGACAGCTTTACGCTGGCGCCATTCTCCCTGTTCGTCGATCACCTGCGCCTTGCGGCGGATGAGGGCGATATGAGCCGCCCGATCCGCTGCCAATGGTCCATCATGGGCAGCCGCCCGGGCACGATCTCGGCCAGTTGCGGCATCACCATCGGCCCGACCACCGGTTTCATCGATCCCAGACAACTGGACTATATCGTCGTTGTCGGTGGCCTGCTGCATGCGGGGCGTCCTTTCGATCAGGAGACGGTTGCCTACCTCCAATCCGCCGCCAGAGCCGGCACAACGCTGGTCGGTCTGTGCACCGGCAGCTTTCTGCTGTGCCGGGCAGGATTGATGAAAGACCGCACCACCTGCGTCAGCTGGTATCATCATCAGGATTTCACCGACGAATTTCCCGATCAGGCCGTGCTGGCCGACCGGCTGTTTCTGGTCGATGGCGACCGCATCACCTGCGCGGGCGGGGGCGGAGCAGCCGATCTGGCGACCTGGATCGTCGAAAAACATCTCGGCCGCTCTACCGCCATGAAAAGCCGCCAGGTGCTGCTGCTGGATGAAGCCCGCGGTGAAACCGCCGCCCAGCCACACCCGCCGCTGGCCGCGGGCGTGACTGATCCGCGCGTGCGCCGTGCCCTGCTGATCATGGAGCAGAACATGGCGGAGCCTCTGCCAGTCAGCGCCATTGCTGAACGGCTGGATCTGTCTGCACGCCAGCTGGAACGGTTGTTTGCCGCTGCGATGCAACAGAAACCGGCTGCCGTATACCGCTCATTACGGCTTCGTTTTGCCCGCTTCCTGCTGGACAATACCCAGCGTAGCGTGACGGAAATTGCTCTGGATGCCGGTTTTTCAGACTGCGCCCATTTCTCCCGCCTCTACAAGGCTGCGCATGGCGTGGCCCCCAGCGCAGCCCGGCGCAATGCGCCCCCCGCCGCAGAATCCAATGATCCGCTGCCGGATCGGGACAGCCTGACGTCTACCCGGATTTACGCCGATTCCCTGTAAGAAAAACAGAACCGGCCCGCGCTGAAAAACCGTCGCTTTCCATAAAGCGCCTCTCCTGACCGGCAGCAGGACAAAGCTCTATTCTTTCCGGCCCTTTCTGACCTCTGCGCAAAACGCATAGATACCGGGATTGATAAAAAAAATGTCGCTTATGATGAATTTCGGAATAAACTCGGCTTTTAAGTAGGAGTTAACGCCACCTCCCTCAAGGTTCGTCCCATGCCCGACGATCTCCGCTTTACCCTGGATTCTCTCCCTTCCCTGCTGGCACGGCGCAAGCGTGGCTATACGCTGGAAGCGCCGTTCTATACCTCACCCGACATTCTTCAGGCCGATATCGAGACGATTTTCGGCAAGCACTGGATTTATGTCGGTGTCGAGCCGGATATTGCCGAACCGGGCGATGTCATGGCCCTGCAGATCGGTCGCTTCAGCGCCATTGTCGTGCGCAGCGACGATATGGAAATTCGCGCTTTCCACAATGTCTGCCGCCATCGCGGTGCCCGCATTGTTCCCGAAGGCAAGCGAAGCGTTGGCAATCTGGTCTGCCCGTATCATATGTGGACCTACTCCACCGAAGGCCCTCTGCTGTATGCCGATCATATGGGGGCGGATTTCGATCCGTCCTGTCATGGTCTGAAGCCGGTTCATGTGCGCAATGTCGCAGGGTTGATCTTCCTGTGTTTCGCCGATGAACCGCCTGCCGATATCGAGGATATGGCGCGGGAGATGACACCGTATCTGGCCCCTCACGCCATTCCCGACACCAAGATCGCCTTCGAGATGGACATCATCGAGCGCGGCAACTGGAAGCTGGTGATGGAAAACAACCGCGAGTGCTATCACTGCGCCGGTTCCCATCCCGAACTGACCGCCTCCATTTTCGAATTCGGGTTTGGTTTTGCGCCTGAATCACTGGATGAGGACGGACAGAAAGCCGCCGAGGAATATAACTGCCTCGTCAACAACAATACCGCCGAGTGGGAAGCGCGTGGCCTTCCCTCCCGCGAGATCGACCATCTTGATGACCGCGTGACCGGTTTCCGCACCCAGCGTCTGCCGATTTCCGGTGCCGGCGAAAGCGAAACCTCCGACACCAAGGTCGCCTGCACGAAATTGCTGGGTGAATTGACGGAACGCAGGCTGGGCGCTCTGTCCTTCTGGACCCAGCCGAATTCCTGGCATCATTTCATGAGCGATCATATCGTAACTTTCGCGGTGTTCCCGATTGATGCGGAAACCGCTCTGCTGCGCACCAAATGGCTGGTGCACAAGGATGCGCGTGAAGGCATTGATTATAACCTCGATCATCTGAAAAGTGTGTGGGAAGCTACCAACCAGCAGGATAGCGATCTGGTCGGGATCACCCAGCAAGGTGTGCGCACCCCGGGCTATCAGCCCGGCCCATACTCCCCTTATACCGAGATGCTGGTTGAGAAATTCAGCAACTGGTACGTCTCCCGCATGAAAGCAGCGCAGCAGGATGGCGCACAGTGAACGCTTTCTCACCCCTCTCCGCCCTGCCGGCGCAGTGGAATGCCGATGCGGATGATGTGCTGATCTGCCGCGCCGTGCGGCAGGAAACACATGATGTGCGCACGTTTTTCTTCTCGCCGGCCAATCCGTGTCTGTTCCGGCATCTGCCCGGTCAGTTCGTGACGCTGGATCTGGAAATCGGCGGGCAGAAGATCAATCGCTGCTATACGATCTCCTCTGCTCCTACACGCCCGGACCTGCTCAGCATCACCGTCAAGCGGGTGCCGAACGGGCCGGTATCGAACTGGCTGCATGACAACCTGAAACCGGGCATGCGCATTCGTGCCGTTGGTCCGATGGGCGATTTCACGAACGCCCATCATCCGGCGCCGAAATATCTGTTCCTGTCCGGCGGCAGCGGCATCACGCCGCTGATGGCCATGGCCCGCACACAATACGATCTGGCGGCCGAGGCCGATACAGTGTTCGTACATGCCGCACGCAGCCCGGCAGACATCATCTTCCGTGACGAGCTGTCCCTGATGGCGCGCGCACGGCCTGGATTCAACGTCGCCTTCCTGTGCGAGGCAGATTCCGCCGGTGAAGTATGGAACGGATATCGCGGTCGTCTGAACACCGCGCTGCTGACCCGGATCGCTCCGGACTTCATGGAGCGCGAAGTGTTCGTCTGCGGTCCCGCCCCGTTCATGGCAGCCGCCAAAGCGATCCTGGCCGAAGCCGGATTCGACATGCGTCGCCACCACGAGGAAAGTTTCGATTTCGGCATACTGGCACAGGAAGAACCCGAAGCCGCCGCCGAAGCAGAGGCTGTCGCTGCATCGGGTGGTTTTTCCATCACCTTCAGCAAAAGCGACAGGCAGATCGACTGCGATCCGGATACCACCGTGTTGCAGGCCGGTCGCCGGGCCGGGCTGAAACTGCCTGCCTCCTGCTCCAAGGGCGTGTGCGGCACGTGCAAGTCGAAGCTGGTCTCCGGCCGGGTCGAGATGAAGCATAATGGTGGCATCCGGCAGAAAGAAGTCGATCAGGGCATGTTCCTGCCCTGCTGCTCCAGGCCACTGACGGATCTGGTCGTCGAGCGATGATCGACACGCCTGCACGCCTCCCTGCGGAAATCGGCAGAATCGGTTTTTTGACTCTGCCGAATTACTCGATGATTGCGATGAGTTCCGCGATCGAGGCGTGCCGGATGGCCAATCGTGTCACCAGCAGTGATGCCTATTCATGGCAGGTGCTGACGCTGGATGGCGAACCGGCACAGGCCAGCAATGGCCTGTCGCTGGGACCGACGGTCAGACTGGCCGATGCCGCACCGATCGACCTGCTGCTGATCTGCGGCGGTGTCGATATCCGACGGACCACCAGCCGTCGCCTGTTCCCCGCACTGCAACGTCATATCCGTCGCGGCGGCGCACTCGGTGCGTTATGCACCGGCAGTTTCGTGCTGGCCGAGGCCGGGATGCTGTCGGGCTATGCCTGCGCCATTCACTGGGAAGATCTGGCGGCCATCCGTGAGGAATTTCCCGACATCGTATTCCGGGATGAGTTGTTCGTGATCGATCGCGACCGCTTCACCAGCACCGGCGGTACTGCGCCACTGGATATGATGCTGGCGCTGATCGCTGCCCGTCTCGGTCCGCGCGCGGCCGATGCCGTGGCGCGCCAGTTCCTGATCAAACCCCGTCAGGGCGGAGAGAGGCAGCATCTGCCCCGCACCGCTGCACGGCATCCGCGGCTGGCCCATGCCGTGGCGCTGCTGGAAGCCAATGCGCAGAACCCGTCCGATGATCCCCTGTCCATCGCCGATGCCGCCTCCCTCGCCGGTCTGTCGTCACGCCAGCTGGAGCGATTGTTCAAGCAGCACCTGAACATGACGCCCGCCGCCTATGCTGCCTCCGTCCGGCTGGAGCGCGCCCAGTTGCTGCTGCGCCAGACCGCCATGCCCATCACTGAAATCGGCGTCGCCTGCGGCTTTTCCTCCGGCGCGTCCTTCAGCAACGCCTACCGGCTGCGATACGGGCATTCGCCGCGCCATGAGCGCGTGAGTATACCCTGACGCGCCTGACTCACCGCCGACGCCTTCCCTCCTCCCACCCGCCTGCCCCGGAATGTGCCGATGATCGCCAATGCCGACGCCCTGTTGAAACCGTTAACCATTCGCGGTGTCACCTTCCGCAACCGCGTGATGAGCACCAGCCACGCCCCCGGTTATGGTCAGGATGGCAAGCCCAAAGAGCGCTATCAGCTCTATCACGAGGAAAAGGCGAAAGGCGGAATCGGCCTGACCATGTTTGGCGGCTCCTCCTCCGTCTCGGCTGACAGCCCGGCGACGCCGTGGAACCAGATTGCCGTTACGGATGACAGCATCATTCCGTATTTTCAGGAGTTCTCCGAGCGGATTCACCGCCATGGCGCAAAGCTGATGATCCAGCTGACGCATATGGGCCGCCGCACGAAATGGGATACGGATCAGTGGCTGCCGGTGATGGCGCCCTCCGTCCGTCGTGAACCGGCCAGCCGTTCTCTGCCCAAGGCGATGGAGCAGGAGGATATTGATCGCGTCATCGCCGATTTCGCGCAGGCGGCGCGCCGCTGCAAGGAAGGCGGCCTGGACGGATTCGAGATTTCCGGGGCCCATGGCCATCTGCTGGACCAGTTCTGGAGTCCGGACGTCAACAAACGCACTGACCGTTACGGCGGCTCGCTGGAAAACCGCATGCGCTTTGGCATCGAGGTGCTGCGTGCCATGCGGGAAGCCGCCGGGGACGATCTGCTGATCGGCATGCGCATGTCCGGCGACGAGCTGTATGCACAAGGCCTGTCTCAGGAAGAATGCGTGGCCATTGCCTCCGAATATGCGCGGCAGGGGCTGGTGGATTTCCTGAACATTCTGGGCGGTCAGGCACGCGATGACATGGCGCATGCGGTCAGCCTGCCGAACATGGCCTTTCCGGTCGCACCGTTCCTGCATCTGGCCAGCGCGATCAAGCGGGAGGTCGATGTCCCTGTTTTCCATGCCCAGCGCGTGACCGATCTGGCCACCGCCGCCCGTGCCGTGGCCGAAGGCCATGTGGATATGGTGGCAATGACACGGGCGCATATCGCCGATCCGCATCTGGTCCGCAAGCTCAGCGAGGGACGGGAAGACGATATCCGCCAATGCGTCGGGGCGGGATATTGTATTGACCGCATCTATGTCGGTGGTGATGCGCTGTGTTTGCAGAATGCGGCGACAGGGCGGGAAGCCACCATGCCGCATGTCATCGCAAAAGCAGATCGACAGAAGAAAATTGTTGTCGTCGGCGCCGGTCCCGGCGGGCTGGAGGCGGCACGGGTCTGTGCCGAGCGTGGTCATCAGGTCGTGCTGTTCGAGCGCTCCGGCGAAGTGGGCGGTCAGATCAACATCGCTGCCAAAGGAACATGGCGTGAAGCCCTGTCCGGCATTCCCCGCTGGCTGCTGAGCCAGATCCGCCGCCTGAACGTCGATCTGCGCCTGAACACCGAAGCCACCGCCGCGCTGATCCAGGCGGAGCGACCGGATACGGTGATCATCGCAACCGGCGGGCTGCCCAATCCCGGCCATATTCCGGGGGCAGAACATATTATTTCAAGCTGGGACATTCTGACCGGACGGGTCCAGCCCGCCGGAAGTGTCCTGCTGTATGACGAAATGGGTCAGCATAATGCCGCCTCCGTCGCCGAGGTAATGTCCCAGCGCGGCGCACTGGTGGAATTCGTCACTCATGACCGGATGATCGCGCAGGAGGTCGGTACCACCAATCAGCCCGTGCATCTGCGGGAACTTTACAAACTTGGTGTTATTCTCTCGCCCAATCTGGAACTGATGGAAGTCTATCGTGAGGGCAACCGTCTGGTGGCAGTGCTGCGCAACACGATGACGGATGCCGAGGAAGAGCGCGTGATCGATCAGGTGGTGGCCGATTTTGGCACGCTGCCGGTCGAGGACACCTATTTTGCGCTGAAAGACCAGTCCAGCAACCACGGCGTCACGGATCTTCCATCCCTGCTGCGGGGCGCATCGCAGGCGGAAGCACAAACAGGACGTTTCAGCCTGTTCCGGATTGGCGACGCCGTGGCTGGCCGCAACATCCATGCGGCGATGTACGACGCGCTCCGACTCTGCAAGGATCTGTAAGCAGGTACGGAAGGAGTCCCCGCCATGCATCCGGGCACACCGCTGTTGCTGGTTATCTGGTTTCTGATCCTGCTGGTCTTGGTTCAGGCACTACGCATCGTCCTGCGCTGGCGGGTCGGACAGAAAACGGATGTGGATTGGGTTCGCGGGCTGATTGCCATGCCCCGCCGCTATCTGGTTGATGTGCATCACGTCGTCGAGCGCAGGCCGGAGAACGCCCGGATGCACAAGCTGGTGGCGGGCGGGCTGCTGGCCGGATCGGTGCTGACGCTGCTCTCCACCATCCTGCCAGTGCTGCATCGGGACGGCGTGATTGCTTCCCTGTTCTGGATCGTCACCGCCGCATTCTACGCCATCGGTCTGAACGGTGTGCGTCACGTCGCGGCACGGCGCAGCCCGACAACACCGCCGCATCTGTCAGCCGGTCGCTTTCTGACTTTGCCGCTCTGGCTTGGGCTTTATCTGACCGGCGGGTTGACCGCCTCGGTCGGTGCGGCGTTGCATGGCATGCTGCCGGATGTTTTGTCCCACGCGTCAGGAGCCGCCGGAGCAGTGATGACACTGACCGGTGGTCTGGCACTGGTGGCACATCTGCCGAACGGACCAATGCGACATGCCGTCGCCGGATCGCTGCATCTGGCGGCGCATCCGCGTCCGGGCCGTTTCAAGGGGGGCCGTTTCGAGGGGGACCGTGATACAGCGCTGCTTGCGCTCGATCTGGAAGCAGGGCAGTCGGGTGTTTCAACACCTGCCGATTTCACCTGGAATCGTCTGGCAAGTTTCGATGCCTGCATTCAATGCGGGCGCTGCGAACAGGCCTGTCCCGCCTTTGCCGCCGGACAACCACTCAACCCCAAAAAGCTGATTCAGGACCTGACGTTCGCCCTGCATGGCGGCGACGCCTATACAGGCAGCCCCTATCCACAAGCGCGTCCGGTGGCGGGGCATGGCGGTGCGCATCGCCCGATCATCGGCGCGGAGGCGGTGATTCATCCGGATACGCTGTGGTCCTGCACCACCTGCCGCGCCTGTGTGCATGAATGCCCGATGCTGATCGAGCATGTGGACGCCATCGTCGATATGCGCCGCTTCCAGACGCTGGAACTGGGGGCTATTCCGGAAAAAGCCGCCCAGCCACTGCATCATCTGCGTTACGCCGATGATGCGGGCGGACGGGCGCTGGCATCACGAACTGATTTCGCCGCCGGGATGACCCTGCCAGTGCTGGAGGAACAGGGAGAAACCGATATCCTGCTATGGCTGGGCGAAGGTGCGTTCGATCTGCGCTATGGCCGGAGCCTGCGGGCACTGATCGCGCTGATGCGGCAGGCTGGCGTTGATTTCGCCGTCCTGGGCGCGGAGGAACGGGACTGCGGCGATCTGGCGCGGCGGCTGGGTGATGAGGCCAGTTTCCAGCGTCTGGCGCAGGACAATATCGCCACGCTGAAGCGCCGTCGCTTCCGCCGCATCGTCACCGCGGACCCGCATGCGCTGCACACGTTGCGCAACGAATACCGGGCTTTCGGGGCAACATGGCCAGTGCTGCATCACACCGCGCTGCTGGATGAGTTGATTGCAACGGGCAAACTGAATCCTGTGAAATCCGAAAACCGTCCCGTCACCTATCATGATCCCTGCTATCTGGCGCGCTACAATGGTGAGGTGGATGCCCCCCGTCGCATTCTGGATCGTCTCACCACCCATCGTGTCGAGATGGAGCGGCATGGGGAACGCGCCATGTGCTGCGGCGGTGGCGGTGGTGCGCCGGTCAGCGATATTGCGGGAGAAAAGCGTATCCCCGATATCCGCATGAGCCATGCTCAGGGCGTGGGCGCCTCCATCGTCGCGGTTGGATGTCCCGGCTGCACCGCCATGCTGGAAGGCGTCACCGGAGACCGCCCCGAGGTCAAGGATATTGCTGAATTGCTGCTGGACAGCATCGAGCATGCCAAAACCCGGGTGCCGCCGCCGTCACAAACCGCCCTGCCGGAGGTTGTGGCATGACTCGCCCCCGTCTCGATCCTCGCGCCCTGCGAGAGGCACGCCGTGTGAGCGGAGGGGAGCGGCCACGTTACCAGCTGGCAGCGGTCACACTTGATGCCGGAGCCTCTCCCTTTGGGTCTCCCTTTGGCCGCCGCCGTCGCAACCCGCGAACCGAAACGCTGGCACAGGCCGTGCCCTCTCCTGCTTCCCGCCCGCGTCTGGATCGCGCCTGGCAGGGGGGAGCTTCCTCCACCGCCTCTCCTGCCGCACGCATGCAGGAAACCGCACCGCGCATCCGTATAATCGAGGATCCCGCTTTCCTGATCCTCGCCGTGCCTGATGCGGCAGGGGGACGCCTGTCACCGCATGACCGGCAGATACTGGGCGCCGCCCGGACCCTTGCTGACAAAGCGGGTTCCGCCGGACAAGGCGCCGTCGTGCTGTTCGGCCCCCCGCTGGCCGATGCGGGTGACAACGGCGCCGACCGCCTCATTCAGTGCGAGGATGATTCTGTCGAGTCGCGTGCTGCCGCTCTGGCCGCCGCGATTGCCCACCTGCACCCGAAACACGTTCTGTTCCCGGAAAGCCCTGATGGCGGCGATCTGGCACGCCGTGTCGCCGCCCTGTCGGGGCTGGACATCGCCACCGATATCGAGGCCCTGTCCGCGTCTCAGGCAATCCGCCCCAGCCATGCCCGCCGGCGTGAGCAACGGATGGTGCCGCCGCCTCTGCTGGCATTGAGCGCCGATCGTGCCGCACCCCATACCGGCATCCGGCATGAAGCGCGCCCTATCCCGCTGGAACTGCCTCAGGTGGAGGCCAGTGCCCTGACGGGCTGGCGCGACATTCCCCCCGATGCAGGGAAGCTGGCTCTGACAGAAGCATCGTTCGTCGTCTCCGCCGGGAATGGCATCACCGATTTTGCAACCTTCCACGCTCTGACCGCTGCACTCGGCGCGACGCCAGGGGCCAGCCGGGTGATTTGCGATGCCGGGCTGATGCCACGCGACCGGCAGGTCGGGGCAACCGGCAGCATCCTTGATGCCACCTGTTATTTCGCGCTCGGCATTGCCGGGGCGCCGCAGCACCTTCAGGGTGTGGCGGGCGTGGAGCATGTCGTTGCAGTCAATACCGATCTGCACGCCGCCATGATCGCCCGGGCCGGGCTTGCCATCGTCGCCGATGCACAGGACATCATGCCGGCCATCCTCGCTGCCCTGGCAGCAGAGCGCGATGCCAGCCGGGAAAGGGTTAACCCGGACGATCACAGCCCAGGCAGGGAAACGCCATGACCCAGTCAGACATATCCAATACCAACCGTCTGAACGTGCTGGTGCTGCTCTCGGCCGGGTGCCATCCCGTCTCAGGCCGGGCCGCCCCCGTGATGGAAGAAACGCAGGCCATCGCCCTTGCCCACCAGCTCGGGGCCCATGTCTCCGGTCTGCATGCAGGGCCGGAGGCCACGCCGTTGCGTGACGTGCCCGGCCATGGGCTGAACCGGATCGTCATGCTGCGTCAGGACGCCGATATTGATCCACTGCCCGCGCTGCTGGCTTTCATCCGCCGCAACCCGCCCGATCTGATCCTGACAGGCCGCCGCGCACAAGGCGGCATGGATAGCGGCACATTGCCCTATCGTCTGGCACAGGCGCTGGGCTGGCCGATTGCCGCCGATATTGCCGCCATTGATCGTGATACGGCAGCGGGGACCACACTTCATCTGCTTCAGGCCAGGCCAAAAGGCGCCAGGCGGGCCGTCAGCATCCAACTGCCCTGCGTGCTGACCGTGCATCCGGCAGCGCCACGGCCGCTGCCTTTCGCATTTGCCGCTATGCGGAAAGGCGTGATCGAGACTATCGAAGCCTCCACCCTGTTGCCGGAGCATGAAGGCATGGTGAAGGCACCCTCCTCTGATATCGAGGAACGCCCCTATCGTGCCCGTCCTCGTCTGATTGCGAAAGCCGGAGCGCAAGGAAATGGGCAGTTGATGGTGCATCCCTCCGCCGAGGATGCGGCCAGGGCAGTCATCACCTATCTTCGGGAGATCGGTGTCTTGCAGGCACCGTCCTCCAACAGCGATGCAACGCCACACGAGCCAGCCGGATCATAAACGCATCATGCAGCTGGCCCTGATCCGCCATACCAGACCAGCCATTGCTGGCGGACTTTGCTATGGCCGCCTTGATGTCCCTCTGGCTGATGATCGGGAAGAGGCTGCCCGCGCCATTCTGGCGCAGCTGACAGAGATGCAGGATGCCATCATCATCAGCAGCCCGGCCTTGCGCTGCCAGTGGCTGGCCAACTGGTTGGCCGGGCAAATGCATTCCCCCCCGATCATGATCGATCCACGACTTCAGGAGCTTGATTTCGGCGACTGGGAAGGAAGTCGCTGGGACGATATCGACCGCACCGCACTGGATCGCTGGGCGGCATCACCCGATGATTTTACGCCCCCCAACGGCGAGAGCATGCGGGCGCTGCGCCATCGGATCGACCAGATCTGGGCGGAATGGATGTGCGATCGGCACAACCGAATTGTTGTGACTCATGGCGGCCCGCTGCGCATTCTCTGCGCCCATGCAGCTGCCCGAGCAGTGGACCTCACGGTATTTTCTCCCTCCTTCGGCAGTGTGATGCGCGCGGATATTCCGCCGGATGTCAGGACGCCAGAAAGCGATTGATCCAATGTCCCAGACGGGCATTGTCATGCGGCCTATGCAGGGAAGCCAGGGCCTGATCCCGCTGTTTCTGATCCACCTGCTCCGGCGGGCGGATATGCACCAGTTCGGCTGCGAAATCCGGATCGAATTCCGGATGACACTGGAATGATACCGCCCCGAGCGACGGATATTCCAGCACGGCAAACGGGGTGAAATGGCTGGATGCTATGATCCTCGCTGAAGGCGGTTTTTCCACCACCTGATCCTGATGAGAAACCGGAATGGCAATCTCCTCCACCGGATCCGTCCAGACGGTCTGGCAACGCAGCCGATAACGATGCAGCCCGAGCCCCCAGCCAACCCTGGCCCGCTGCACCCTGCCCCCGAACGCTTCCGCCATGATCTGATGGCCGAAGCAGATGCCGACAAGTTTGCTCCTTCCTGCCCGCTCCCGCAGGAAATCCTCCAGCGCTTTTATCCATGGCTGGTCATCATGCACACCGGCCGCCGAGCCCGTGATCACATAGGCATCGCAGCCACCGCGATCGGCCTCTCTTTCCTGCGGCCACTGATTCGCCTGAACGTCGAAAAGGGAATAATCATGCCGATCCCCCAGCAGCCGACAAACCATCGCCGGATAATCACCATAGTCGGCCACCAGATGAGCAGGCGGCAGGCCGGTCTGGAGAATTCCTATTTTCATGCGCTTTTCCGGAACGGACAGGCAGTCTTATGCGACCACCAGTCCTACATCGACATTACCCCGTGTCGCATTGGAATAAGGGCAGATCTGATGAGCCGTTTCCACCAGTTTTTGCGCCTCTGCCGCCTCGACACCCGGCAGATGGATCGAAAGCTGCGCCGTAATGCCAAACCCGCCTTCAGAACGTGGACCAATCCCGATCGTGGCGGTGACAGAAGCGGCATCTGGAATTTTCTGTTTCAGTTGCTGCCCCGCCACCTTGAGCGCACCCAGAAAACAGGCCGCATAACCGGAGGCAAAAAGCTGTTCGGGATTGGTGCCTTCTCCGCCCGCGCCACCAAGCTCCCGGGGGGTCGATAATGCCACTTCAAACCGCCCATCTGCCGTGCTGGCCCTGCCATCCCGGCCGCCAGTCGCAGTTGCCGTCGTCTGGTATTTCACATCCACTGACATTGTGACACCTCTGTTCCATGATCAGAATCGCTGCCATCCTATATGGCTGCACATGGTACGCCAGACTGGAAAATCCAGAGTGAAATCCTCTTTCTGTCTCAGCACGCCCTGGACCACTTCGCCTGTCACATCGGCCTTATTTCCGTTTTCCCTGACAAACGACACCATGGTTGTAGCCACGCTCCCGGTCGAGGCGGCATTGGGCTTTCCACCATCCTGGCTGAGCCAGGAGGAAATGACCCGCCGGGATACCTACCGGCTTCCAGCGGATCGAAACCGTCATCAGGCGGCCCATACCCTGAAACGCTGGTTGCTGGCCGGATTCCTCAATCTGCATCCCACAGATCTTGTTTTTGATGTGGATGCAAACGGCAAACCCTCCCTCACCCATGGCAATCTTCATTTCAACATCAGCCATAGCGGGCAGCATGTGGTGATCGCTGTGCGGGCAGGAAATCCGGTCGGCATCGATGTAGAAGAAAGACCACCATCGGATACGATATTGCCCTGGTCCATCCTGTGTCACGCACAGGACAATAGAGAAGGCGATATCGATGATTTTCTGGCGCTCTGGACAGTGAAAGAGGCCATGGCCAAATCTTCAGGTGAAGGGCTTGGGCTGGATTTTACGCGCCTGTCCCTGCACCAGTATTCCGATCTCTACATGCGCGGCTGTGACGGTTTACGCCAATGGCATGCCCTTCATACCATCCTTGATGATGGCGCGCATATTGCCGTGGCATCCGTCGATCCCTGGCAGCAGACATACTGGCTATCTGTCAGTATGAGCGACGATGAGAATAAAACATCCATGCGGCTGACAATAAAAAAACTCCAACCAGAGATGGCTGGAGTTTAAATATTTGGTGGAGCCAATCGGAATCGAACCGACGACCTCCTGAATGCCATTCAGGCGCTCTCCCAACTGAGCTATGGCCCCATCCTTGCCGGTTCAATCAGGCCCGAACCAGCGGCTGGCGGGCATATAGCTTGGTCATCAAACTTTAGCAAGAGGGGCTTTTCTGTTTCCTGAGAGAGGCGCGTTCTTCATCCGTCAGTGGCCTGCCATTCGCAATTTCCGCCCGGATTTCCGCGGCGAGTTCAGGGTTGGCACGACGAATCTGGTTCACGCGCAATGCAAAGGCCATTGCCATGGTGGGGGAGCGCTCCCATCGCTCCAGAAACAGCCAATCCTTGACCACCTCTGCGGCCGGCATCCGTGCCAAAGCACGCTGCAAGGCCTGGGTATAAGCCACCACAGGCATCTCCCTCATTGCAGGCAGACCTGGTGTCACCAACCCTATCTGGGCCGATGCAGCATGAATCTGCACCGTATTACGTGGCGTATTCATCATCCTGGACATCTCTGTGAGCAATTTTTGCCACACTGTTTATTGGTGACGTTCCCGAGTGGACGCCTCGCGCAGAACGCAGGACGTCACGAAAAAGTCGCATGCTGAAAGCAGTTTATTTTTCATTACCTCTGCCCTTTTTCTCTCGCTGCACGATGCGCTTGGGGGAGGCTCTTAAGTCATCGCTTCAGGCTGAACGTGCATCCTTTTATGAAGCTTTATAAAGGAAATTTTTATCGTTCCATAGAATAAAATTATGATTCTTTTGCGTCAAGCCGCAAATGGCTTTCAAAACAGCCTGCAATAATAAAGGCGGCCTCTGAAAGGCCGCCTTTACCAAATAATCCAATAAAAATATCAGATATCAATAATATTCAATACCGGTATAGGTCATGCTTGAACGGACCAGCCTGAGAAACACCGATATACTCGGCCTGTTTGTCAGAAAGCTTCGTCAGCTTCGCTCCAACCTTGGTCAGATGCAGGGCCGCCACCTTTTCATCAAGGTGCTTCGGCAGCGTGTAGACATGGTTCGGCAGATATTGGCCCGGCTTCGCCTGCCAGAGTTCAATCTGAGCCAGAACCTGATTGGTGAAGCTCGCGCTCATCACGAAGCTCGGATGGCCCGTTGCATTACCCAGATTCACCAGACGACCTTCCGACAGGATGATCAGACGCTTGCCATCGGGGAACACGACCTCGTCCACCTGGGGCTTCACGTTTTCCCAACGATAGTTACGCAGGCTCTCAATCTGGATCTCGGAATCGAAGTGGCCAATGTTGCAGACGATGGCCCGGTTCTTCATGGCGCGCATATGGTCGATGGTGATGACATCCACATTGCCGGTGGCAGTCACGAACAGATCACCACGCGGAGCGGCCTCATCCATGGTGACAACTTCATAGCCTTCCATCGCCGCCTGCAATGCACAGATCGGATCAATCTCGGTCACCAGAACGCGACAACCCGCATTACGCAGTGACGCCGCCGAGCCTTTGCCAACATCGCCGAATCCGGCAACGACCGCGATCTTGCCCGCCATCATGACGTCAGTGCCGCGGCGGATACCATCCACCAGGCTTTCACGGCAGCCATACAGATTATCGAATTTCGACTTGGTAACACTGTCATTGACGTTGATCGCAGGGGTCAGCAGCTTGCCAGCCTTGGCCATTTCCCACAGACGATGCACCCCGGTTGTCGTTTCTTCCGACAGACCACGGACATCCTTCAGCATCTCGGGATATTTGTCGTGCATCAGCACGGTCAGATCGCCGCCATCATCCAGAATCATGTTCGGGGTCCAGCCATCCGGGCCACGGACAGTCTGTTCAATGCACCACCAGAATTCTTCTTCCGACAGACCTTTCCAGGCAAAAACCGGGATACCAGCCGCCGCAATAGCTGCCGCCGCATGATCCTGCGTCGAGAAAATATTACAGGAGGACCAGCGCACAGTCGCCCCCAGCGCCGTCAGCGTTTCGATCAGCACAGCGGTCTGGATGGTCATGTGCAGACAGCCGGCAATACGCGCGCCTGCCAGAGGCTTGCTGTTGCCATACTCTTCCCGCAGCGCCATCAGGCCGGGCATTTCATCCTCGGCCATCCGGATTTCCTTCCGGCCCCAATCGGCCAGACCAATATCGCGAACCTTGTAGTCTTCAGCGACCGCTGTATCGGGCATGCTGCTCTCCATGACATATAAGGATATATTTATATCTTGAGGCGGACCCTAGCCGTTTGCACCCGTCAGATGCAAGCGCATCCCTGTGTCAGTCCTATAATATTAAAGCTGAGGCAGCGCCCCACCCGCGCTGACAAGGAGTCCATCCTCATCGGCGTAAACCCAGTCACCGGTTGCAAAGGTCACACCGCCAAAAGAAACAGGCGCATCCAGTACGCCGGAACCGGCCTTGCCGCTTTTCCACGGATTGGTTCCCAATGCCTTGATTCCGAGCGGCAAGGTTTTGAGCGCCACACTATCCCGCACCACGCCCCAGACAATGATGCCAGCCCAGCCATTTTGGACCGCTAACCCGGCAATCACATCTCCCACAAGGGCAGAGCGCAGTGACCCACCCCCATCAATGACCAGCACAGCGCCCTGACCGGGGGAAGAGAGCGTCGCCTTGATCAGGGCATTATCTTCATAGGTGCGGATGGTGCGAACCGGCCCGCTGAAACCTGCATGGCCGCCATAACTGGCAAACTGAATAAAGCAGGAGCCGAGACGATCCTGATAGGCATCCACCAGATCAGCCGTTGCAAACACCATCATGCTCCTGCCATTGCCGTAAGGGGCGCACCCGCCACAATCGTCTAGCCATGCGCCCTATCTACAGCAAGCCCTTCCCCTTCTGATCGCATGGCAATCAAACGTCAGGGATTACCAATACGATCAAGAATTTTCAGGGCATTGTGCATGTATCGAACAGCAATCGGATCTTCAATTTCATTTCTGTTATAGTATTCAAATTCTTCCATTTTACGGATGGCAATATCCGCTGGATACCCACGATTAACCTTGCGCTTCCAATGCGCCAGAGAACGGGTGAAATAATGATTGATTCTTGCCCCCTTATAATCAGGGATCGCTTTCGTCAGCCCTTTCACCACTTCACCCTGGTCTGAAACATACCATTCCAGGGGATTACCGACTGCATCCACATAAGGAGCATCCAGATTGAACCAGTGTGGGTTATCACAGGATATGACTGACAGTGGACGAACAATAGACTTGATATGCCGATTGGGGAAAAAATCTGCGCTGGAACGTCTGGTGAAACTTTCCGCAATCAGTCCGGAAGGAAAATCGACCAATCCGTTGGACCCGTACGTGGCCCAGTTGACGCCGATTCCCCCCACCTCCCGGTCTTTGAACCCATCCAGATATTCCGCCATGTGAACAGGCAATTCCGGGATCAGATACTCATCGGAATCAACAAAAGCGATCCAGTCGAATTCATGCCGATAGACATGGCAGGCTGTAAAATAGGCATCCACCTGATATCGTGAATCGATACGATCCCAATGGTGATACCGCACATCAAGCACTTTCGATGCCGCCCTGATTATATCAGGGGTCGAATCGGTGGAACAATTATCGAAAATAATCTGTGAGTGAAAACCAACAGCGCCGTGAAACGCGATCCATTCCGCAATATCACGGGCCTCATCGCGGACATTCATGCATAAGGCAATTCTGCTCATGACCATTTGTCTGTCAGTACCGCGATAATCTCAAAAAACGAACTCCCAGCATGTGCGTACCACCAATGATGGTAAAGAAAAGGCGTTCAAATGCCGATCCCTTTCATCGCGTCATAAATTATCTTTACCACTGTTGGGTGTGGAAACAAGAGGAGCAGAATTTTATGATAAGAATAAATTCCAAAAAACTTTCCGATCACGGATGTGTCACAATCTCCGCATCATAAACAGCCTGCCAGACCGTTAAAGCCGCACTGTCCGATGAAACCTGAACAGATGCCTGCATGCCAGTGCTCCCCGGTACACATGCGACATGCATCCCTGCAACAGCGCTGGATGGCAGAAAAGGTGTAAGGCTCTGCCCATGAATCGTAATCGCCTTGCCTTCCCTTGTGTAGAGGCAGCGCAGTTCCCACGCGCCTGATTTTTTGTCTTCCGGTTGATAGGCCTGCACGGTTGCATGCAGAAGCATTTGTGATTTGTCCGGCAATACAACCAGAAGAGACTTTGAGGACGGTGATTTTCCATCACGTGTTAATTCAATGGCTGCTTGAGACTGAGTTTTTCCAGACACCGTGCAATGCTGACTTTCCTGCCCGACCATTGCCGAACTTGTGATGCATCCATTGGCGGCATTCACTTCAAAAGGCCGTTCACCCGTCACCGCATGCAGACGGGATGCAGGTCTGACGGAAAAAGCCCTTCCATCCTCCTGCTGAGTGACAAAGCCACCTTCCTGAGGATGCCTGTCCCCGGCATGCAGAAACCCTGCATATTCACCTGCATTGTGTCCTGTCACAAACCCTTTGTCCCAGTGATTTTGCGCCAGAAATGCACTGCCCTGCAGATTGCCATCTGCACTGAGATAAATGCCGACCATATTCGGTCTGTCGGCATCAGGGTTGAATTCATCCCTTTTAATGTCTGGCCCCCAGTTGATATTGGAGCCTTCATAATTGATGCAGGAAGGTGGATATTTTTCACGCTGTAGAAAAGCATCTTTCTGACAGCGTGTGATGGTATTGATTCCATAAACCCGACTTGTGATGCCGACACTGATCGGAATCGTCCCGTTCCCGGAGACCGGACGGAATCCGATGAGGGTCATTTTTCCGGTGGAGGCTACCCAGCTATCGACATCAAGCCAATGCCCTGCTGGATCCCAACCAACGAGAGCAGCACTCCATCCTTTTCCTGCCTCGACATACATACCGGTCTGTAGCTGTCTGACCTGATCTGCTGAAAGGTTGGTCACAATTCTTGTCCCCTGCGCGACGGAGGGTGACATGATTTTTTTTGCTCTGGTAGTCACATCCTTGATATATTTTTTGCTGGGTGTGCCATCCATCAGGGTCGGGTTGGTCTGATCTTCCAGATGGGCATCAGGCAAAAAAATCAGTGGCGGCAAAGCAGTATTGGTCACATAAATCCCGGCCGTATCCCGTCCCCCATATTCTGCACGCATCTCTGGCCTGGAATAAAAACCCCCTGTGATTCCGGCTGCTGTCACAGGCGAACGTGGCTGGTTGGCCATAAAAGCCGCTGCCACACCATAATCCTCAGCACCGGAAACATGTTTCGAGACGATGAAAGGGCCTGATAAAATTCTTACCTCCTCCGGACTTTGGAAAAGCGTATTTTTCCTGTTCTCCAGATCATGTAATACTGGCAATAAACTGGCATTCTCGATCATTTTAGCCAGATTGGCATGATTCTCGGCATCTACAGCAGCGGCATGCTGTGCTGAGGCAGGACCAGAACAAAGCAGAATTCCTCCACACATCCATACCAGCGCAAAATTGTTCAACACAGCGTTTGCCTGCATGAGACCCATTCCTGATTTTTCAATTCAGTAATTCAAGCAAAGATCTGCAAACAGAATTTGCCATGAATGATGGATCATTTTTAAAAAGCTGTATTGTTTTATTTATATTTTGCTGAAAAATTCCCTCGATATCATTATTTATGCTTCTAACGGATTTGATATTAAGTAAATTTTCTTTTTTGTGATAAATTTCATCAACAAAATAGCCTGTATAAACTGCATCTTTTTCATTATTCGAATTGTATAGAGTCAGATACCTCTGGGCCACTTCAGGGGTAACATTTTGTGTCGTTTGTTCTGTTTTCATCGGCCGGTTTCCCCGGTTTCTGGACGCTTTCCAGAGAAATTCTTCCACAGATTTATGCCAGTAATGATTGAGCGAAGCATACCGTTCATGCAAATTGGCATTGGCAGCCGTCGCCTCATCCGAGGGTACATAGGGTAATTCATTGCCACCGGCATCCCTTCTCCGGATTGGCCTGTTCCGTTCCACGACAGGGAAATGCGGTTGGGAATGAAAAAATCTGTGCGGTTTAATCAGTGATTTGACAGCAGGGAGTGCATTGGCCGGGCGTTTTTGAAAACGCTCCATCAAAGGCCGGTTGTTCCACCTGCTCTGGCCATTGGGACCAAACTCAACCCAGTTGACCGCAATCAGATCGGTTGGAAATGTTTCCTGCCATTCAAGATAATCCTGAATGCCCGAGAAGCATTCACGATCGAGAATGAGAAACTCATCCAAATCACACAGCAATGCCCATCGAAAATCAAGGATATAAGGCGCCTGACTGAGGGCATGCCCGAATGCTTTTGACTGGGCACTGCAACCGGCCCCAAGGACATTGTCAATATAGGTAATAATCCCTTCATGGGCGAGCGCTTTCAGAAGCTGCTCTGATCCATCATCGTTATTGTTGGAATAAAAGAATATATGCTCAAAACCCAGTGCCTGATAATGGGCGATCCATTCCAGAATATAGACGCCTTCATTACGCGCCGTTGTCACCACGCAGGCATTTTTCCTTGGTTCTATCTGCGATCTTCCAGAAAAATTACAAAGAAATCCTACGGAATGCGGATGAGAATTCTGACCCGTCCGTTGCAAATAATCCCTGTCCGGTCCGATACGGAGCGTTTCCGGTAGTGACCGTTGATCAATTTCCCATTTTTTTAAATCCGGCAGTGCAGTCTGCAACCAGAAATCATCAGGAAAGATGGCTCTTACTGCATTGAGAAGATTCAGATCGCCTGCAATCCGACGCGATAGCGTATCAATATCATCGTAAGGCAGCAGGAAAAACAGAGCCTGAAAAACAGTTCTGACCAAAGTGATGTCAGACACATCTGGCGGATATATACTCTGTATCAGGCGCTCAACAGAAAGTGGTCTGGACAGAATTTTTTCAAGACAGGCCAAACACTGCGCCACATCATCAGATGGCTGTATATCGGCCATTTTTTCCAGCGTGTAGATTTCCCATCCACCTCTGGCAGCAGCACAACCATTCTGCTTTCCTCCCAGGACCGAGGAGAAATAATAGCCAGGAAAAGAAAAAAGTGTAAATTTCCCTGTATCAGCCTGATAGATTTTCGTACCGACAAGACTGGATTGTGCAGCCTGATTCCCGATGAAGGAAAGACTGATCGGCCCGGATAGGCGAAAAGCAAATCCATAAAGCGGTGCAGTCGTGAACCGCGCGATATAAACGGGTTCATGTTCAGAACCGTCTATCTGATCAATCGGAAGATGAGACAATTGCCCGTCACTGGTGCTTGCGCAGACAATAGTACCGTGGGCTGAACGAAGTCTGTAAAATACAACCACTGCGCGAATAACCCCCGTATTTACGGATATACTAAGGGATACTTCGCATAACGGAATAAAATTAGAAATAAGAAATTTTTCGCAGTCTTGATTCGGCATAAAGACAAAAAAAATGGCCCGTTTCCGGGCCATTTTATCAAGTGTTCATCGCATCGAAGAAATCCTGATTCGTTTTGCTGTATTTCAGCTTGTCGAGCAGGAAATCCATCGCATCAGTGGTACCCATCGGGTTGAGGATACGCCGCAACACCCACATCTTCGACAAAGTAGCCTTATCCACCAGCATCTCTTCCTTACGGGTACCACTCTTGGTGATATCGATCGCCGGGAAAGTGCGCTTGTCGGACAGCTTGCGATCCAGCACCAGTTCACTGTTGCCGGTGCCCTTGAACTCTTCGAAGATAACTTCGTCCATACGGCTGCCCGTATCGATCAAAGCCGTCGCAATAATCGTGAGGCTGCCGCCTTCCTCAATATTACGCGCCGCACCAAAGAAGCGCTTTGGCCGCTGCAATGCATTGGCATCGACGCCACCGGTCAGCACCTTGCCCGATGATGGCACGACGGTGTTGTAGGCACGGGCCAGACGGGTGATGCTGTCCAGCAGGATCACGACATCCCGCTTGTGCTCCACCAGACGCTTGGCCTTTTCCAGCACCATTTCGGAGACCTGCACGTGCCGGGTGGCCGGCTCGTCGAAAGTGGAAGCGATGACCTCCCCCTTTACGCTGCGGGCCATATCGGTCACTTCTTCCGGCCGCTCGTCGATCAGCAGCACCATCAGGAAGGCTTCCGGATGATTTTCTGCGATGGCGGTGGCGATGTTCTGCAACATCACCGTCTTGCCGGTACGCGGCGGCGCCACGATCAGGGCACGCTGGCCTTTGCCGATCGGGGCGATCAGATCAATCACCCTTGGAGTGCAATCCTTGCCCGGCCCCTTGGCGACGGACTGAAAGTTCTCCACCTCCATCTTAAGGCGCTGATCGGGGTAGAGCGGGGTGAGGTTGTCGAAGTTGATGCGGTGGCGTACGGATTCCGGCGCCTCGAAATTGACCGTATCCAGCTTCAGCAGGGCGAAATAACGCTCCCCATCCTTGGGCGCACGGATTTGTCCACCGACCGTATCGCCATTGCGCAGGCCGAAGCGGCGCACCTGGCTGGGGGAAACATAGATATCATCCGGGCCGGGAAGGAAATTCGCTTCCGGGCTACGCAGAAAGCCGAAGCCATCCGGCAGGATTTCCAGCGTTCCTTCGCCATGGATTGCCTGATCGTTTTCGGCCAGATTTTTGAGAATGGCGAACATCATGTCCTGTTTACGCAGGGATGATGCGTTTTCGATCTGCAGGCTTTCAGCAAAGCTGAGCAGATCCGCGGGGGATTTAGCCTTTAATTCGGCGAGGTGCATGGGCGCCCGAAGTATATATAAAAGAGGAACAGCATCAGAAGGGGGAATGTCACCAGATCGACCGTCCACACACGCACCGCACGGATAAACCGGCGAAGGAGACAGGAATGGAGGATCATGCGCCGGCGTGGAGAATTGCCGGTTTCAGGATGAAACTAAGCCGTTTATATCCATCCTGTCAAGGAGATCACCTTTAAATGGTCAAGGAACAAAGTTCCTGCATTCCTGCCCCTGCGAAGTTTTCGCTGCTCCTGATCGACCGGGAGGAGTACGGGCAGCGTTATGCCTTCTGCGCGTCTTTCCGTCCCCCTGATCATCCTGCTGGGTCTGGTTACCTCTGTCGGGCCAATGTCCACCGACATGTATCTACCGGCCTTCCCTCAGTTGCAGGCCGATATTGGCGGCCATTATCAAGGTGCCGCCCAGATTACGCTGGCAGCATGGTTTGTCGGCCTGGCGATCGGGCATCTGACCAACGGAACCCTGTCCGACCGGTTTGGCCGTCGCGTTCCGCTGATTGCCGGGATGCTGATCTATACGCTGGCTTCAACGGGTTGCGCCCTGGCCACGGATTTATGGAGCTTCACCCTGTTCAGACTGATCGCCGCCCTTGGCGGATCGGCCGGCATGGTGACACCCCGCGCTATCGTGCGGGACATGTCCGACGGCCATGAAGCCGCACGCCTGATCTCCCGTCTGATGCTGATCATGGGTGTGGTGCCGTTGTTGGCGCCCACGCTCGGGGGGATGATGCTGTCTGTGATGTCATGGCGGGCCATTTTCTGGCTTGGCAGCCTCTATGGCGCGGTTTGCGTCGTGCTGGTGATCGTGTTCCTGCCTGACACCCTGCCGCCGGAAAAGAGACTGATGCTGTCACCCGGCAGCATTATGATCCGTTACGGCACCATCCTGCGCGAACGGGTCTTCATTACTCATGCCATGCTCAGCGGCTTCTGTGTGGCAGCCCTGTTCACCTATCTGGCCGGGTCACCTTCCGCCTTTATCCAGTATTACCATATCAGCCCGACCGTCTATGGCATGATCTTCGGGATGAACGCAGTCGGCTATATCGGGTGCAGCCAGCTTAATAATCTGGCCCTGCCGCGGTTGGGAATGCACCTTGTCTTACGGATCGGCACCACACTCTATCTTGGGCTGGTCTCGCTGCTGATGGTGAATGTCTATACCGGGCTGGGTGGTCTGGTCGGGATGATGATCCTGCTGTTTCTTGCCCAGTCTATTCAGGGTTTCCTGACCCCGACCGCCGCAGTCGGTGCGCTCAGCCCGCACGCAGCCCATGCCGGCAGCGCCTCTGCCCTGATGGGCACGCTTCAATATGTGCTGGGCGCGCTGTTTGGCACAGGCGTTGCGGTGCTGGCCGATGGTACACCACGCCCCATGGTTGTCTTCATGTTGTTGGGAGGGATATGCTCCCTGATTGGCGACAGACTCCGGCCAGGATCAAGGGGCGGAGGCCTGCCTCTTTTCAGACTGCGCCAGTCTATGCCATCCCGCCATTGACGGAGAGAGTCTGCCCGGTGATGTAACCCGCGTTCGGGCCGCACAGGAACGAGACCGCCGACGCCACCTCCTCCGGTTTTCCGGCTCGACGCGCTGGAACGGCCCGGCGGATCATCTCCGCATCCATTCCCGCCGTCGCAGGGCTTTCAATAATGCCGGGAGCCACTGCATTGACTGTAATGCCTCGCGCCGCCACTTCCATCGACAGGGATTTGACCGCCCCGATCAGACCCGCCTTCGCGGCCGCATAATTAGCCTGTCCGCGATTGCCAATCAGCGCCGAAACCGATGAAATCGCCACGATTCGTCCCCAGCGCGTCGCCATCATGGGCAGCAGCAATGGTCTGACACAGGCGAAAAATCCATTCAGCGAGACATCAATCACCGAACGCCACTGCTCGATTTCCATCCCTGCCAGCGGAACATCATCATGCGTCCCGGCGTTGTGCACCAGCACCTGGATGGGTTTACGCTCAACCAGGGCCGAGAATGCCGTGTTCGCCGCCTCATAATCCGACAGGTCCAGGGTCAGTGTCTCCGCGCTGCCACCATCCTCACGAATCGCGTCCACCAGAGCCTGAGCCTTATTCAGACCTGAATGCGCATGAACCAGAACGTGATACCCATCCGCCGCGAGTTGACGGCTGATCGCCTGCCCCAGAGGGCTTGCCCCCCCGGTGACAAGGGCATGGATTGCCTGATCACTGGCATAATACGTCACACTCTGGTTCCTTGTTTGCAATCGACATAAGCCATACTGATACCACTTCCTCTATTTTTCAGGAGAGCGTCCCAGCGATGAAGAGTAACGGCCGACTCAAAAGACTGTTACAAGGTGCCAGACATTTCCGGGAGCGCGTTTTTCCGATCCGGAAAAGTCAGTTCGAGGCGCTGGCCAAGGGGCAGAATCCGGTAGCCCTGTTCATTACCTGCGCTGACAGCCGCATCAGTCCTGAAATGATCACCCATGCCGAACCGGGCGACCTGTTCGTCTGCCGTAATATCGGCAACATCGTCCCGCAATATGGTGACATGCTGGGTGGTGTTTCTGCAGTGATTGAATATGCCGTCACAGCCCTGAAAGTAGATACGATCATCATCTGCGGCCATTCCGATTGCGGGGCAATGAAGGCACTGCGTGATCCTGAAGCCAAAGAACTGGACAGTATGCCCACCGTGCGCAACTGGCTGAGCAATGCGCTGGAAGCCCGCGATATGGTCCATGAACATCACGGCCATCTGGAAGGTGATCATTACACGCAGGCGCTGGTTGAGCAGAACGTGCTGTTGCAGATGAAGCATCTGAGATCCCACCCTGCTGTTGCTGCCGGAATCGAGAAAGGCAAACTTCAGATATACGGCTGGGTCTATGGGATCGAGGATGGACGTATCGAGGTGTTCGACCACGGCACCACACGCTTTATCCCGATCGAGAAATTATCAGCCCGTTTCTCGGGTCGTAATTACCGCATCTGATCTCTCCACAGTTTTCACCAACAAAAATGGCCGGTTCAGACTGAACCGGCCATTTTCTTTGATAGCAGCGATCAATATTCTCAGCCGGAGATCTGGTTGGCCTTGGCCAGCAGCGCTTCCGCCATACGGATGGAAGCGATATCGATCAGACGGCCATCCAGCGACACCGCACCCCGACCTTCCTTGGCCGCCTGTTCCATGGCTTCCAGAATCCGGCGCGCCTTGGTCACTTCCGCTTCGGACGGAGAAAACACTTCATTCGCCAGCGCGATCTGGCTCGGATGGATCGCCCACTTGCCTTCATAACCGAGCACAGCGGCCCGGCGAGCAGCAGCGCGATAGCCTTCCGGATCGTTGAAATCACCGAACGGACCATCGATCGGACGCAGACCATAGGCACGGCAGGCCACCATCATGCGGCTCTGTGCGAAATGCCACTGATCCATCCAGTAATAATCACGATTGCCGCTCTCATCACGATCGGTCAGCACGCCATAATCGGGATTGACGCCACCGATCACGGTGGTGCGGGCGCGCGTGCTGGCAGCATAATCGGCCACGCCGAAGCTCATGGCTTCCAGACGCTTCGAGGACTGGGCAATGGCTTCCACATTCGCCATGCCGAGCGCGGTTTCGATCAGAACCTCGAAACCGATTTTCTTCTCACGCTTCTTCGCCTGCTCGATCTGCGTGACCAGCATGTCCACAGCATAGACATCGGCGGCCGTGCCGACTTTGGGGATCAGGATCATGTCGAGACGCGGACAGGCTTCGACGATATCGACCACATCGCGATACATATAGTGGGTGTCGAGACCATTGATGCGTACCATCATGGTCTTGTTGCCCCAGTCGATTTCGTTCAGGGCCTGAATGATGTTCTTGCGGGCCTGATCTTTCTCATCCGGCGCCACCGCGTCCTCGCAATCGAGGAAAATGATGTCAGCGGCGGAGCGGGCCGATTTCTCGAACAGGGCAGTGTTGGAACCCGGCACCGCCAGTTCAGAGCGATGCAGGCGCGGCGTTGCTTGTTCGACCAGCGTGAAGCTCATGGCTTCCTCCCCTTTTATTGGACAATAAGCGACGGGTTCAGCCCGTGGTGCCGAAGCCGCCAGCGATACAATTGATGGATAACAGCAGGGCCGATTTCACCGCGTCATCAGGGGCATCCCGGAAGCGCCGCAGCAGCTCCACCTGCTCCCGATTCGCAGCATTGATCACCGGCAGGCGCTCGGCCAGCCGGGTGCGATAACGGTGGAACCGCTCGCCCACCTGCGTATCACCGCTGATCCGGGTGATCATGGCGCAGGTCAGCTGATATTCAGCCTCGACCAAGGGCAGGATGGCCTGCCTCGCATCCTCTTCCGGCACCAGACCGGCATAGAGGCGGGCAATCTCAAGGTCGACAAACAGCAGTGCCTTTTCCACCTCATCCGCAATCAGGCGGAACAGCGGATAATCCGCAAACATGCGACGCAGCACCTCTTCACCGCGCTCACCCCGCACATCAAGGAAAGTGGCGATGGCGCTGCCGACACCATACCAGCTGGTGATCAGATGGCGGTTCTGCGTCCAGGCGAAAACGAAGGGAATGGCGCGCAGATCGGACAGCGAACGCGCACCGAAACGACGGGCTGGACGACTGCCGATATTCAGCA
The DNA here is from genome assembly GCF_001889545.1 of Granulibacter bethesdensis. Taxonomy (NCBI): domain Bacteria; kingdom Pseudomonadati; phylum Pseudomonadota; class Alphaproteobacteria; order Acetobacterales; family Acetobacteraceae; genus Granulibacter; species Granulibacter bethesdensis. Next base: position 59,529 of record NZ_CP018194.1, on the reverse strand, counting down.
GCGCGAATTCTTCCAGCGGGCTGGCCGACTGGAAATATCCGACCATGTGCGGATTACCGATCAGACTGCGGTAGGCCGCATTGGCTGCCCCTGACAGAGCTTCCATCGCATCTTCATATTCCGGACGGACACCGGCGATGGAATCAGCCAGTCTTTCGCTGCGCAAAGCATGATCCAGCACACTCGCCGCCAGCAGTTCCGCCTGATAGGAAGCCGTGCCTTTATTGGCATATTTGGCGCTGACCACCTCACCCTGTTCCGTCACGCGGAAACGCCCGCGGATAGAGCCGGGCGGCTGGGCGGCAATAGCCCGGCGGGTGGGTGCCCCACCACGGCTGACACTGCCGCCACGGCCATGGAAGAACGCAATGGCAATGCCCGCATCCTGCCCGACCTGCGCCAGACGGGATTGCGCACGGAACAGCTCCCAGTTGGCGGAAATGAAGCCGCCATCCTTGTTACTGTCAGAGTAACCGATCATGACTTCCTGCACATTGCCCTGACGGCGGGCCGAACGCCGGATGACCGGAATGTTCAGCAGGCGGCGCATGATCAGCGGTGCGGCACGCAGATCGTCGATCGTCTCGAACAGTGGCACAATCGGCAGCTCGCACAGCTCCATGCCGACGGAATCAAGGAACAGGCCAGCCTGTTTCGCCATGACATAGGCACCGAGAATATCGGCCACTGAACGGGTCATGGACAGGATAAAGCTGCCGAATGCCTCCCGATCCAGCCTGCCGCGCATTTCGGCGACCAGCTGGAACATCTCCAGCACTTCCCGCGCATCCTCCGGCCATGTCTGAGGGGTCAAGCGGGCCAGTCTGGGCTGCTGAAGGGCATCCAGCAGGAATTCCTCCCATTCAGCGCTATCATCAGTCGGCGGCTCGCTTTGCGTCCCTTGCCCGGTGACGTCCCGCCAGTACGCATGCAGCGCATTGGTCAGACGTGTGGAGTTCTGCCGCAGATCCAGCCGCACTGTGCTGAAACGGAAAATCTCGGCACTGCACCGCAACGGCCGGACCAGATCGGTGGCAATTTCGGGGCTGCCCGCCTCTTCCAGCGCCTTTTCCATCGCGCGCAGGTCGTCGATCAATATATCGGCGTTGGAATAAGCATGCGTCGTGGCATCAGAGTCCGCATCGCCTGTCTGGCGAAGCAGAGTGTTCTCAAGACGCCGATCCATCACGGTCAGGAACTGACGAAAGGGTTCCCCCGGATTGCGCTGCGCCAGAGCCGAGCCATCCCCCATCGCCTCCAACCGCTCCCTCACCAGCGCGGTGAACCATGATGGCAGCGCCATCGCATGTTCGGTGATCGAGAGAGATTTGATAAGCCGGGCGACCTGCTTGCGATAATGCTCCAGACTGGCCTGCGCATTTTCCCGCAAAGTCCAGCGCGTGACGTCATTCGTCACATAAGGATTGCCATCGCGATCGCCGCCGACCCAGGAGCCGAATTGAAGGAAACCTCCCGCATCGCGGCGCGGGGATGGGGCCGGAGCACCCGGATATTGTGCGGCCACGGCTTCTTCGAGCGATGCCGCCACCTGTGGCACGATCTCGAACAGGCTTTCGCGGAAAAAATGGAGACCCCAATGGACTTCCTGCTGCACGGAGACCTTCTCCAGACGCAGCTCACCGGTCAGCCAGAGCAATTCGATCTGATCACGCAGACGGCGCACCAGACGTGTCCGCTCCCGCTCGGTCCAGCGCGGGTTATCCAGCTCCAGCAGCAGCAGATAAATCTCACGGTGCTTTTCCAGCACCGTCACACGCTTGGCCTCAGTCGGGTGGGCGGTCACCACCGGACGGATACGCAAGGTGGCCAGCGTATCGGACAAAGTATCCGCCGAAATACCGGCGGCTTTCGCTTCCGCCAGCACGGCATCAAAGGTGCCGCGCACATCGGCGCGGCTGCCCTGTTTTTCCACCGCCCGGCGCTGGCGCATGGCTTCTTTCTGTTCGGCAATCGACAGAAGCTGAAACCAGATGCCCTGCGCCTGCAACGCCCTGCCGAGCGCCTGCGGTGTCATGGTGGAGAGGGACCAGCGCCCCTCCCCCGTCAAAGCCGGCACGATATCGGGATGATGACGTGCCGCCACTTCCAGCAGCAGATCTCGCAGAAGGCGGGCCGTTCCCTGGCCGGCTGCCGAAGCATCCGCCCGGGAAGTGCCTGTCATGATGTCAGACCGCTGCATGTTCGTCATACCGGATCAGGCTGCCTGACGGCCGGCCAGCACCGCGGCAACGGTCGAACCGAGTTCACCCGGGCTGGGAGCAACAGTCAGACCGTAGGAGCGCATGATCTCGCTCTTTTCGGCGGCGCTGTCGCCCTCGCCAGAGATGATCGCACCGGCATGGCCCATACGACGGCCCTTCGGAGCGGTCAGGCCGGCAACGTAGCCAACCACCGGCTTCGACATGTTCTCGCTGATCCACTTCGCCGCTTCGGCTTCCTGCGGGCCACCGATCTCACCGATCATCAGCACGGCATGGGTCTCGGGGTCGGCTTCGAACAGCTGAAGGTGATCAAGGAAGGAGGAACCATTGATCGGATCACCACCGATGCCCACGCTGGTGGAGACACCGATGCCCAGCTCCTTCAACTGCGCGGCGGCTTCATAGCCGAGCGTGCCGGAGCGGGAAACGATGCCGACATGGCCTTCCTTGTAGATATGGCCCGGCATGATGCCCAGCATGGCCTGGCCCGGGCTGATGATGCCCGCGCAGTTCGGCCCCACCAGACGCGTACGACGATCCTTCTGGTAACGGCGCAGATAACGCTTCACGCGCATCATGTCCTGCGCCGGAATACCGTCTGTGATGGTACAGATCAGCTCCAGCCCCGCATCGGCGCCTTCCATGATCGCATCGGCACAGAAAGCAGGCGCCACAAAGGTGATCGACGCCTGGGCACCGGTTTCACGCACCGCGTCCTCGACCGTGTTGAACACGGGACGACCCAGATGGGTCTGGCCGCCTTTGCCTGGTGTCACGCCGCCGACGACATTGGTGCCGTAATCGATCATCTCGCGACCGTGGAACGTGCCCTTGTCGCCGGTGAAGCCCTGAATGATGATCTTGGTCTGTTTGTTGATCAGAATGCTCATTGGTCCTGCCTCCCCTTACGCCGCGGCCTTCGCGGCCTCGACGGCCTTTTCGGCCGCTTCGGTCAGGCTTTCGGCCATGATGACGGAAATGCCGCTTTCTTTCAGAATACGGCGGCCTTCCTCCACATTGGTGCCCGCGAGGCGCACCACCAGCGGAAGCTTCAGATCCACTTCCTTCACCGCGTGCACAACACCTTCCGCAATCCAGTCACAGCGATTGATGCCGGCGAAGATGTTGACCAGAACGACTTTCACGTTCTTGTCGGACAGCACCAGACGGAACGCCGTCGCGGTACGCTCAGGGCTTGCACCACCGCCGACATCAAGGAAGTTGGCAGGCTCACCGCCCGCATATTTGATGACGTCCATGGTCGCCATCGCCAGACCGGCCCCGTTCACCACGCAGCCGATATCGCCTTCCAGCCCCACATAGTTCAGGTTGTGCTCGGCAGCCTGAGCCTCACGCGGATCGTCCTGAGAGGGATCGTGCATGTTGGCGACGTTGTTGCGACGGAACAGCGCATTGTCGTCGAAGCTCATCTTCGCATCGAGCGCCAGAATGCGGTCATCCTTGGTCAGAACCAGAGGATTGATTTCCAGCATGGTCGCATCGTGATCGCGGAATGCACGATAGGCGCCCATGATGCTGGTCACCGCACGCTGCACCTGACGGCTGGACAGGCCCAGCTTGAAGGCGATCTGACGGGCCTGGAACTGCTGAAGACCAACCGCCGGCTCCACGATGACCTGGATCAGCTTTTCGGGATGCTTCGACGCGATTTCCTCGATCTCCATGCCGCCCTCGGCGGAGGCGATCACGCGCACGCGCTCCAGCTTACGATCCAGCACGAAGCCCAGATAGAATTCTTTCTCGAAGGGATCGGCGACTTCGACATAAACGCGCTGCACCGGCTTGCCTTCCGGGCCGGTCTGATGCGTGACCAGACGCTTGCCGAGCATACCGGCCGCGGCCTCGCGCACCTCATGATATGTCTTGCACAGCTTGATGCCACCGGCCTTGCCACGCGCACCGGCATGAATCTGGGCCTTGACCGCCCAGTGCCAGCCACCCAGTTCGGTTGCGGCATAGACAGCCTGATCAGCGCTGAAAGCGATTGCACCGCGGGGCACGGCCACGCCGGCGCTCGCAAGCAATTCTTTTGCCTGGTACTCATGGACGTCCATCTACGTCTCTCCCTTCGCGTTGATGCGCGCCTTCCCCCCCTCAGGTAAGCGCCAGACAGGATCGGGTTGGAGGCATGCCGTCATAGCTGCTCCGGACCCGGAGTATCACTCAGATGAGCTGTGATCTCACCAGCTCGTATGTCGCTTCCGTCTTTTCGCCTGCACTGCCCAGAATCTCCTGAAGCTCCTGCAGACGGCTTTCCGCAAATGCGCGGTCTTCGATGGCCTTGGCATTGACATACACGTTCAGTGCCGAGCTGCGCAGCCCGGCATGGGCAGCCAGAACGGCCACGCCGCCATCACTGATGACCGCCGCATTCCCCTTGCGGCTGACGATCTCCGCCAGGTCAATCGCATCACGGCAAAGGCGTGCGCAGTCCAGCGGCGCATCCGTGGCCAGATGCAGGGCCTTCTGGATCGCTTCCTTGCGGGCAGCCTGTTCCTCTTCCGTGGCCTTTGGCATGCCGTAGGCACCCATGACCGCATCGAAAGCCTGCACGTCTTCCTCAATCGCCGCAATCAGCTTGAGACGCAGCGCATCGGCCTGCGCCAGAACGCCTTTCAGCTCCTCCTCAACCTCGGCATACTTCTTCTTACCGATGGTCAGGTTGCAGACCATGCTGGACAGGGCCGCACCGATTGCCCCCATCACCGCAGCGGCACTTCCACCACCGGGGGTGGAAGCCTTGCTCGCCAGTTGTTCGAGGAAAGCCTCGACGCTTTCGTCCTTGAACGAGACGCCTGCGGTCATCACGCCATTTCCTTCGCCAGGGCGTAGATGCCCTCCGCGTCCAGAACCTGATCGTCCTTCTCAAACAGCTGGGCGATGCAGGCACGATGCAGCTTCAGCTTCAGGCCGCCGATACCCAGCGCACCGAAGCCCTTCACGGTACCGGCGCCGCCTTCGTATTCCTTGCCCTTGTCCATGACGCCAACCCCGCCAATACCCAGCGGAGGCTGTGCATTCACATCGGCCAGCAGCTCGACGGAGGAGGTCTTTTTCCAGGCCTCTTCGGACAGCAGTTCGAACCCGATCGCACCGGCGGCATACACCACCTGCTGACCCTGAATGGCGGCTTCACGCGCCGCAGCATCAGCAGCCTCGATCGCCTTCACCTCAACGCCGAAACGCTTGCTGATCGCAGCGGCGGCTTTTTCAGTGCGGTCCTTCTGACGGCCGGTGATGGTGACATCGGCCCCCTCCAGCGCCATCAGACCGGCAGCGCGCATACCCACCGGACCGGTTCCGGCCAGCACGATCGCCTTCTTGCCTTTCAGCGGAGCCGCCTTGGCCAACAGCGCCACACCCGCCGCAGCGGTGGTGTTGGAGCCATTGCTGTCCAGCATCACGGAGACGCGGAAATTGCCGAAGAATTTCTTCTTCACCGCGCTCAGCACGGCCTCACCGGCCTCCATGCTGCCACCGCCGATCCACAGAGCGGTGAAGCGCTTTTCCTTCGGACCGCGCGTGAAGATCGCACCATCGACCAGAGCACCGACATTCTCGGGCGTCACATTGGCATGGCCAATCACATGATCCGCGCCGCCGTCATACGCAACAACGCTGTCGAAAACGCTCGGGGTCCAGTCAGTATCAAATTGATACAGCAGTTTCGCTGTCATATTTTCGTTTCCTCTCCGCCTGAGGCAGTCCTGATGTGAAAGACGATCTTACTCGACCACGTTGGCAGGCTTGCCGGAGACAAAAGCCTCAATATTGTCCACCAGCTGATCGGCCAGAATCTGCATCGCCTCGGTGCTCGCCCAGGCGACATGCGGGGTCACGATCAGATTGGGAATAGTCGGATCCAGCAGTACGTTGCCGTTCACCGGCGGCTCCTGCGTCAGCACGTCGAAGCCCGCACCGGCGATTTCACCCTCTTTCAGCGCCTGCGCCAGAGCAGCTTCGTCCACCAGACCACCACGCGCAGTGTTGATCAGGATCGCGCTGTTCTTCATCTTTTTGAACTCAGCCGCGCCGAACATGTTGCGCGTCTCATCGGTCAGGGGAGCGTGAATCGTGATCACGTCACTGTCACGCAGGATGGTTTCGAAATCCACCAGCCCTTCCTGCGGGAACGCATCATAGGCAATGACCTTCATGCCGAGCGCACGCGCCCGTTCAGCAATGGACTTGCCCAGCGCACCATAGCCGACAATGCCCATGGTGGAGCCGGCAATGTCGCGGATCGGATGCGGGAAGAAGCAGAACTGGCGGGCCTTGTTCCACACGCCGTTCTGCACATCCACGGCATAGGCCAGCAGGTTGCGGCGCAGCGCGAACATCAGCGCAACAACATGTTCCGGAACGGTGTTGAACGCATAGCCGCGAATGTTGGAGACAACAATGCCCTGCTTTTTGGCAGCCACCTTGTCGATGACATCAGTACCCGTCGCCGCAACCGCGATCAGCTTCAGATTGGGAAGCTGGGCCAGCGTATCGGCGCGCAGCGGTATCTTGTTGGTAATGGCGATCGTTGCGTCCTTCAGTCGTTCCACCACCTGATCAGGGGCGGTCACGTCATATTCGACATACTCATGTGCAAAACCGGGCCTGCGCACCGTGGCGCCGAGCGTTTCGCGATCGAGGAAAACGATCTTCTGGGTCATGGACGCAATCCTGCCATCGAAGGGAAAAACCGGAGCATTTCCTCCGGGTCCGGCTGGCGGTCCCGAAGGACCGCCCCGGTTTTTATTGCGGAGGGTGCAACCGGGCACCCTCCGTCATCCGGCAATTATTTGCCGTTCGTGCGATAGTATTCTTCAGCAGCAGCTGCACCGCTGCCCGGCTTCACGTCGATGCCGATATCGCGCATCGCCATTTCCGCCCCGGTGATGGCACCCAGGCACATCAGCTCGTTCAGATCGCCCAGATGGCCGATACGGAACAGCTTGCCGGCAACCTGTGACAGACCAGCACCCAGAGCGAGGTTATAGCGCTTGAACGCACGGGAGATCACATCGGCACCGTTGAAGCCTTCCGGAACCAGGATGGCGCTGACAGTGTCGCTGTACCACTTCTGGTCCTTCGCACAGAGCGTCAGGCCCCACGCCTTCACCGCTTCGCGCACACCCTGAGCCAGGTAGTGATGACGGGCGATGACGTTATCCAGACCTTCCTCGTCGAGGATGATCTGCAGCGCTTCACGCAGCCCGTACAGCAGCGGCAGGGCCGGAGTGTAGGGGAAATAGCCGGTTTCATTCGCCTTCGACTGATCTTCGAAGTCGAAATACACGCGACGCAGCGGATTGTTGGCACGGGCGGCCTTCTGCGCTTCCAGCGCCTTCTGGCTGACGACGGCAATACCGAGACCGGCCGGCAGCATCAGGCCCTTCTGGGAGCCGGTGATGATCGCGTCGACCTTCCAGTCATCCATGCGGAAATCGATGGAGCCGATGGAGCTGACACCGTCAACGAACAGCAGCGCCGGATGCTTCGCGGCGTCGATCGCCTTGCGGACGGCAGCAACGTCGCTGGTGACGCCGGTGGCGGTTTCGTTCTGAACCACCATCACCGCCTTGATCTGATGCGCGGTGTCTTTTTCCAGTTCGGCCTGGATGTGTTCCGGGGAAGCGCCCGTGCCCCATTCTTCTTCCTGAACGATCACGTCCAGACCATGGCGCTTGGCCAGGTCAATCCACAGATGGCTGAACTGGCCGAAACGGGAGGCCAGAACCCTGTCACCACTGGACAGGGTGTTGGTCATCACCGCTTCCCAGGCGCCGGTGCCGGAAGAGGGGAAGATGAAAGCCTGACCGGTCTCGGTGCGGACCAGACGCTTCAGCTGCTTGAACAGCGGCAGGGTCAGGTTCGGGAAGGTCGGGTTGCGATGATCCTCGCTGGGAACATGCATCGCACGCAGGACGCGATCCGGAATGTTGGTGGGACCCGGCACGTGCAGAAAATGACGACCCGTCATAGAAAACTCCCTCAGGATATTGATCCGCATCGCAAGCAGACCATCGTTTGCGACGCGCACATTACGGTGAGCAGAAAACCCGGCAAGTGCCTTAGAACAATCCGGCGATAGTACCATTCGATGCCAGGCGGATAGCGTTGGCAGCAGGTACTTTCGGCAGACCCGGCATGGTCATGATGTCGCCGCAGATCGCGACGACGAACTCGGCGCCCGCAGACAGACGCAGATCACGCACAGGAATGACGTGCCCGGACGGCGCGCCACGCAGATTCGCATCGGTGCTGAAGCTGTACTGCGTCTTGGCGACACAGATCGGCAGGTGGCCGAATCCTTCCTTCTGCAATTCGTCGAACCGCTTGCGCACTGCGGCATCGGCCGTGATGTCGGACGCGCCATAGATCTCGGTGGCAATGGTGCGCAGCTTGTCCCAGAGGGGCATGTCTTCCGGATACAGCGGCTTGAAATCGGCGGAGCCGCCTTCCACCAGCTTGACCACCTCATGCGCCAGATCGGCGGCACCCGCACCGCCATTGGCCCAATGGTCGGAGCTGACGCAGGGGACGCCCATTTTCGCGCACAGATCATGCAGCATCCGGAATTCGGCATCCGTATCGGCACTGAACTTGTTCACGCCGACCACAACCGGCACGCCGAACTTGCGGACGTTCTGGATATGGCGTTCCAGATTGGCGAACCCCTTCTGCACGGCTTCGACATTTTCGGTCTTCAGCGCATCCTTGGCCACGCCGCCATGCATCTTCAGGGCGCGCACCGTCGCCACGATCACCACGGCAGACGGAGAGAGTCCAGCCTTGCGACACTTGATGTCGAAGAACTTCTCAGCCCCCAGATCGGCACCGAAGCCCGCTTCCGTCACCACATAATCGGACAGCTTCAGCGCGGCGCGGGTCGCGATCACGCTGTTGCAGCCATGGGCGATATTGGCGAACGGACCGCCATGGATGAAGGCCGGATTGTGTTCCAGCGTCTGCACCAGATTCGGCGCGATCGCATCTTTCAGCAGCACGGCCATGGACCCGGCGGCGCTCAGCTCACTGGCGCGGATCGGCTTACGGTCCTTGGTGTGGCCGACGATGATGTTGCCAAGACGGCGTTGCAGATCATCCAGATCGGTGGCGAGGCAGAAAATCGCCATCACTTCGGAGGCCACGGTGATGTCGAAGCCATCCTCACGCGGATAACCGTTGGAGACGCCCCCCAGCGAGGACACGATGGAGCGCAGGGCGCGATCATTCATGTCCACCGCACGGCGCCAGCCAATGCGACGCGGGTCGATGCCGAGCTCGTTACCCCAGTAGACATGGTTGTCGATCAGGGCGGCCAGCAGGTTGTTGGCTGCACCGATCGCGTGGAAATCGCCGGTGAAATGCAGGTTGATGTCTTCCATCGGCACCACCTGGGCGTATCCGCCGCCGGCAGCGCCACCCTTCACACCGAAACACGGACCCAGCGAAGGCTCACGCAGACAGGCAACTGCCTTCTTGCCGATATGATTCAGCGCATCGGTCAGGCCCACCGTCGTCGTGGTTTTGCCTTCACCCGCCGGGGTGGGGCTGATCGCCGTCACCAGAACCAGCTTACCGTCAGGACGGCTGTTCAGCGATGATAGATAATTCAAATCAATTTTGGCCTTGTAGTGGCCATACGGAGCCAAATGCTGAGCGGCAATACCCAGCTTTTCTGCCGCAACGTCGACAATCGGCCGCATAAATGCCGCCTGCGCGATCTCGGCGTCGCTTTTTGCTTCCTGATGCTGATTGCCGCGCGGCTTGTTTGCTTCCGTAGACATCTGGCTCCCCTCTGCCCGCGTCATTGCATTTCTCTATCAGTTGAATGCAACGATCGTACGTTATAGAGCCATTTAACGTAACCGAACGAACAAAACAACCCCGGTTTTGCTTATAATATTGCGGGAAGCGATACCGAAGATGATTTTCTTGTTATTTTCTTGCGCACCTCCGGACAGAGACACCACATATTTACCTGGCTGACGCACAAACTTCGTTCCTCCAGCGATGTTTGGGGATAGAGTCGCTCAATCGCTTCGCGGCGTCCTCATTTTATCCGGATGCGATCCATGGTCCGTTTTCCCGTTCGATTCCTTTCCATATCGGATAATGGAAGAATCTCTGTTCTTGCAGCGGGGGCCTTTCGGCATGGCATGATCATGTGCGCCTTTCTGCTCCCGATCTGTTCGATGATGGATGCCCAAGGGGCTGAAACACTGACAGCGGCGGCAGCGCCGGTACCGTCACTCCAGACGACTCCGTCCGAGATTCAGACAATCCCGCTGATTCCCTCCCTCCCCAGCCTCGGCAAGTCAGAAGCCCTGGCGGAGGCCAGTCTTCTGCGTCGTGCCATGCAGCGGGAAGTTCCCCGGACCAGCCTGTCCATCACACCGGAAGAAAAAAGCCGATGGATCGGCCTGACCGCCACAGCACTCAGGCAGGCAGGGATCGTCCTTGACCGGGAACAGCTTCTGATCGTGGTCGATCGTGCACCGCGTATGCAATATCTGCTGCCCGTTCTGGCGGATGGTGGAGATCCTGCCGGCTGGATGATTCTGGGCAAGGCCCATGTTTCGACCGGCCAGCCGGGGCGGAAAGACCATTATCTGACTCCCACCGGTGTTTTCCCCCACAGCACAGGCATTCTGGATTACCGGGCTCAGGGTACCTATAATGAAAACCATATCCGCGGCCTGGGGGTAAAAGGCATGCGGGTATGGGATTTCGGCTGGCAGAATGCCCGCAAAGGCTGGCGAACCGATGGTGAGACGGGTGATATCCGGTTGCTGATGCATGCCACCGACCCCGCAGTACTGGAAAGCCGGATCGGACGGCAGGCTTCACAAGGATGTGTAAGGCTGCCCGCCGCGCTCAACCTGTTTCTGGATCGGCACGGCTTGCTGGATGCCGATTACGAACAAACCGCAGCCTATGACATCAGTTTTCGCGCCCTGCTTCGACCGGACCGGACCCCGACCCCCATCGCCGGCAAATATATGGTGGTGATCGACAGCAGCGGCGCACCTCTTTAAACCCTGCCCGTCGGCTCTCTCCGCTCCCGGGGCGGATAGCAGCCTCATCACGCCGGCAGCCCGCTCTTTGTTCATCTGCCAGGCATTGAATCTTATCGGAGAGTCTGACTTGACCGTATTCCGCTCGACCGGCGCTGCCCTTTTCGGGATCATACTTGCTGCTCTGGCTGCCCTGATGCCGCAGACCGCTTCAGCCCACGCCATCCTGCTCGGCAGCACGCCCGCCGCCGGCAGCACCGTTCCGCCTGGCAGCCAGACCATCGAACTTCATTTCAACAGCCGGATCGACAAGAAGCGCTCGCGCATTTCGCTTTCAAGCCCGGACAAACACAAGACCGTGCTGGCCATCGCACCAGACGGACAGCCCGATATTCTGGACGTCACCGCTGTGCTCGATCAGCCCGGAGACTATGTGCTGCATTGGCAGGTTCTGGCAGTGGATGGCCATATCACACGCGGTGAGGTGCCGCTGACTGTCTCAAAAAGCGCCCCCTGATCTTCCGCGACCATATCAGTGTCCCTTCTCGTTGATGTTTTCGGCTATCTCAGCGTCGTCATTCATGGGCTGACCATCGTCGCCCAGTCGATGATGCTGGGGGCCATTCTCTTTCTGGCTCTCCTGGCCCGACCACTGGCTTCACGGATGGGAACCGCCGGGCCTGATGTCATCCGGGACAGCACCCGGATCGCTTTCTGGTCTGCGCTCGGCCTGATGATGACGGAGGCCGCCGCTATCGGCCTTCAGATCTCCGTCATTTCCAGCACCGTTGATCTGCCGATCAACGGTATTCTGGGAGCCGGTTTTGCAGTGTCCGGGCTGATCAAGATCGCTGCCGCTTTCGCGATAGCCGTGCTGTTGGCGGGGGGAAGACTGCGTGCGCCGCTGGGGCCATTGCTACTGGCCGGGGCCATCGAACTCGGGGCCGCCACCATGACCACCCATGCCGCAGCACGGATCGATAACAGCCTGCTGCTGCTGGTTGTTGAAGGGTTGCATCAGTTGGGTGCTGCAATCTGGGTAGGGGGCATCCCATGCTTTGTGGCCGCACTCGCCCGCATCAGGGATGTGAGCGCATTGCAGGCTGTCGGCCCCCGGTTTTCGCGCCTCTCCATGGCGGGCGTGGCTTTCATTCTCGTCTCCGGCATCATCATGGCATGGTATTATATCGGCTCATGGCAGGGATTTTACGGCACGGCCTATGGTGTCATGGTCGGAGCCAAGATCGTCATGCTGCTGATGTTGCTGGCGCTTGGCTATGGCAATCTGAAAGTCACCGAGCGGCTGAAGCGTGACCCTGCGACACCCGTGCTGCGTATGAAGCGGTTTGCCGAGGCGGAAATAGGCATCGGCTTCACGCTGTTTTTTGCCGCGGCCTCTCTGACCTCCGTGCCGCCGGCCATTGATCTGACGCAGGATCGGGCGAGCTTGCACGAAATCGCCGAACGCAACCGTCCGGTCTGGCCGCGCCTGACCTCCCCTGATCACGACCAACTGGCCCTGATCGAAAAACAGCAACAGCTGGATACGGAAGCCGCCACAGCCCATACCAATCCCCAACTCGCTTTCGAACCGGGTTCCGGCGATCTGCCGCCGCGTAATGCCGCCGATATCGCCTGGAGCGAATATAACCATCATTGGGCCGGTATTTTCGTGGCAACTATCGGCATGCTGGCCCTGCTCAATCGGGCAGGATTAAGGATGGCCCGTCACTGGCCTCTGATTTTTCTGCTGATGGCAGGATTTCTGCTGGTGCGCTCCGATCCTGAAGTGTGGCCGCTGGGCCAGGAAGGATTTTTCGCCTCCCTGCGCGATGTGGAGGTACTGCAACATAGGCTGTTCGTGGTCCTGATCGTGGTGTTCGGTCTGTTCGAATGGCGCGTCAGGGTTGGCGGGCTGGAGCATTCCCGCGCCGCGCTGGTGTTTCCATTGCTGACGGCAATCGGCAGTGCACTGCTGCTGACCCATAATCACGCCATTGCCAATGTGAAGGAGCAGCTTCTGATCGAGCTGACCCATACCCCGCTGGCCCTGACCGGGGTGCTGGCAGGATGGTCTCGCTGGCTGGAGATCAGGGCCGATGGCCGAACCGCCCGGATTGCCGGATGGATCTGGCCGGTCTGCTTCGTCCTGATCGGGCTGATGCTGCTGTCTTACCGGGAAGCCTGACAATTCCTCTGCACCTGCACCAGAGGCTGTGAACACATCAAAAAGGCCGTCGAACCCGCATTCGACGGCCTTTTCGTGGCTGTCGCCTTTCCGCCCCTCAATGCAGGCCCTCAATGCAGGGCGGTGGACATGCCTTCCTCCATTGTTCCAAACGCGTGCCGCCGCAGTGCCGCGCTGGCGCGGGGCATCACATGCCCGACCTTATTAAGCAGATGCATAAGCTGCCCGGCGCTTTCACATCCGGCTATAGCCGCCTCCGGTTTTGTCATGCCGGACAGCACGGTCATGGCCTCGTACCGCTGTTCCTGTGCCAGTGCCAGCACGTCCAGCAACAGCGCCTCATCCTGACTGACAACGGTCTGACAGACGCAGTTGACATCAAGCTGACGCCTGGCGCCACGGCACAGCGCCCACATGAAACCATCCAGATGCAGCGCCGCCGCCGGGATTCCGAGCCTCTGATACACCTCCTGAATCGCCGCAGAGGTATTGACCCGGCGTGAGACGCCAATGGCCCAGGCGCGCATGGTCCATAACAGGGCATGCTCGACCATCGGCAATTCGTGACCGGCCCTGAGCGCCGGGTCAACCTGTGCCAGACGACCGCAGACCTGCCCGGCCTTACCGGGTCCTGGCGCATGCTCTTCCGTCCCAGCCTCGACGGCCTGTTCATCCTGTTTGTCAGGCCGCATGAGGCCACATCCTTTCACGCTTGTTCACCGATCCAGTCGATGATGAGATTATCCGGCGAACATCCCCGCGCCCGCAGCGCCGCCAGCGCAGGGGCGGGAAGAATCCCGTGACCCCGGATTGGGCCGGGACTGGGCAATCCTGGGTGGGCAGCACAGGAAACAGCCTTGCAGGAGCTTGATGCAGTCTGTGGCGATCCGTCCGGCATGCCCTGTCCCCATGCCGCAATGCTCTGGATGATCAGTGCCAGTTTCATCCGCAGTTTCCGGTCCAGGGCCAGCTTGAACAGATAATTATCCAGCAGCCGCCTGTCCCCGGTCCCGGCCACTTTCACCGCCCGCAGAAATCGACGCTCATCGCGCGTTATCCCCAGCGATCCGGGAGGCTCCATCTGCCAGCCGCGATAACCGGTCTGTTGCAGGGCACAGTTGATATCTGCCAGCCCGGACAGGATTCCCCGCACATACAGCGCGTTTTCCTGTGTCTGCGATCCAAGCGTGGAGGGCGGATCACCCATTGCAAACCCGATATCACCCACCGCCCTGATCGCCAGACGCAAGGCCGTCAGGATGCTTCTTTCCTGCGACCCCAAAGCCAGTGAGGGGGCAGGAAACCATCCTTCTGGAAAACCATGATCCATATCCACCGCTCCGCCCGTTGCAGGTCCGCCTGATCGGGGGGACGGCCGGTTGGTCCGTCCCTCTTTCACGGTGTTAGACGATTCGAGGGTTTAATTGCAAGTAATTCTTATTTGCGATATTGCTTTTGAGGCAGACACAGGATGATGTACCTCTCTGGACAGCCCCAAACAGCAAAGGCCGCCCGAAATGGCGGCCTTTGCTGCATTCATCACCGACGAAGATGATCAGCGATCAGCGATCGTAAAGCTGAGCGGAACACTCAGCACCATCGGGCGACCATGGCTTATCTCCTGAGGCGGCGGTGGCAGCGGCTGTGCGCGGTGGATCCATTCCCGCGCGCCCTCATCCAGCAGTTCATGGCCGGAAGAGGTCACGATCGTAAAGCCCGTCACATGACCTGTCTCATCCACGGCAAAGCGGACCTTGACCACGCCTTCCTCATGCCGAAGCTCGGCCATACGGGGGTACCGCTTGAAGCGCAGCAAATGCCCGGCCACCTTCCCGTACCATGACGCCTGTGCCTGACGCGCTGCTGAAGCAGCCTGAGCAGCATCCGGTGATGGCGGTGCCGCCGGAGCAGGCGGAGCATCCTTGGGGTTTTCCTCGACATGCTCAGCCGGTTTCTGAACCGGTTTTGGCTTTGGCGGCTGCACCGGCTTTGGTTTGGGACGCTGCGGAACCGGTGGGGCTTTGGGCGGAGGCGGCAACACCGCTTCCGGCGATGGCGCCGGAGAAGGGGGAATCTCGGGCAGTTTCTGGGTTTCCTGAAGCGGCTGAACCTCTGGCTGCGGCGGCAGTTGAGGACGGGTCACATCTTCAGGGGGCGGTGCTGATGGCGTGGGTGCAGCAGGAGGCAGATCAATCATCACCGCCGGAGGAGAATCATTGCTGTCGCCAATCGGCACAGGATGAAGCTGGCTGACATAGGCGAACATAGCCACATGCAGCCCCAGAATCACCAGGCAGGCCCCCGAATAGCGCATCAGCGCACGGGTTCGGGACTCCGGCAAACCGCTCGGGCCAAGGGTCAGCCCGGCCAGTCCGGGGAGCAGCGTCGGCGGGATGACCGGACGGATGGTCTGTACAGTCCGGTCAGGTGTTGCGGCTGACACCATCAGTTCACCGCCGCATCCAGAGTCACCAGACCGATTTTCAGGTATCCCGCTGCCCGCAGGGAATCCATCACCTTCATCAGCGCCTCATAAGGCACCGTCTTATCAGCGCGCAGGAAAATCCTCTGTTCCTTGTCGCCATGTGTAATCTGGGACACCGCCTGACCCAACATAGCCTCAGGCACCGCTTCCTCACCCACAGTCAGGGTCTTGTCCGCCTTCAGACTGACAAAAACCGGCTTTTCCGGCCGTTTGTGGATTTTGGAGGTCGAGGATGGAAGATCAACCGCCACATCCACCGTCGCCAGCGGGGCCGCGACCATGAAAATGATCAGAAGCACCAGCATCACATCGATAAAGGGCGTCACATTGATTTCATGCGCCTCGGCCAGATCATCGCCGCCTGCGGTCTCCAGATCACCCACACCCATCGCCATGATGGTTACTCCGTCAGGATCGCTTGAAACAGATTACTCGGCGGCATGGCGCAAGGAGCGCTGGTTATCCAGATCCCTGGAAACAATCCGGGTAACCGCCGCTGTCAGATCGGTCAGTTGCGCACGATAACCGCCGGTAATCCGGGCAAAGCTGTTATAGATGACCACCGCAGGAATGGCCGCCACCAGACCCGTGGCGGTTGCCAGCAGCGCTTCCGCAATGCCGGGGGCCACCACCGCCAGATTGGTGGTATGGGACTGGGAAATGCCGATGAAGCTGTTCATGATGCCCCATACCGTTCCGAACAGACCGATAAAGGGTGAAGTCGCACCAATGGTCGCCAGAAAGCCGGTGCCACGCCCGATACGGCGGCCATAAGCGGCCTCCAGACGACGCAGACGGGAGACAACACGTTCCTGAATGCCGCCGGTCCGATCACCGGACGCGATGATTTCCTCCGCCGCCGCATTGACCATGGCCACGCCCGGACTCATACCGCGCCCATGCTGACGGGCCTGAAGGGTAGCCAGAGAACGCTCAGTCATTGCCTCGCTCAGATCACGGCGCAGGGAGCGGCGGGCACCGGCAATCTCGATCCCCTTCGCCAGAAGAATGGTCCAGGTCAGGATGGAGGCCGCAACCAGACCCAACATCACCGCTTTCACGACCATGTCCGCATTATGGAACATCGCCTGAACCGATAAATCATGCGGCAGATCGGCATCCACCTCAGCCTCGGTAATTTTCGGAGCAGCGGCAGACGTTGCATCCGGCGTGGGTGCGGCGTCTGCCGGGGTTCCAACCGGGGCGGGTGCCGCCGGTGCTGATGCTGGTGCCGGAGCAGTTTGTTGGGAAGCCGTCTGGGCGGAGACAATACCCGGCAACAAAATACCAGCTCCCAGCGAAAAAGACGTCGCTGTCAGAAACACAGCCGTCAGCGCGCCATGCACACCTGCCAGCCGATTGCTACGAATGCTCATCGGTCTCTCCGGTTGCGAATAATTCGCAAGAAAGGGGCAGTTACTGCATTCGCCGCATCAACGCAATCTTAATTCCGGGATGCTGCCCCGTTTTCCTTGAAAAACAGCCTGACTTCCGCTGGCTGCAATCAGCCAACATTGGCCCCACCCACTTATTATTTCTGTATCGTGATGGCCTGTCGCCGCCAGAGCGGCACCCTTTCCCCAAAACAGGGAGCAGGGTTTGCTGCCAGAATCGTCATTCTTTCGACCATACGGCCGCGATTGGCCCACATCGCCATACTGGCCACACGGGACCGGCCCGGTAAAAGTGACAATTTTTCTTTGGTATCAATATCATAAGGATGACAGTAAGCCCATGACGGCTGATCTCCCATCCGCTTTATAGCCAGACGTAACAAGGGCAAAGGCAGGTAGCGCAGCCACATCCCCCCCATGAAAGGCACATGGAAAGGGCCAATGCGAAACAGCGGGACCGGGATCTCCAGCACTCCGGATGGCCACAGAAATGGACGAGCCGGCAGACCGGCCCAGCCAATCGGGGCCTCCCCTCCCCTCAGCCGGGTCGGCATGATGGAGGAGGACCAGAGATACCCGGCCTCCGCCAGAACATCCGGCACCCAGGGCGTCAGCGGCGTCAACGAGAACTCAGGCGCACGAAATCCCTCGACAGACTGGCCGGAAAGATCGCTCAGCCGCTGACGCGCCGCGATCAGACCAGCACGCAACTGCGCCGGGGACAGCCGTTCCAGCCGCTGATGCACCTCCCCATGGCAGGCGATTTCGTGACCTGCTTCGGCAAAGCGCCGGACGATCGCCGGGGCGGTGCGTCCCAGTTCCCCCACGGTGAAAATCGTTGCCCGCACATGGTGGGATGCCAGCCAGTCCAGCAGACGGCTGGCATTCCCCGCGAGGCGATCCAGCCCACCCCCGTGATCTTCCAGATCAACACTGAATGTAACGGGATGATCCGGCCTGCCAAGAATCAGAGCGGTCAAGGAACGAGCCGGAAGCAGCCTGTCGGCTTTCAAACGTGTCACGGCTCGCCCGTAGCATTCGTGATGGGATAATGAAATATCTGTTTGACCGGGAATGAAAGATAAGAATGACAAAAAATCAAATGTTACTGTCCGGCCTGACCTGATATTTACCCGCACGGCCCCGGTCGCGGTTTATGCTTCTTCCTGTCAGGATACGTTTTGCTTACGACTCATGATCTATCGGTCCCCCGACGCGCGCCAGCCAGCACGGCCCTGACCGACCGGCAGCTTCACGAGACGCTTTTTCTGACGCCGGACGCGACTGTCCCGGACGGGTCCGTCACAGTCGCAATGTTTCTGGGAGAAGCCGATCTGCTGACACGGCAGTTACCGGCATGCCGGTTTCTGGCCCTGCCCTCCAGGAATCGGCTGGCGGTCGCCACGGGTTTTGCTGCCGCACAGATCATGGGCATTCCTGCGCTGATGACGGCCGAACGCACCCTGCACGGGCTTGAACATCTGATCCAGTCCTATCCGGGAACAACATTACTGCTGTCATCATCAGATACCGACATCATTGATCTTGCCCGGCAACAGGGATGGACTTTCGTGGTATGGGACATGAGCGGCGCTTCCCTCTGGACCCGCTCCCCTCACGACATTCCCGATGACCGGATTGCAGCCATTGCCTTCACCTCCGGATCAACGGGAAACCCGGTGGCCCATACCAAACAATGGCGTGCTCTGGTGGATCGCAGCCGGGCCATCGGCAATCGCTTCGCCCTGCCGACGGAAACGGATGCGCCTTGCAACATAGTGGCCCCTGTTCCGTCCCAACATATGTACGGGTTTGAGCTGTCCGTCCTGCTGCCCCTGCATGCCAAAGCAGCCATATGGTGTGGCCCGGCTTTTTATCCGGCCGATATAACCCGCGCGCTGGAGCGGATTCCGGCCCCGCGTATGCTGGTATGCACACCACTGCATATGCGGGCGATGCAGGATGCGGCCTTGCCGGTTCCACCCCTGTCGCGCACCATTTCAGCCACCGCCCCGCTGTCCCCGCTCCTCGCGGGCGGGTTTGAAACACGTTTTGGCACCGAGGTGCATGAAATCTACGGCGCCACCGAAATCGGCTCATTCGCCACCCGCCGGACGGTTGCCGGAGACAACTGGTATCTGCTGGATGGGGTGAACCTTAAAGCCGCTGGCAGCATGGAGGCCGGTCAGGGCGGGATCGAAATTGATCAACCGGTTGCGCAGGCTCCTTTCTGTCCGGACACACCGCTTGCGGATATTGTTGCCCTGCTGCCGGACCGTTCCTTTCGGCTGATCGGACGTCAGGCAGATATGATCAAACGCGGCGGCAAGCGCGCTTCTCTGGCCGGGCTGAGCCGTATTTTGTCGGAACTGCCGGGAGTAGAGGATGGTACTTTTTACCTTCCCTCTTATCTGCCCTCCGGCAAAACAGACGATGCGAGCAATCTGGAAGCAAAGCTGATCGCGCTGGTAGTCGCGCCAAGCTGTTCTGTTACCACCATAATGGAGGGGCTTCGCACCCGGATCGACCCGGCCTTCCTGCCGCGTCGCGTGGTGATAGTCGAGGCATTGCCCCGTAATGCGCTTGGTAAACTTCCGCGCAACGCGATAGAGGATCTGCTCCATCGTATGAACACAATTGCTTCTTAAAGATTACGATATGAATGACAGTGTTTCAGACGATCAGCAGGGTACCCTTCCTCCGCCGTCCCGGTTCGAGGTCGCACAAGATCACCCCGCCCTGGCCGGGCATTTTCCCGGCAGGCCATTGTTGCCGGGTGTTCTGCTGCTGGATCATGCCTTGCGGTCTCTGAAGATGGACCAGGCTCCGGTTCATATCGTCTCCGCCCGTTTTTCCATGCCCGTTCTGCCGGGGGATAGGGTCGATATCTCCACTAAGCCAGCCACGAATGGAGAGAGCGCCATCATCCTCTCCACCGGAAGCAGAGTATCACTGAAGGCCAGGGTCCGGGCCATGCACCCGCCTACCCCTCAGGAAGGGATAGGTCATGTCTAACCTTTTTCTCCACCACATCCAGATCGGCCTTGCTGCCAGGATGACTCCCTTGTGGATTGTTTCACGTGAAGCATCCATTGCTTCACCTGCCAGCATGATCCTCTGAGCCGATGAGTACGCACTGGACCAAAATAAAGGAAGGCGGTGGACAATTTCTGCCTGCGCTCCTGATCCGTCTGACCTTGCGGGCGGACTGGCTGATCAGGTTCCTGATCATGCCTGTGGTAGCAGGGTGGTACCTGATCACCCGAACACGGGCGCGGCAGGCAAGCAGGCAGTTTTTACAGCAGGCGCTCAACCGGCCCGTGACCTTGCGAGATTTGTATCGGCATTTTTACTGCTTTGCCTGCGTGATTCTGGACCGCGTTTTTTTGCTGTCCGGCCGGATCAGCCATTATAAAATTACCGTGCATGGTCTGGACCTTCTGCACCATCATGCCAGAACCGGTCAGGGTGCATTGTTATTCGGCGCCCATCTTGGCAGCTTTGAAAGCCTGCGCGCACTGACCACGCTGGAAAATTGCCCGGTCCGGGTCAGGCCGCTGATGTGGAGAGAACATACAAGCGGTCTGTCGGCTGCACTGGACAGTCTCAATCCGCAGGCTGCTCAGGACATCATCGATATCGGGCGAGCCAGCACAGCGCTGGATGTGCAGGAAGCGCTTGGCCGGGGAGAATTGATCGGGTTGCTGGCCGACCGTTCCCACATGCCGCAACGCATGCTTGGTGTACCTTTTCTCGGCAAAATCGCCCATTTTCCGGCAGGGCCGCTGCTGTTGGCCGCCGTTACAGCAGCACCTGTCCTGCTGTGTTTCGGGCTGAGGACCGGGCCACGCCACTATACTATCATCATCGAACCCTTTGCCGACCGCATCACCTTGCCAAGACAGAATCGTCTCGGCGCAGTGCATGAATGGCTGCTGTCTTTCATCGCCCGGCTGGAACACCATGCGCGGGCCTATCCTTACAACTGGTTCAATTTCTATGATTTCTGGCACACAGATGAAGGCACTGGTGAAAACACTCTCAATCAGCCGGATTGCCAGCCTGATTGCGTTGTCCCTATCGGGCAGCGTTCCAGCCTTTCAGGCGATAGCCGCAGACCAGGAACCCGCTTCCCCGCCCCTGGCCAGCCAGCCATCTGATCCGCTGCATCAGTTGATGGCGCGGCTGGCGCAGGTCGAGACGTCCCATGCACATTTCAGAGAAGAAAAGACGCTTTCCCAACTGACCCGACCGATTATTTCGGAAGGGATCCTGTCCTATCAACGCCCTGATCGGCTGGAGAAAATAATCACCTCTCCCTCGCCCGAAACATTGCGTGTGACAGGGGATACTCTGGTACTGATTCATCCGCCTGAACCACCCCACACTATTGATCTGACCACACAGCCTGCGCTTGGTGCCCTGGTAGATACTGTCCGCGGTGCGCTTTCCGGCAATCTGGCAACGCTGGAAAAGCATTACCGGATTGCGTATGAATCATTGGGGGGAGATGCATGGCGGCTTACCCTGAAACCGATCGACGGACATATTTCAGGATTTATAAGCGTCGTCCGCATTGATGGCATCGGTCATCAGCTACGCCAGACTGATACGGTCCAGACCAATGGTGATCGCAGTATCATGCAGATCACACCAGATTAATCTTTTTGCTGACAGACTTTCTGCATCACTCCGGACTGGTCCCGGATTATGGCTTTATAACGAAACGAAAAAGGCATATGGCACCCTGTCATAACCCGCAGCCCTGATGCGGGACAATAAGGGGGAAATACAAGACAATGGCCATGGCCCCAGTTTCACAGGTACCACAGCCCCACCGACCACATAAATGGTATCAGCATCTGTACGTACAGGTTCTGATTGCCATGGCTCTCAGTGTCCTGCTGGGTTATTTTGCGCCGGGTGTCGCGAAATCTTTCGGACCGCTGGGTGATGCTTTCATCAAGCTGGTCAAGATGATCATCGCACCGGTTATTTTCCTGACGGTCGTGACCGGCATTGCCAGCATGCGGGACATGAAAACCGTTGGCCGGGTCATCGGCAAGGCGATGATCTACTTCCTGTGCTTTTCAACGCTTGCACTGATCGTCGGTCTGGTCGTGGTCAATATTGTGCAGCCAGGCACCAGTATGCATGCCGATCCCGCCAAGCTTTCATCCTCGCTCGTGCAGACATATGTACAAAGGGCGCACGATACCACCCTGATCGGCTTTCTGCTGAACATCATTCCGGCCACACCTGTCAGCGCCCTTGCAAGCGGTGACATCCTTCAGGTGCTGTTTTTCTCCGTTCTGTTCGGGATTGCACTGGCATCGGTCGGGGAAGCGGGCGCACCCCTGCTGAAAGTTCTCGAATCCCTTTCTGCCGGTATCTTCAGGCTGGTCGCCATCCTGATGCGCGCAGCACCGCTCGGTGCATTCGGAGCCATGGCCTACACGGTTGGCACATTCGGCATCCGGTCTATCCTCAATCTGGCGATGCTGGTGGGGACATTCTACATCACCGCCATCCTGTTTGTGCTGATCGTGCTGGGGGCTGTCGCACGATATAATGGATTTTCCGTCCTCAAGCTGATTCGCTACATCAAGGAAGAGCTTCTCCTCGTTCTCGGCACCAGTTCCTCCGAACCTGCTCTGCCCGGGCTTATGGCCAAGATGGAGGCTGCAGGCTGCGAGAAAACTGTGGTCGGTCTGGTAATCCCTACTGGATATTCCTTCAATCTTGATGGCACCAACATCTATATGACCATCGCGGCACTGTTCATTGCCCAGGCCCTGAACATTCCGCTATCATGGGGTGATCAGGCCCTGTTGCTGGCTGTTGCCATGCTCAGTTCCAAAGGCGCTGCGGGCGTAACCGGAGCAGGGTTTGTCACACTGGCTGCCACCCTGTCAGTGATCCCAAGCATTCCCGTTGCAGGAATCGGACTGATTTTCGGCGTAGACCGATTCATGTCGGAATGCCGTGCGCTTACCAACCTGATCGGTAATGCCGTCGCGGCCATCGTTGTGGCGCGATGGGAAGGCAAGTTGGACAAAAACCGGTTGACCGCAGCCCTGAATGGCGAATTTGGTCCTGTGGAAGCCGGTGAGGATCTTGCCGGGCATGTCACAACATCGTGACTCTGCCTTTGGTCCACTGACCGATCC
This sequence comes from Granulibacter bethesdensis, assembly GCF_001889545.1. NCBI lineage: Bacteria > Pseudomonadati > Pseudomonadota > Alphaproteobacteria > Acetobacterales > Acetobacteraceae > Granulibacter > Granulibacter bethesdensis. The sequence continues at coordinate 36,035 of NZ_CP018194.1, read as the reverse complement.
TGCGCGCTGTCTTCGTCCGGCTTGACCGGACGAAGCGTCCACTCCTACCAAGACGACACGGCAACAGGATTATTTGCTCTCGTGACACGCGCAGTTCCATGAAACGACTTCTGGCCGTTTTTCTTCTCTGCGCTGTCTGTCTCGGTCTGGTGCTGACGCAGATCCGCATTCGTACCGACATTACAGATTTCCTGCCTCCCGGTACAGACTCTGCTTCCCGCTTCCTGTTACGGGAAGTGCGGGAAGGAGAGGCAGCCACCCTTCTTCTCGCCGGAATAGACGGACCATCCACGCCCGCTCTCACAAAAATCAGCCAGAGGATGGCTGCACAGTTGCGAGGACACAACCTGTTCAGCCTCGTCATGAACAGCAGTGCGGGCATGGATCAGGAAGCGGAAAAGTTGTTTGCAGATCGCTATCTTCTTTCTGACGCCGTTACGCCGGAGCATTTTACCACCGATGCCCTGCATCATCATTTCGAGGCCTTGCTGACCGGTTTGTCAGGCGCGGCCTCACCGGTTGTTGCCCGCTATGGTTTTGCCGATCCGACCGGTGCATTCGCCGCAGTGGCTGCACAATGGCTGGAGGGGGGGTTCAGTGGTCCGCGCACGGTGGATGGCGTGTGGTTCGCACCGGAACAGCCGGATCAGCCACCACGCGCCCTGCTGCTGACCCGGCTGCATGCCGGTTCAAGCATCGAGGAACAACAGGTTGCCCTCTCCCTGTTGCGCTCTTCCTTTGAAGATGCCCGTCGTACCGTCAGTCCAACCGATCCCGGTGCATTTTCCCTGCATTTGACCGGTCCGGCGATTTTTGCCGAACAGGCTTCCAGCATCGTCAAGGCCGATATTCATCGCATCGCCATTCTGTCCGGCGTCCTGATTCTGGCCCTGCTGTTATGGCGCTTCCGATCGCCTGCCGTACTGGTGGCGATGCTGATTCCACCGATGCTCGGCATTGCGCTGGCAGCGGTCACGATCCAGCTCTGGAACGGTAGCGTGCATGGCGTGACGTTAGGATTCGGCCTCACCATGCTGGGTGTCACGCTGGATTATCCCGTGCTGTGGATCGGCCATCGCCGCCCTGGTGAGGCCGTGAGGGCAACACGACGGAGGATCGGCATGACGCTGGGCCTGACCATGATCGCCGCCTCGCTGGGGTTGATCGGGATGGTGTTTTCCAGCTTCCCCGCTCTGGCGCAGTTGGGATTGTTCTCGGTCATGGGGCTGCTGGGGGCGGGGCTGGCAACATTTCTCGTGCTGCCTCCTGTCGTCCGTTCGGCCGATCTGGCGCCTGCCCTGCTGAAAACGCCCGGGCGGAATAGTGCCGCGCCTGCATGGATGATCAGGCTGGAGCGGCTGCACCGTTTTCGGCCTCTGGCACTGTTGGTGCCCTGTCTGGCCCTTCTCTATCTGACCATCACCGGCCTGCCTCCGCTGGAACGCGATCTGGCCCATCTGAGTCCGGTACCAGCGAGCCAGATGACGCTGGATGACACTCTGCGCCGCCAGATCGGCGCACCGGATGCCAGCGTCCTGCTGGTATTCAGCGGCACCAGCCAGGAAGATGTTCTACGCCATGCGGAGCGTCTGACCCCGTTCCTGCACCAGATGCGGCAGCGCGGCCTGATCACATCCTCGCTCGGGCCTGCCGATCTGCTGCCCAGTGAATACAGCCAACGCCAACATCAGGCTGCGATTCCGCCTGCCCCGGAACTGCATGACCGGGTCATGGCCGCCATGGCAGGCTTGCCCTTCGCAAACGGAGCCTTCGATCCGTTCCTGAAAGATGCGGAGCAGCAACGGACGGCTTCCCCCCTGCACGCCTTACCCAGCCCCCTGTTGCGGGCACGTCTGGCCCCCATGCTGTTTCAGCGCGGTGACAGCTGGTATGGCATCGCCTCCCTCACCGGTCTGACGGACGCGGATACATTCCAGAGCCTGCTGGACCAGTCCGGCACCGGTCCGGCGCAGGTCATCGATATCCGGGAAGCCACCAACGGGCTGGTGAACCGCTTTACGGGTCAGGCTTTTCGCTGGCTTGGCGCAGGAGCCTTGCTGGCGCTGTTCGCTCTGGCGATCGGGCTGCGGCAACCGAAACGTTTGCTGGCCGTTCTGGTCCCGATCGGCGCGGCTCTCTGCGTCACTCTGGCATTGCTGAAACTCGCCGGGATATCGATCTCCCTGTTCCACGTGACAGCCATTCAGCTCATGATCGGTATCTCTCTGGATTATGCGCTGTTTCTGACGCGACGGGGAGACAATGGTGCCCCGCTGGATCTGGAGGAACGTGTGCGCACCCTCCGTACCCTGCTGGTCTGCAATGGCATGACCTTGCTGAGCTTCGGACTTCTGGCCACATGCCAGACCCCGCTGCTGGCCAGTATCGGCCTGACTGTGGCCAGTGGCACTTTCTGCGCACTTGTGCTGGCCTTCTTCATGGCCCGTCCGCAAGATACGGATTTGCCTGCCATTTCCCCCCCATCCGCGAATGGATGATACAGCCAAGATGCAACCGCTCGGGATTACCGCAACCAGCCTTGTCAGCGCGATCGGGCAGGACGAACACACGACCTTGCAGGCCCTGCTTACCAGACAGAGCGGTTTGCGGCGCTGTGACATGTTCGGCATCACCGAGGGATGGATCGGACGTGTGGAGGGGCTGGAGGAATACAGCCTTCCATCCGCGCTGGCCCGGTTCGACTGCCGCAACCACCGGCTGGCCGATATGGCCCTGCACAGTGACGGATTCTCGGAGCATGTCGCCCGCGCCCGTGCCCGCTATGGCGCGGAGCGGATCGCCATCGTGCTTGGCACCAGCACATCGGGCATCCTGACCAGCGAGGAAGCCTATCGTTGCCGCGCGCCGGGGGAAAAACTCCCTGACGCTCTGGATGTCGAAAACACCCATGACCTGTTCGCGCTTGCCCGCTTCGTGCAGGCGCGGTTGCAGCTGGAGGGTCCGGCTTTCGTGATTTCGACTGCCTGCGCTTCTGCCGCCAAGGCGTTTGCCGATGCCCAGCAACTGATTGCCAGTGGGCTGTGTGATGCCGCCGTGGTGGGTGGTGCAGATACGCTGTGCCGGATGACCCTGCGCGGCTTCGCGGCGCTGGAGCTGATCTCTCCCGATGCCACCCAGCCCGGCGATACCGGGCGGCGCGGTATTTCCATCGGTGAGGCCGCCGGGTTCGCCCTGCTGGAACGCGATGAAGCCCCCGCCATGCTGCTGGGTCATGGCGCCAGCAGCGACGGTCATCATATGTCTGCGCCTCATCCGGAAGGCCGCGGCGCCACGGATGCGATGCGTGGTGCGTTGCGCAGTGCCGGGCTTTCTCCGGATGCCGTTGATTTCGTGGCGCTCCACGGCACCGGCACAAGGCAGAACGATGCGATGGAGGACCGTGCCATCACCGAGATATTCGGCACGGAGACGCCATGCGGCTCCTCCAAAGGCTGGATGGGTCACACGCTGGGGACAGCAGGGATGGTCGGTGTGGCGCTGGCAATGCTGTCGCTGAAACACGGTTTTCTACCGGGCAACATCAACGTGTCACAGGTCGATCCCACGTTTACTGCCCGGCTGCTGACCGAGAATATGGTCGCCTCGCCCCGCCATATTCTGATCAACGCATTCGGCTTCGGCGGTATTAATTGCAGCCTGCTGGTAGGACAGCCCTGATCATGCCATCCATGTCCTCTTCCCCCTCCGTACGGATCGCGGGTGTTGCCATCTGGGGACCGGGCCTGCCGGGCTGGGAGCAGAGTCAGGGCGTGCTGACCGGCAAAACTCCCCTGGACCTCTCCAGTCAGGAGCCACCGCCGCCGCCTTCCATCCTGTCACCCAATGAGCGTCGCCGAACGGGAATGGTAGCAAGGCTGGCTCTCTATGCAGCCGAACAGGCCGTCGCACAGAGTGGCCTTCAGCCACAGACACTGCGCAGCATCTTCGCCAGCGGCAATGGCGACGGCATGTTGCTGCACGGGATTCTGGAAACACTGACGACCACCGAAAACACCTCGGATGTGCAGCTGTCACCGACACAGTTTCATAATTCGGTTCACAATGCACCCGCCGGATACTGGACCATCGCGCATGGTGCCAGCGCCCCCGCCAACTGCATCGGCTGCCATGATCATACTTTTGGTGCGGGACTGCTCAAAGCAGTGGTGGAGGCCGGGATAGAAAAAGAACCCGTGCTGCTCTGTCTCTATGATGCCCCCCTTGCTTCACCGCTGGCGGAAAAGCGCCGGACGGAATGCGCCTTTGCCGCCGCTTTCGTGCTGACCCCGGATCAGAAGGCCGGGCAAAGCGACGATGCAGGCCGTCTGTCGGTTGATTTCAGTGCCGGAGAGGCCGATCCCGCTCTGGTCGCTCCCGATCTTCCCGCCCTCGCTGCACTGGCGGAGATGAATCCGGCGGCACGCTCCCTGCGTCTGCTCAGCCTTCTGGCTGGGGGACATGGCGGGGAGGCCCATGCCACCATGCTATCCGGCCATGTACGAATACGCCTGTCATGACCGGAATACGCCACAATCCCGACAGCCCCGCCGCCATCGCTGCGCTGATTCCGCATCAGGGCAGCATGTGCCTGTTGCAACGTGTCGTGGCGTGGGATGACAGCACCATCAGCTGCCTGTCCGAGTCCCATCTTCTGCCGGATAATCCCTTGCGGGAAGGCGGACGGCTCGGTGCGGTATGCGGCATCGAATATGCACTTCAGGCTGCGGCCCTGCATGGAGCCTTACTGGATGGAGCGGCGGCAAGGCCGGGTTATCTGGCAGGGCTACGGGCCGTGACCCTGCATGTGCCGCGGCTGGATGATGAACGGTTCGGCACGCTCCATGTCTCGGCCCGCATGTTGCTGAACAGCCCTGGCGGCATGATCTACGCGCTGAGTGTGACCGCCGAAGATGGCACCATGCTGGCGGAAGGGGAGGCCAGCATCGTCCTGCCTCCCGCCGCCTGATTCTGCATCAGAGCACCAATGCCTGCAAAAGCGCATTCAGCCGCACCCTGCCCTCCGGCAAGGCGCGCAGATTGCCATGCTCGCGGCTGAGATAGGCATTGTCCAGCGCCAGCGATAAAACCTCCTGATCCACCGCCTGTTCCAGAGTCAGGCCGGTGCGCTGCCGGAAACGGGCTTCGTCGATACCATCCGTGATCCGCAGCCCCATCAGCAGCATTTCCCGTGCGCGTTCCTGTGGCTCGACCTCTTCCTCAAGGGTCGAACCATGGCCCTGACGCTCTACCAGCTCCGCCCATGGCTCCGGCGCACGATGCCGTCTGGTGGCGAAGAGACTGCCGGAATGACTCACCCGACCATGAGCTCCGGGCCCGATTCCCGCATAATCGGCATAGCGCCAGTACGCCAGATTATGCCGGCTTTCCGCCCCTGCTCTGGCATAATTCGACACTTCGTAGGCCGTCATGCCGAACTGCGCCGCTTCTTCTCCGGTCGCCTCGTACAGCTCGGCCGCCTGCTCATCCGAAGGCAGTATAATCTCCCCCCGGCGGAAAGACGCTTCATAAGCAGTGCCGGGTTCGATGGTGAGCTGATAGAGCGACAGATGATCCCCCGCCAGCGACAGGGCCTGTCGTAATTCCTGCCGCCACGCCGCCACGGTCTGGCCGGGTCGGGCATAGATCAGATCGAATGACAGGCGGGGGAAAATGCTATGGGCCAGTTCCAGCGCAGCCATCGCCTGCCTTGCATCATGCTGCCGTCCAAGCCCTTTCAGAGCCTCGTCATGCAGGCTCTGAATCCCCAGTGATACGCGATTGACGCCCGCCTGACGGAAGGCTCGGAAACGTCCGGCTTCCACGCTGGTCGGATTGGCCTCCAGCGTGATTTCCAGATCATCGCATGGCGGGAAATACCTTGTTGCATCTTCAATCAGAGCGGCAACAGTCTCGGCTTCCATCAGGCTGGGCGTGCCACCGCCGAAAAAGACGGAGGCAAGCGGACGACGCCCCAGCCGCGATGCCTCCCATACCAGTTCAGCCCGCAGAGCGGCGGCGAATCGCGCCTGCGGAATCTCATCCCGCACATGGCTGTTGAAGTCGCAATACGGGCATTTGGACAGGCAGAACGGCCAGTGGATATACAGCGCCAGCGGTTCTGCCGCCTGGTCACCGAAGGATGCCACATCCACCCTCATGCGGAGGGAAAAGCACCTTCGAAGATTTTGCTCTGCACCGGCTCGCGGCTGTTGGGAACCTCGCGCGCGCGCGCGGCCTCATCCAGTACGGAGGGATCGGCCCGACGCCCGATCGCCACCGCTGCCTCGATCCGGTAATCGGCGGGAACATTCAGTGCCTCAGCGGCAGCCGCGAAATCAACGCCCGTCATGCCATGCGTCGCCCAGCCCTTGAGATGCGCCTGCAAGGCCAGCAGCGCCCATGCCGCACCGGCATCGAAAGAATGGCTGTGATTCGGCACCGGCTGGTCCTTGCCCGGCGGCGTCAGCACGGTGTGCGACACCACATAGAGCAGCACCGACGCATTTTTCGCCCAGCCCTGATTGAACGGGATCAACGGCTTCAGCAGGGTCTCGAAATGCGGTGTATCACGATGGGCATAGATGAACCGCCATGGCTGCGCATTATAGCCGGACGGTGCCCAGGTGGCGGCTTCCAGAACAGTCAGCAACTCATCATGGGGCATGGGCTCCCCGGTAAAAGCACGGGGAGACCAGCGTTCCAGAAAAAGTTCATCGATAGGATGATCAGCATGGCGACCATTGGCTTCGGTCATGATCCTGTCCTTCTTAAGGCTGTAGAAAATACGGTCTGCATCCGATCAGGATTCTGCCAGAGGCAGACACGCGGCGGCAAACTGCTCGAACGCACGGGCACGATGACTGGCGGCGTCTTTCTCGGCAGGCGCGATCTCGCCATAGGTCAGGCTGCCGCCACGGGGAATGAACATCGGATCATAGCCGAAACCCTGTGTGCCACGCGGGGGCCAGACCCATTCACCATCGACCCTGCCGAGAAAGCTGTCCGTATGCCCGTCCGGCCAGGCGAGGCTGAGCGCGCAGACGAACCAGGCGCGCCGGTCTTCATCCTCACCAGCCAATTCGTGAATCCGCTGCATGGCGGCTGCAAAATCCTTTTCCGGGCCGGCCCAGCGGGCAGAGAAAATACCGGGATCGCCCTCCAGCGCGGCCACACAGAATCCACTGTCATCCGCCAGGGCAGGCTGACCTGAGGCCCGTGCCGCAGCCAGCGCTTTCAACTGGGCATTGCCAACGAAATCACTGGCGGTTTCCTCCGGTTCCGGCAGGTTGAGGGAACCTGCGGAAACCAGTGTGATCGACCAGGGTTTCAGCAGGCTGTCAAATTCCCGCACCTTACCGGCATTATGCGTGGCAAGGATGAGTGTATCATTCCGGTTCAGTCTGCGGGTCTCGCTCATGATCCCTCTCCCCTTTCACTCAGCCCTGATTTCGGCAGTCACTATCTGGACAGGAACGCAGCAATGGCGTCGCGCTGCATGGCGAAAAGCTGTGCCGTTCCCTGGCGTGCCAGACCAAGCATCGCAGAGAAATCCGCCTCGCTGAACGGAGCGCCTTCAGCCGTTCCCTGAATTTCGACGATGCCGCCCGCATCGGTCAGCACAAAATTGGCATCCGCCTCGGCCCCGGAATCCTCGATGTAATCGAGGTCCAGCACGGGCTGTCCCCCTACGACGCCGCAGGAAACCGCCGCCACCTGACCACGCAGCGGCACCGCTTTCAGGACGCCAGCCTTCACCATTTTGTGAAAGGCAAGGCTGAGCGCAACATACGCCCCGGTGACAGAAGCACAGCGTGTACCTCCATCGGCATTCAGCACGTCACAATCGAGGGTGATGCTCATCTCCCCCATTGCATCCCGATCCACCACGGCACGCAGGGCGCGACCAATCAGCCGCTGGATTTCCTGCGTGCGACCGGATTGCTTTCCCCGTGCCGCCTCCCTCTCTCCACGCTTGTGAGTAGCTCGTGGCAGCATGCCATATTCCGCCGTCACCCATCCTTTGCCGGTGCCACGCAGAAAACCCGGAATCCGCGGCTCGGCACTGGCAGTGCACAGAACCTCGGTACGACCCATCCTGATCAGGCAGGAGCCTTCGGCATGATGCGCAAAACCGGTTTCCAGACGGACGCTGCGCAATGCATCGGCCGCACGACCGGACGGACGCGCTGAAGAAAGGCCGGGGACAGACATGGATGGCAATCCTTTGGACATGACCGGACTGCTACGACAGAAGCCGGCTTCATGTCGTGTGGAGTGCCGGATCAGGGAAAGGCTGACAAGGCCGCCCACCATGAAAACCCACCCCGCAGCCCCATATCATGGATCAGCATTCTGAAAATATACAGACATCAGGACGCATCATCATTGACCCGTCCCTTCCGGCTTCCTACCGTTATGGCAGATCAGGTTTTCATGCATGCCACGTTCCGTTTCATCATCCCCCCACGGTTCCAGTCCGGGTAAAATTCGGGGGGCCAGCCTTCCGGTCAGCGCCCTGCCGCCGGGGCTGGACGCACGTTCCGCCGCGATCCTGCGTGAGATCGTCGAGCAATATGTTGAAACCGGCGAACCGGTCGGCAGCCGCACCCTGTCCCGTCGCCTGCCCGTCAACCTCTCCCCCGCGACCATCCGCAACGTGATGGCCGATCTGACCGATGCGGGATTGCTGTTCGCCCCTCATACCTCTGCCGGACGCCTGCCCACCGATCGCGGCCTGCGGCTGTTTGTGGACGGGCTGCTGCAATTCGGCGCACTCTCGGAAGACGAACAGGACAGCATCGCAGCATCGCTGGAAGCCCGTGGCCGCAGCCTTGAAGACACGCTGACCGAGGCTTCGACCCTGCTCTCCGGCCTGTCCGCCGCCGCCGGGCTGGTACTGGCACCAAAATCGGAAGGCGCGTTGCGGCATATCGAATTCGTGCCGCTGAGCACCGGGCGGGCACTGGTGATCATGGTGACCGCCGAGGGACAGGTGGAAAACCGGGTTATGGAAATCCCGCCCGGGCTGCCACCCTCTGCCCTGCAACAGGCGGCGAATTATCTGAACGCCCGGCTCAGCAACAAACCTCTTGCCGAGCTCCGCCGGTTGGTGACGGAGGAAATCACCGCCAACCGCACCCAGCTCGATACGCTGGCGGCGCAGGTGGTGAAGGCAGGGCTTGCCACATGGAGCGGCGAGGAACGCGGCGGCAACCTGATCGTGCGTGGTCAGGGGAAATTGCTGGCTGATGCCGTGCAGGCCGGTCAGCTGGCCGCCATCCAGATGCTGTTCGATCAGCTGGAAGCACAGGAAACCATCCTGCGGCTGCTCGATCTGGCGGAAAACTCCGACGGAGTGCGGATTTTCATCGGCGCCGAGAGCGGCCTGTTCGGAGCCTCCGGTCTGTCCATGGTGGTGGCCCCGGCCCGCAACGATGCCAACCGGATCGTCGGTGCCATTGGCGTGATTGGCCCGACTCGTATCAATTACGGTCGCATCATTCCGGTGGTCGATTACACAGCACGGGTCATCGGTCGTCTGCTGGGCGGGGCCGGACAGATTTGAACATTGGCCCCGATCATACCCTGAAGCACAGACGGAACAGAAATCGGCATGGATCTGCGCTTCTGGACGCGAAAAACACCGAAGAAACGCGGTTTTGGAGTTTCATCCCTTGTTCCGCGGCGTCGATGCGCTAATTCACCGCCCATGACGAACGAAACCGAGGCGACAGCCATGCAGGACGAAACGCAGCAGGAACTTCCGAAAGATCAGGAAGAGACTCATTCCGCCGAGCAGCCGCAGAACGCAGCCGCGGAAACACCGGAAGCCCGCATCGCCGCACTGGAAGCGGAGCGGGACGATTTCCGTGAACGCTGGATGCGGGCAGAGGCGGAGATGGCCAATGTCCGCGCCCGCGCCAAGCGTGACGCCGACGATGCCCGCAATTACGCCGTGCAGAAATTCGCGGCCGACATCGTGGAAGCGGCGGAGAACCTCCGGCGCGGCCTGTCCGCCCTGCCGGCGGCAGAGGAAGGCGAACCGGCCTCCCTGACCCGCGTGCGGGAAGGGCTGGAGGGGGTGGAGCGGAATTTTATCTCCATTCTGGAGCGCAATGGCATCAGCGGCACCGACCCGACCGGGGCGGTGTTCGATCCCAACCTTCATCAGGCGATGAGCGAACAGCCCAGCGCCGAGCATCCGCCAGGCACCGTGTTGCAGGCATGGACCTCGGCCTGGACACTGAATGGCCGCCTGCTGAAACCGGCCATGGTGGTGGTGTCAAAAGCCTGACAACGGATTTTCCGGCTGACTCGGTCGACTTCGACAGAGAGGTCGCAGTTTTAACCATCAATGTCGGAATCTGGTGAAGCAGCCTCTTGCCCGGGGCGCTTCTCCTTCTTACATCATCGAACGAATATAAATCGGGGATGCACGCGGTGCTTCGGGCCGTCAGCATCCGCTGGAAAGGAGCAGACTTATGAGCAAGGTCATCGGTATCGACCTCGGCACGACCAATTCCTGCGTTGCCATCATGGAAGGCAAGGATGTGCGCGTGCTGGAGAACGCGGAGGGCGCACGTACAACCCCCTCCATGATCGCGTTCACCGATAGCGGGGAGCGTCTGGTCGGACAGGCCGCCAAGCGGCAGGCCGTCACCAACCCCTCCAACACATTATACGCCGTCAAACGCCTGATCGGCCGCCGTTATGACGATCCGACCGTCGCCAAGGACAAGGATCTGGTGCCTTACGCCATCGTGCGCGGGGATAACGGCGATGCATGGGTCGAGGCCCGTGGCGAGAAATATGCGCCGAGCCAGATCAGCGCTTTCGTGCTGTCGAAAATGAAGGAAACCGCCGAAGCCTATCTCGGCGAGCCGGTCACGCAGGCGGTCATCACCGTCCCGGCCTACTTCAATGACAGCCAGCGTCAGGCCACCAAGGATGCGGGCCGCATTGCCGGTCTCGAAGTCCTGCGCATCATCAACGAGCCGACTGCCGCCGCCCTCGCCTACGGCATGGACAAGAAGAATACCGGCACCATCGCGGTCTATGACCTTGGTGGCGGGACTTTTGACGTGTCCATCCTCGAAATCGGCGATGGCGTGTTCGAGGTGAAGTCCACCAACGGTGACACCTTCCTCGGCGGTGAGGATTTCGACGCCCGCGTGATCGACTATCTGGCCTCCGAGTTCCAGCGCGAACAGGGTATCGACCTGCGCAAGGACAAACTGGCCCTGCAGCGTCTGAAGGAAGCCGCGGAAAAGGCGAAGATCGAGCTGTCCTCCTCCAAGGAGACCGAGATCAACCTGCCCTTCATCACCGCTGATGCTTCCGGACCGAAGCATCTGGTGCTGAAACTGTCCCGCGCCAAGCTGGAAAGCCTGGTGGATGATCTGATCCAGCGCACGTTGGAACCTTGCCGCAAGGCGCTGAAAGATGCCGGCGTGTCCGCAGGCGAAATCAGCGACGTGATCCTGGTCGGCGGCATGACCCGCATGCCGAAGGTGATTGAGACCGTCAAACAGTTCTTCGGCAAGGAACCGGCCCGCAACGTCAACCCTGACGAAGTGGTGGCCATCGGTGCCGCCGTACAGGGCGCGGTGCTGAAGGGGGACGTCAAGGACGTTTTGCTGCTGGATGTGACCCCGCTTTCCCTGGGTATCGAAACCCTCGGCGGCGTGTTCACCCGTCTGATCGACCGCAATACGACGATCCCGACCAAAAAGAGCCAGGTGTTCTCCACCGCCGAAGACAATCAGCCCGCCGTGACCATCAAGGTCTATCAGGGCGAACGTGAGATGGCTGCGGATAACAAGTCTCTTGGCCAGTTCGATCTGACCGGCATTCCCCCCGCACCGCGTGGCGTGCCGCAGATTGAGGTGACGTTCGATATCGACGCCAATGGTATCGTGAATGTCTCCGCCAAGGACAAGGCGACCGGCAAGGAACAGCAGATCCGGATTCAGGCCTCCGGTGGTCTGTCCGATGCCGATATCCAGCGCATGGTGCAGGAAGCCGAGGCCAATGCCGAAGCCGACAAGCAGCGCCGCGCTCTGGTTGAAGCCCGCAATCAGGCCGAAAGCCTGGTCCATCAGGTCGAGAAAAACCTGAAGGAGCAGGGCGACAAGATCGCCGAAGCTGATAAGGGTGAGGCGGAAAGCGCCATCAGCGCGACCCGCACCGCACTGGAAGGCGATGACCTCGCTGCCCTGACCCAGGCCACCGAGCGTCTCAGCCAGGTTGCCATGAAGATTGGCGAGGCCATGTACAAGGCCCAGTCAGACTCTCCGGCCGGTGAAGCCGAGGCCGGCCCGAACGGCGAGAAAGTCGTGGATGCGGATTTCGAGGAAGTTGATCCGAAGAAGCATTCCTGACCCCTGGTGTCAGGCCCGGTCTTGATGAAAGGCCGGGATTACACGACCAGGGGCACGCCTGACGGGCGTGCCCCTTCTTCGTAGTTCGGCCTTTTTGATTGCCTCGCCCTGTCATCTGCTGCATGAGCACGGTTTCCGCTCTGCCGCGGACAGAAGATCTTAGCTGAGAAACACCCATGGCCAAGCAGGATTACTATGCCACTCTTGGCGTCGCTCGAGACGCCAATGCCGATGAGCTGAAAAAAGCCTATCGCAAGCTCGCCATGCAGTATCACCCGGACCGCAATCCGGGTGATCACGAAGCCGAGGCCAAATTCAAGGAAGTCAGCGAAGCCTATGATGTTCTGAAAGACGAACAGAAACGGGCCGCCTATGACCGTTTCGGTCACGCTGCTTTTGAAAATGGCGGTGGAGGAGGTGGCGGCGGTTTCGGCGGCTTCCATGAAGGCGGTCTGGGCGACATTTTCGACCAGATGTTTGGCGACTTTATGGGGCGGCGTGGTGGCGCCCCTCGCACAGGTTCCGACCTGCGCGCTGCGGTTGAAATTGATCTGGTGGAGGCATTCAACGGCACCAAGGCCACGCTGCGTGTCCCCACACGTGTTACCTGCGATGCCTGCCACGGTACGGGCAGCGAAGACAAAAATAAGAGTGCCGATACCTGTCCGACCTGTCAGGGCGCCGGCAAGGTTCGGGCGCAGCAGGGTTTCTTCGTGGTGGAGCGCACCTGCCCGACTTGCGGCGGCGCGGGACGTGTCATCCGTAATCCGTGCCGGGTCTGTCAGGGTGCCGGAACCGTCTCTCAGGAACGCACGCTGCAAATCTCCATTCCCGCCGGAGTCGAGGATGGCACACGCATCCGCCTCTCGGGTGAGGGAGAAGCCGGCCCGAATGGTGCGCCACCCGGCGATCTGTACGTCCATGTCGCCATCCGGCCGCATCCGATTTTTCAGCGGGAAGGTGCAAATATTTTCTGCCGGGTTCCGCTGCGGATGACGCAGGCGGCTCTGGGTGGAGAGATCGAGGTGCCCGTGATCGACGGTACCAGCGCCAAGGTAAAAATTCCGGCCGGCACGCAAAGCGGCGAGCAGTTCCGTCTGCGCGGAAAAGGCTTCTCCGTCCTGCGCAGCCCGGCACGAGGCGATATGTACATTCAGGTGAATGTGGAAACGCCACAACATCTGAGCAAGCGGCAACAGGAATTGCTGGAAGAATTCGAGCGTGAAGCCTCCACGACCAAAGCAAGTCCTGAAGCTGAAGGATTCTTTGCCAAGGTAAAGGAATTTTTTGAAGGACGCTGATTTTTTCAGCCAGACCCATCAAAAATAAACAGATCATACCAATATAGTGATGAACCCTGCAGCAGAATGCACGTTCAGGGTTTAACTGCGGCGCTTCCCCCCCCCCCCACCTGTGCCGCAGGAAAAACAGAGGCGGCACGATCTTCCCCGATCGTGCCGCCCAATTTTTTTAGGCGGGATGGCCTGCCAGACACATTTCAGACGGTTGCGAGAAACGCCCTCAGTTCAGGGGGAGAAGTCCGTTCAAAAAACACTGATGGCGCGTCATCCGCCAGAATATTGCCCTGATCCATGAAAATAATGCGGTCTGCCGCCTTGCGGGCATATTCAAGTTCATTGGCGACACAGATCATGGTGATATCGCTTTCCGCCACACTCTCCATGACCTCCAGCACAGGCCCCTTCATCTCCGGCGGCAGAGCCACGGTTGGTTCATCGAACAGCATGATACGCGGTGACATACACAAGGCGCGGGCGATGGCGACACGCTGCAACTCACCGGCATTCAAACCAGCGGGATGCTGATGCGCTCTGTCCAGCAGCCCTACCTGGCGCAGTGCCTCGGCGGCACTGGCCTCTGCCTCCTCCCGCCGCATGCCACGCGACCAGATGGGGGCCAGTGTGCAGTTTTCCAATACGCTCATATGGGGGAACAGATTGACGCTTTGAAAAATCATGGCCACGTCCCGCTGGATGTGACTGATACAGGCGGGATCATCGGTCAGCTCCACACCGTCAACCACAATGCGGCCGGTCTGATGAGTTTCCAGACGACTGATGCAGCGCAGGGCCGAAGACTTGCCCGACCCTGATGGGCCGCACAGCACGACACAGCTTCCCTCCTCCACACACAGGGAAACATCACGCAGCACCTGCATGCGCCCATACCATTGATTGACCTTCTCCATGATGACCACCGCACGGTTGCAGGACGCAGATGGCTCACCGGAGTCAGGCGTAAAAACGGTGGAAGGGGCTTCTTTCATACATCACGTCCGTTGGGTCGAGGCGCGCGGTGACATGGTCGCGGGCCATGTCTGATTGTCCGCCCTCCCCCCTTTCTGCGCAAGCTGCATCCACCGCAGCATGTCCTCTTTTGCCTCGCTCCACCTTATCTCTTGACGTTTTGTAGCACAGGTTACACTTTTTGATCAGGTCCGGCAGACACCGGTTTTTCTCACGACGAACCGTAGTATTTCATGACTCAGATCACTCCTACCTGTGCGCCACCCCCCGGTCCAACCGTAACGGATCGCACCTCCTTACGACTGGCTGAGGCAATCGCCGGCAAAAGCAGAGACTGGAAAACCGGTTTTCTGTTTGCCGGCCCGGCTGTGATCGCCTCCATCGCCTATGTTGATCCCGGCAATTTCGCGACCAATATTCAGGCCGGCTCCCGCTATGGCTATGCGCTGCTCTGGGTCGTGGCAGCCGCCAATCTGATCGCCATGCTCTTTCAGGCTCTTTCCGCGAAACTCGGCATCGCAACCGGGCGGAATTTGCCGGAACTCTGCCGTGACCATTTTTCCCGCCCATTGGTGATCGCGCTATGGATCATCAGCGAAATCGCCGCGATGGCGACCGATCTGGCCGAGTTTCTGGGAGGGGCAATCGGGTTGGCCCTGCTGTTCAGGCTTCCTCTGATCATCGGGATGGTGGCGACGGCCATGATCACCTCTGCCCTGCTGCTGTTTGAAAAGCGGGGTTACCGGGCCATGGAGCTTGTCATCGGGGCATTGGTGGCGATGATCGGCCTCTGCTATCTGGCTGAAATGTTCATTGCCCCTGTGGATTGGACTGCTGCCGCCTGGGCGACCATCACGCCACGTCTGCCAGATGCAACAGCCCTGACAATCGCCACCGGGATTGTGGGGGCAACCGTGATGCCTCACGCAGTTTATCTCCATTCCGGGCTGGCACAGAACCGGGCTGCTGCTGCCACAAATGATGCATCCCGGCATCGTCTGATTCGTTTTTCCAACCGCGAAGTGATGCTTGCTCTGGCACTTGCCGGGATGGTGAATATGGCCATGGTGATCATGGCCGCCTCGGCCTTCCATGTCGGGCATAGTGATGTGGCTGAAATAGAACAGGCCTATCATACTCTGACACCACTTCTGGGCGCCGGCGCAGCTGCTATATTCCTGATATCCCTGATTACGTCCGGTATTTCGTCATCCGTTGTCGGCACGATGGCAGGTCAGATGATTATGCAGGGTTTTGTGCATACCCGCATTCCGATCTGGCTGCGCAGACTGGTTACAATGGTACCTGCTTTTATCGTGATTCTGGCCGGCGTGAACGCAACCGATGCGCTGGTGATCAGTCAGGTCATTCTCAGCATCGCGCTTCCCGCCCCCATGATTGCCCTGATCTATTTCAGCGGACATCGTGGGCTGATGGGGCCATTCGTCAATCACCGGGTGACGCAATGGATCGCCTCAGCCGCTGCCGCTATCGTACTGGGACTGAATATGGTGCTATTGATGCAGGCCTTCGGGTTTACCGTTCCCGGCCTGCCAGCCGCTCCCTGAAAAATCCGGGCGACCGGATTGGGAGTCAAAAATGATTGGATCAATAAAAAGCAGACTGCCATTGAGCAGCCTGCTTTTCGCTTCTTATGATATCCTGCCTTAAAACAGGATCATCACCATCAGACGCAAATTGCGCGATGGATCAGGCCTTCTTGGCCTTTGCCTTGACGGTGGCGCCGTTGACGGCATCCTTCAACGCCTTGCCGGCACGGAAGCGGGCTGCACGGGTCGCGGCGATTTCAATCGTCGCACCAGTCTGCGGATTACGCCCCTGACGGGCGGCGCGCTCGGACACATCGAAAATGCCGAGACCGCTGATGCGGACTTCCTCGCCAGCCTTCAGCGTGGCACTGATCGTCTCAATTGCGGCGGACACGATGGCATCAACCGTGGCCTTGGTCTGGTCGGTTGACTTTGCGATCTTATCAATCAGATCGGCGTGGTTCATTGCGTTTCTCCCGTCTCTGGCTTTACTGTGGCCGATGGTTGGAACTGCTGGTCATGCCTCAATGGAGACAGACCAACGGCTGGTCAATGGTTGAAATGGTCTGGCTGGCTCAAGAAAGCAGGCAATAAGAAAAAAGACGTGTCACCCGGCATTGCCAATGATGAATCATAAAGGCGCATCCGGCAGACAGGCACTCTGTTAAGAGACCTGACCAGCCGGATATGGAAAGAGTTAATCGTGTCAGGCGAGCTTCAGATTAACCGCGGAGGTCTTTCCCTGACGACCGGCTTCAAGATCGAAGCTGAGCTTCTGACCATCATCCAGCTTGGACAGGCCCGCCTTCTCGACGGCGGAGATATGCACGAACACGTCTGCGCCGCCTCCATCCGGGTGAATAAATCCATAACCCTTGGTCGCATTAAACCATTTGACGGTGCCAGTCGGCATCAACGCCTCCCCGTTAGTTTCATCGGCATCATGACACGATACCAACTGTGACGGAAAGGGTAATGGCCGAACGGGAGAATAATCAATCTCTGATCGGCCTTTCAATGCAGATTTATTGAGGTCTCAGGGGATCAGGATCGTACTTCCCGTTGTCCGTCGTTCCTCAAGTGCGCGCTGGGCCTCTGCCGCATGCTGTAGCGGATAGGTCTGGTTGATTTCGATATGGACATGACCCGCGGCGACGACGTCGAACAGATCCTGCGCCATAGCCAGCAAATCAGCCCTTTTTGCTGTATAGGTTGCCAGGCTGGGCCGTGTGACAAACAGGCTTCCCTTGGCGGACAAGGTGGTCAACGAGAATGGTGCCACCGGACCGGAAGCATTGCCATAGCTGACCATCAGTCCAAGCGGTGTCAGACAGTCGAGACTGGCATCAAACGTATCCTTGCCGACGCTGTCGTATACAACCGGCACCATTGCTCCATGGGTGAGGCGGCGGACCTCGC
Source organism: Granulibacter bethesdensis (assembly GCF_001889545.1). Taxonomy (NCBI): domain Bacteria; kingdom Pseudomonadati; phylum Pseudomonadota; class Alphaproteobacteria; order Acetobacterales; family Acetobacteraceae; genus Granulibacter; species Granulibacter bethesdensis. Next base: position 18,419 of record NZ_CP018194.1, on the reverse strand, counting down.
CTGCAATATCGGCGGGGTGATCATTGGAAGACACGATCACATGGCTGGCTCCATGAGCACGCGCCAGAGCCGCTTTTTCCTCGGTAGAAACAACACCAATGACCGAGGCCCCCAGATAAGCGGCCCACTGGCAGAGTATCAGCCCGACTCCACCTGCCGCAGCATAGACCAGGATTGTGTCACCGGATTTGACCGGATAGGTCCGCCGTAGAAGATATTGCGCTGTCAGCCCCTGAAGCATCATGGCGGCGGCTGTCTGACAACTGATCGAGTCGGGCAGCTTGACCAGCCGGTCGGCTGCGATCGTGCGCTCTGTCGCGTAGGCGCCTAATGGGCCAGTCGCATAGGCTACCCGGTCACCAACCTGAATATCCGTCACACCTGCACCGATTTCGATGACGGTGCCAGCCCCTTCCATTCCCAGAACAGTCGGAAGCGAGGGCGCTTTGTACAAACCGGAGCGGAAATAAATATCAATGAAATTCAGCCCCACCGCGGCATGACGAATGACAGCTTCTCCAGGTCCTGGAACGGGGGTTGGCACATCTTCCCATGAAAGAACATCCGGACCGCCATGAGCGTGCACACGAATCGCTTTAGTCATGACAAATCCTTGTCAGGAACGGGGTAATGACAGCTGGAAACAGGGTGATGCCGCATGAACCATATCCGGATCAGGATTCTCAAGCGACAGAAGGTACCGCTTCGTTTCCACGCCATCCAGCCCGCTATATCCGCCAAGAGCGCCATTACTGCCAATGACCCGGTGGCAGGGAATGATGATGGGTATGGGGTTGAAATGATTAGCCTGACCAATCGACCGTGCCGAGCCCCCAACTTTCGCAGCCAATGCTCCGTATGTCATTGTTTTTCCATAAGGAATATCCTGTAAAGCCTGCCAGACCTTTCTGCGATAGCTGGTACCCTCCGGCATCAGCGGAAGATCGAAGTTTTTCAGATCACCATCAAAATAGGCCTGCACCTGCTCTGCGGCTTTTTTCAACAGGGGCGTTCGATCACGGCTGCCCATTGCTTCGCCCCAGTCGAGGGAAACAATATAGCCCTGATCTTCCGTGATGGTCAGAACACCCAGAGGTGAATGAAGGGAAAGCTGCGGCATGGGAGGTCCGGTCTCGTAAAAGAATGAGATGAAAGACAGGAGCATTCAGTCTGATTACATCCGATCAGACCTTTCATACGCGGTATCGTGCATGACGTCATTCATGAGGCGCTGATGGCAGCTTTGACCGCCTCCAGCGTTGTCAGCGGTGCACTGCACAGATTCTGTCTGCAGACCAGCACGAAGAACGGTTCAGCGACATGATCTGTCTGCCAGTCAGGAGCAGCATGCAGCGGCTTGCGGCACACCAGCACAGAGGGATCGCCAAGCGCCAGCACATCCCTGACCATGGACTGAAGATGCGGATCGTCAGCCTGCCCATGAATGCTGACCAGCGTTCCGCGCGTCAGCAAATCTGCCGCCATCAACAGATAGGGTGAAGATGCCAGACTTTGCGGCCGTCCGGTAAAGGCACGGATCAGGCCGGAAGCAGCCTCATACCATATCTGCTCGCCGGTGAGATGATAAAGCCGGGCCAGGGCATCAGCCATCATGCCATTGCCGGATGGCACGGCATTGTCGCTCGCTGTACAGGGCCGGATCAGAGGAACGTCATCAGCATCATGGGCCGTCGTATAAAACGCACCGGTTTCAGATCTGAAAAAGGATCGGGCAGACTGGGCGATGGTGACAGCATCAGACAGGTAACGCTCCTGCCCTGTTGCCTCATACAGGGACAGGGCGGCGCGGATCATGGAGGCCTGATCATCCAGCAATCCGGCCGCAGTGATCCGGCCCAGACGCCATGCATGTGCAATCCGTCCATCATCCGACGCCAGTGCAGCCCTGACCGCGTCATAGGTGCTTTCTGCCACAGACAACCATTCTGCACGGTTCAGCGCAATGGCAGCCCTGACCAGTCCGACGATGACCAGCCCGTTCCAGTCGGCCAGCACCTTGTCATCACGACCGGGGCGAGGACGGTTTTCCCGTGCCTGGAACAGAATTCTGCGCTCCTGTGTCCAGTTTTCAGCATCAGCCTCCGGCGACATGGCAAGGCGACGCAGAATCGTATGGCCCTCCCAGTTGCCTTCCGGGGTGACATCAAAGGCCTGATTGAAACCGGTTGCGGCCTCTCCCAGCAGGGCATCTATTTCATTCTCACGCCATATATAGAATCGGCCTTCCTCGCCCTCACTATCCGCATCCTCGGAAGCCGCGAAAGCAGTGCCAATCCCTTCAACCGGAACAGACATGTCCCTGATCAGCCACCCAACCGTTTCCTCGATACAGCGCGCATAAAGCGGCGTGGGATTCTGCGCATATCCCAAAGACAGCAGCTCCAGAATCTGCCCGTTATCATAAGCCATTTTCTCGAAATGCGGCACCAGCCACTCAGCATCGGTCGAATAGCGGGCAAAGCCACCACCCAGATGATCGTATATGCCGCCGCGCGCCATATGGCGCAGAACCCCGTGCACAGCATCGGACAGTTCAGGGCGACCGGTGCGATGGAATTCCTGCCAGAAAAATCGGAACACCGGAGCATTCGGGAATTTGGGAGCCCCTGTGAAACCGCCTTTCTCCGGGTCCAGGTTGCGCAGAAGAGCTGCATCAACCGCATTCAGCAATAATAGATCGACCTCCGGCCCGGCTGCCGTTTCCGACAGGCGATTCATGGCGCGCGTCAATTGTCCGAGATTCTGTTCAATCGCGGATTTTCTACTGGCCCATGCATCCCTGATGGCCGCGAGTACCTGCCGGAATGAAGGTCTGCCAAAACGAGGCTCCGGCGGGAAATACGTGCCTCCCCAGAAAGGTTGGCCCTCCGGGGTTAGAAACATGGTCAATGGCCAGCCGCCCTGCTGTCCCATCGCGTGCAGCGCCGACATATAGATATGGTCAATATCCGGACGTTCCTCCCGATCGACCTTGATACAGATGAAAGCGTTATTCATCTCATCGGCGGTTGCCTGATCTTCGAAACTTTCATGCGCCATGACATGACACCAGTGACAGGCCGCATAGCCAATGGACAGCAGAATGGGCCTATCCGTTTTTCGGGCGCATTCCAGGGCTTGTTTACCCCAGGGTAACCAGTGAACAGGATTATCCGCATGCTGCAACAGATAGGGCGAAAGCGCATCAGAGAGATGGTTACGGTTTGGTGCGACGGTCATCGTCATCCCATATACTGTCACAAGGCTTGCAAGGCGGATCGTCTATGGCAGGTTTGGATCGGGTGTTTCACGTGAAACACCATACAGGCGCGAATGCATCAAGTGCCGTTACAACAGCAAGATTGGCACACTGATATTCGTACGCAAGCGGCTTTATAGAATTCGTCAGAACCGTCATACCCTTTGCTGCTCCATGGCTGACAAAAGGTGTTTCCGATGAGTGATCAATCTGTGACCGCTGGAATGACAGGCCACAGGATGGAAACCGATCCACCGCTTTACTTCGATATCCATCTGTTCGTTTGTTGCAACCGTCGCCCGGACGATCATCCACGTGGCTCCTGCGCTGCAAAAGGATCTGAAAAACTGCGGGATTATATGAAGGCCAGAGCAAAGGAGATGAGCCTGGCAGGATTCACAATGCCGAGCCTGCGTATCAACACAGCCGGATGCCTTGATCGCTGTGAACAGGGGCCCTGTCTGGTCATCTATCCGGAAGGTATCTGGTACACTATTTCCTCCACCGAGGATGTTGATCAGATCCTGATGCGCCATGTCAGCCAGGGAGAGCGAATAGCTGAGCTTATGCTGCCTGCCGAAACGGCTCCCCAATGAGTCAGGAGACGATTTTTGCGCTGGCCTCCGGTGCAGGCCGCGCTGCCATCGCAGTGATACGGATCAGTGGTCCCGCAACACAGAATACAGTGACTCATCTATGCGGAACCCTGCCCCCGCAACGGAGGAGCAGCCTGCGGAAACTGAGAAACCGGAGTGGGGAAATACTGGATCAGGGCATCGTCATCTGGTCTGCTGGTCCCGGCAGCTTCACCGGCGAAGACTGTGCCGAACTGCATCTTCATGGCGGCAATGCCGTGATTGAAGGGATGGCTGACGCGCTGGTCGATCTTGGATTGAGGCCGGCAGAAGCGGGTGAATTTACCCGTCGCGCCTTCCTCAATGGCAAGCTGGATCTGACTGAAGCGGAGGCCGTTGCTGATCTGATCGACGCAGAAACCAGCGCCCAGCGTCATCAAGCCCTGCAGCAACTGGATGGTGGCCTGAGCCGTCAGTTGGAAGCATGGACCGCAACGCTGACAAAATTGCTGGCCTGGCAGGAAACGCTGATCGACTTTCCGGACGAGGATTTACCGGCTGAAGTGGATGCGACATTACGCAGTGACCTGTGCCTGCTCCGCCAGGAAATGGCTCAGGCACTCAGCGAAAGCGCAAAAGCGGAAAAACTGCGTGAAGGGCTGATTTTTACCATTCTCGGCAAGCCGAACGCCGGAAAATCCAGCCTGCTGAACAGTCTGGCGAGGCGGGACGCCGCCATTGTCTCCTCCCAGCCCGGCACAACGCGGGATACGATCGAAGTTCGTCTGATTCTGGCAGGCGTTCCGGTGACACTGATCGACACAGCCGGATTGCGGGACAACGCCGACAGTATCGAGGCTGAGGGAATCCGTCGTGCTCTGGCCCGCGCAGAAAGTGCCGATCTCGTTCTAAGAACCGTCGATATCTCAACAGCAACAGAGTCTGATTTATCGGCTGATCAATGGCCAGGATCGTCAGAGGCACGATCCTTGATGATCGGTACGAAATCCGATCTTCCCCATAGGCTCCCTTTATCACCAGACATTGTGTTGGTCAGCACACTGACAGGGGATGGAATGCAGAGGCTGAAAACCATGCTGGAAGCAGAAGCACGGGCACTGACATCCCACGCTACCGGAGCACCTTTGACACGGGCGCGCCATCGCGCTGCCCTGCAGGATGCGATCCAGCATCTGGATGATGCCGAATGCGCCCGGCTGGAAGAATTACGCGCCGAAGAGATCAGGCTGGCCCGTCAGGCTGTTGGCCGGATCACCGGACAGATCGGGGTCGAGCAAATTCTGGACCACGTCTTTTCCAGTTTTTGTATAGGAAAGTAGTGTCCACCTTTTGTAGCGTGCCCGACAGGATAGATATCTTATGAATACCTCTGACCATCCTGCCCTGACAGCCTACGATGTGATCGTGGTCGGAGGCGGACATGCAGGCTGCGAAGCAGCCGCAGCGGCCGCGCGTACCGGTGCCATGACGGCTCTGGTCACGCATCAGGCATCAACGATTGGTGAAATGTCCTGCAATCCTGCCATTGGCGGTATAGGCAAGGGGCATCTGGTGCGGGAAATCGACGCGCTGGATGGAATCATGGGACGCGCCATCGACCAGGCCTGCATTCATTTCAAAATGCTGAACCGCAGCAAGGGACCAGCCGTACGCGGGCCTCGCGCCCAGGCGGATCGGAAGCTGTATAGAAAAGCCGTTCAGGATATTCTTCATAACACTCCCAATCTGTCCATCATTGAAGGATCGGTTGAGGATCTGATCACCAGTTCCGGCACACAACAGACCGTGCAGGGTGTCATTCTGCAGGATGGGCGGCATCTGCCTGCCTCTGCCGTGGTTTTGACAACCGGTACCTTTCTGCGGGGCGTGATCCATTGTGGTGAACAGCGATCCGAGGCCGGACGTGTGGGGGAAGCACCGTCTATCGGTCTGGCAAAGCGGCTGGATGCACTTAATCTCCGTCTGGGTCGGCTCAAAACCGGCACACCGCCCCGTATCGACCGCCGCAGCATCGCGTGGGAGGATCTCCCGGAAGATCGTGGAGAAAATCCGCCGACTCCGTTCAGTACCCTGAACCATCACATTGATCTGCCACAGATATCCTGCCGCATCTCGGAGACCACAGCGGATACCCATCAGATCATTCGCGACAATCTGCACCGATCCGCGGTCTATGGCGGCATGCTGAGTGGCAAAGGGCCTCGCTATTGCCCTTCCATTGAGGACAAGGTCGTCCGCTTTCCCGACAAGACCCGCCACCAGGTGTTTCTGGAACCGGAGGGGCTGGATGATTTTACCGTCTATCCAAACGGCATCTCTACCAGCCTGCCAGCCGAGATACAGGAAGCCCTGCTTCATTCCATGCCGGGTCTGCATAATGCTGTGATTATCAGGCCCGGTTATGCGGTGGAGTATGATTTCGTTGATCCTCGCTCCCTGCGTCCCTCTCTGGAACTGAAGGAGTTACCGGGGCTGTTTCTGGCCGGGCAGATCAATGGCACGACCGGTTATGAAGAGGCCGGTGCGCAAGGGCTGATGGCCGGGCTGAACGCAGCCCGGAAAGCTCAGGGACTGGACAGCGTTATGCTCGACCGGTCTCAGGCCTATATCGGTGTTCTGATCGACGATCTCACCACGCATGGTGTCACTGAACCTTATCGTATGTTCACGTCACGATCAGAATTCCGCCTCACACTCCGGGCCGATAATGCTGATCGCCGCCTGACCCGTTGGGGACGGGAAGCCGGCTGTGTCGGTGCCGAACGATGGAAAGCGTTTGCGGCCTACGATCAGGCCATGAACGATGCCTTGACGCTGGCTTCTCAGGACACACTGACACCGGCGCAGTTGCAGCAGGTGGGAATTACCGTACGACAGGATGGCCGCCGCCGCTCCCTTCTCTCTCTGATCGGCTCTGATCCTGCACAGGATCAGAAATTGTATCAGGCCTTTCCCTGGCTGCACGATCTTGATTCACGCGTGCGGGAACAACTGGAAATAGAAGGATCTTATTCCGGCTACCTGTCCCGACAGGATAAAGAGCGGCGCGTCCTGCAACAGGAGGATACGATTTTACTGAGCGATCATATCGATTACAGCGCTATTGGTGGTTTATCCGCTGAAATTCGGGACAAGCTGCAATCCCTTCGCCCTGCTTCCTTGGGAGCAGCCTCCCGGATGGAAGGCATGACCCCGGCTGCCCTCGCCGCTATCAGCCATTTCGTTCGTCGCAAGCAGTGTTTCACGTGAAACATCCCCTTATCAACTGTCAGATCATCCATACTATCCTCCCGATCGGATCGGGTGTTTCACGTGAAACACAGGAAAAACTTGACCTGTATGAATCGTTGCTGACACGCTGGACCCGCACCGTTAATCTGGTCAGCCGGAATGATGTGGAGCATATCCGGGATCGTCACATCACAGACTCGCTCCAGCTTCTACCCCTGCTGGAACCACTGTCTGGGCCTCTGATCGATATTGGCTCCGGCGGTGGATTGCCCGGGCTGGTTCTGGCTATTGCCACTGGCCGGGAAACGCATCTGGTGGAAGCAGACCAGCGCAAGGCGGCTTTTCTGCGCGAAGCCGCCAGAGCCACAGATTCCAATGTCACCGTCCATGCCTGCCGGATCGAACAATGTGACATTGCTCCCGCCCCGGTTCTGACCGCCCGTGCGCTTGCGCCACTGAATGTGCTGCTTGGTTATGCCTCACGCTTGCTGAACAAAAACGGCGTTGCCATTTTCATGAAAGGAAAAACAGCAGAACAAGAATTGACCGAGGCCGCGACAGAGTGGCACATGCGCGTACAACTGAGCCCAAGCCACACTAATCCCGATGCTTCCATTTTACGGATAGACGAAATTTCTCGTGTCTGAGAAACAGAAAAGCCCCTTTCGGGCATTAAAAAAACCCTCCGGGCAGGTCTCCGAATCAACAGAGATTCCTTCCTCCCCGGTGATAACCAACAGCAAAACACGCCCGAAAATTCTTGCCATTGCCAACCAGAAAGGTGGGGTCGGCAAAACCACGACGGCGATCAATCTGGCCACCGCACTGGCTGAAACCGGTGAACGGGTACTGTTGATCGACCTTGATTCTCAGGGCAATGCATCCACCGGTCTCGGCATCCCCCGCAACCAGCGTGGCCATGGTTCCTATGCCGTGCTGATGGATAGCCACAAGGCGGCGGATGTCATACGCAAAAGTATTGTCCCCAACCTGTTCCTGATTGTAGCGGAATCTGATCTGGCCGGAACCGAAGTAGAGCTGGTCTCCCAGAATCGCCGTGAATACCGATTGAGAGATGCGCTGGATGCCCTAAAAAATACAGACCAAACCTCTGAGCTTTCTTTCGATCACGTGCTGATTGACTGCCCGCCCAGCCTTGGTCTGCTCACACTGAATGCGCTTGTCGCAGCAGATTCGGTGCTGGTGCCCCTGCAATGCGAGTTCTTCGCTCTGGAGGGCGTCACCCAGCTCAATCGTACGGTTCAGGCTGTCCGGCGGGCGCTCAATCCGGCACTGGAGCTGGAAGGGATTGTACTGACGATGTTCGATCGGCGTAATAACCTGTCAGAACTGGTCGCGGCGGATGCAAGAGGATTTTTCGGTGCCAAAGTCTATGACACTGTGATTCCACGCAATATCCGCCTTTCTGAAGCACCGAGCCATGGCAAGCCGGTGCTGCTCTACGACAGCAAATCCTCCGGCGCGCAGGCTTATGTTCAGCTGGCGGACGAATTACTGAAGCGTGAACGCAAGGCTGGGACGAAAGCGGTATGACAAAATCCCCGCAGGCGCGGCTGGGCCGTGGATTGGCAGCCTTGTTGGGCGATGAGCTGCCGACACAGGATGGGGAACGCCGTCATCCGGATATCGTCATGATGGCGGTGGAGCTGCTGGCCCCCAGCCCCTTTCAGCCGAGGATAAACATTGAACCGGGCGCCTTGGCCGAACTGACAGAATCCGTTCGCGCCAGAGGCATCCTGCAACCGCTGCTGGCCAGACCCGATCCTGATCTTGCGGGGCGCTACCAGATCATCGCCGGTGAGCGCCGCTGGCGGGCCGCTCAGGCAGCCGGGCTGCATGAGGTGCCGGTGCTGGTGCGCGCTTTGTCCGACAGCGATGCCATGGCCGCGGCCCTGGTTGAGAACTTGCAAAGGCAGGATCTCAATGCGGTTGAGGAAGCAGAAGGCTATCGCCGCCTGTCCGAGGAATTCGGCCTGACACAGGAAAAGCTGGGCGATGCGGTCGGCAAATCCCGCAGTCATATCGCCAATACACTTCGGCTGCTTAATTTACCCTCCCCGGTCCTGCAGGAAGTCAAAAAAGGTGCTCTCAGCGCAGGCCATGCCAGAGCCTTGCTGTCGCATGCCGATCCGGCAATGGCCATGCTGACGGTGCTGGCAAAAGGCCTTAATGTACGACAGACAGAGCAACTGGCTGCACGCAAAAACTCTCCCCCTGTCACGGCGCAGGAAAGAGCCGCCCGTCGTGATCCCGAAATTGCTGTTCTGGAACGCGACCTCAGCAATCATCTGGGGCTGAAAGTCACCGTCACCTATGATGGCCAGAGCGGGGATATCCGCATCCGTTACAAGTCACTTGATCAATTGGATGGCCTGATCACCCTGCTGACCCGTTAAGCCCCTCTTTAAACCCCTCTTTAAACCCCTCTGGCAGCAGCCTGACGGGCCCGCAGGGCGATACTCATCACTGCCTGACGACAGATAATCTCATCAGGGGCGCCGCTCTGCTTGCAGGCTTTCTCAGCCTGCCAGAGCATGTCGCAGATCACGGCCAGCATCTCATCCCGCCAGAGCGTCAGAGCCTTCGTAAAGGTGGGTACACGTTTGAAGAAAACCGGAGGCTTTGCCTGCCTGACAGCCTCAGCGGCGCTTGTTCCGTTTTCCTGCATCACCGCACGCAGCTTGCGAAGCCGCTGCATATGCTGAAGCGCCATTCTGATCACGGCAATGGAGGTCGTACCCTCCGCCAGAGCCAGAGACAGGGCTCGTTCAGCACCAGAAATATCACCGATCACAGACGCATACAGCGCATCTTCCAGTGACAATCCGGCGAGGTCGCCAATACAGGCCTGTGCTGCCTCTATGGTCGCGGTTCCGTCCTGGCCGACATACAGGGCTAGCTTGTCGATTTCACGCCGAGTCAGGGCACGATCAGCCCCCAGATGATCGCAGAGCCATTTCAGTGCATCAGCCTCGATGGACACGCGATCACGGGCCAGAGAGTCCTGAATGGTCTGGGACAGGCTTCTGCCTTCATCCGGATAGCAGGCAATAGAGGCTGCACTGGCCATTTTCTCGACCAGCACACGAAGCTTGGAGCGCGGCGTCAATGCACCTGCTTCCAGAATGACCAGCGCTTCCCCCCGCCCCTCCAGACCGGCCTGCAGGGGAGCGGCAAAAATGTCAGCCGCTTCCCTGATCCTGATGACACGACGCCCACCCGTCAGGGACAGACCCGCCATTTCATTGGGAAGATCAGCCGCCTGTTCTGCCGCCAGTTCAATAACACGAAAAGGATCATCAATCTGCCCTGCCACAAGCCGTGTCAGGATAGTCCCCCGCTCACGGACCAGGCCATGATCATCCCCGTAAAGCAGCACAGCCCGCACAGCCTGATCAGGCTGACGCAAAAACGCTTCCGCCTGACGCGCATCGAATTTCATGCAGGCTTAATCTCAGCCTTTGCTGTCTGAAGCAACTGGCTTTGTTGCTTCATCTGCCAGTTTCTTTTCAAAATACTGGGCAAGATCAAGCGTAATCTGGTTGGCAAGCTCCTCCGCCATACGGCGTAGAACTGTTTCCGAATTGATATCCATGGCAAAGAACTGACCATTCGACAGATCAATACCATCAAGCGTGTAAGCACGCCCTTTGGCCAGAACCGTTTTTTTCAGATCGTCAGCCGTCAGTGTCCAGTTGGCGATCCCCTGCATTCTGAGCCGGGTGGTTGAGTTATCGGGCATGATCCCGGCACTCTCGTTATTGACGGTATAAAAAACCGTCAGTTCATAGCGGGGAAGTTTGCTGCCGCCAGTATAGTCAAAGTGATTCTGCAATGCCTGACGAAGCAGCACACCGTTATGATCACTGATCAGCGCCACTGAAATAGCTCTGAGCTGCTCCTGAACAGGGGTAAGGGCACCATCCTTTCCCGGTGCATAGACGGCATGCCATCCACAACCAGGCAGAAGCAGCAACCCACCCAGCGACAACAGCGTGCGGCGTTTCAGGTCCATGGTCTTTTCCCCATCCCACGGGCCTGTCTGTTCACGTCAGACAGACCTATGGATCAAAGCTTTTCCCTCTTTGCGGCCAACCGCGCAGACGGACCGCTACCCAACCCTGTGAACCCTATCCGGCAATGACGAAATTGACGATGCGGTTGGGAACATAGATGCGCTTGACCACGCGCTTTCCTTCCAGCGCCCGCACCACATTCGGATCAGCTTCGGCCTGCGCAATGACACTGTCCTGATCAGCACCGGGGGAAATGTCCATGGTGGCGCGCAATTTACCCATGACCTGAACCGCAATGGTGACCGACTGCACCACCAGCAGCGCAGGATCAGCGGATGGCCAGGCCTGCTCGGCAACCAGCTTCGGCTCCTGTTCGATCAGTGCGGCCATTTCCTCTGCCAGATGCGGCATCATCGGTGCGATGATCCGTGACAGCAGGGTGATGGCCTCAACCCGGGCCGCTGTCATTCCCGGCTCGGCGGCCTTCTTTTCTGCTTCGGTCAAAGCATTGGCGAATTCATAAACCCGCGCCACAGCAACGTTGAAGTTGAACCCTTCCAGTGCCTCTGTCACAGCAGCCACTGTACGGTGCGTCATACGCCGTAACGTCATCGCCGCATCGGACGAGGCATCGTCCCGATTGGTTTCCCCCTTTGCGGTGCGCGCAACCGCTTCGGCCAGACGATAGAGGCGCTGGACAAATCGGTACGCACCAACAGCCCCGGCATCAGTCCACTCCATATCCCGCTCAGGCGGGTTGTCAGAGAGAATGAACCAGCGCGCCGCATCGGCTCCATAGCGGTCGAAGATTTCTCCCGGTGCCACGGTATTGCGCTTGGATTTGGACATTTTCTCGCCGCGACCGACCTGAACCGGCTCCCCGGTTGCGGTCTCGACCACCATCTCGCCATGACGGGTAACTTCGGCTGGCGAAAGCCAGCGCCCGTCAGCCGCGCGATAGCTTTCATGCGTGACCATGCCCTGCGTGAACAGCCCGGCAAACGGTTCCCTGACTGATACATGGCCGGTATCGGCCATGGCCCTGGTAAAGAACCGGGCATAAAGCAGATGCAGGATGGCATGCTCAATCCCGCCGATATACTGATCAACCGGCAGCCAGCTTTGCGCCGCTTCCTTCAGGACAGGCACATTGGCATGAGGGCTGGCAAACCGTGCGAAATACCAGGAGCTGTCGACAAAGGTATCGAAAGTATCGGTCTCCCGCACGGCTGCCGCACCGCAGGAGGGACAGGTCACATGCTTCCAGCTCGGATGATGATCCAGCGGGTTGCCGGGACGGTCAAACGTCACATCTTCCGGCAGAGTGACAGGCAACTGATCGGCAGGCACCGGAACCGGACCGCAATGATCGCAATGAATAATGGGAATGGGGCAGCCCCAGTAACGCTGTCGGCTGATCCCCCAATCCCGCAGGCGCCAGTTAGTGACGCCCTGCCCCCACCCCATCGCTTCCAGCCGGGTAATGACTTCCCGTCTGGCCGCATCCGGGGTTAAACCATTGAAAGGCCCGGAGTTGAAAAGAACCCCATCCCCGTCATACGCCTTTTTGCCGATCGTGAAGCTGGCGGCGTCCTGACCAGATGGCAAAACCACCGGCGTGACCGACAGATCATATTTGCGGGCAAAATCCAGATCACGCTGGTCATGCGCCGGGCAACCGAACACCGCGCCAGTGCCGTAATCCATCAGCACGAAATTGGCGATCCAGACCGGGAAAGTCTCCTCATGGAAAGGATGCTTCACCCGCAGCCCGGTATCGAAACCGCGTTTCTCGGCGGCTTCAATAGCGGCCTCGCTGGTACCGAGGGAGCGACATTCAGCAATAAAAGCAGCCAAAGCAGGGTTATGCGCCGCCAGTGCGGCCGCAACAGGATGATCCGCAGCAATAGCCACGAATGACATGCCATACAGCGTGTCGGGCCGTGTGGTATAAACTTCGATCTCACGCTGATCGCCCAGCGCTTCGACCAATGGAAAACGGAGCCTCGCCCCCTCACTGCGACCGATCCAGCGCGACTGCATGACCCTGACACGCTCGGGCCAACGATCGAGCTGATCCAGCCCTGCCAGCAATTCTTCAGCATAGTCGGTGATCCGCAGGAACCACTGTGACAGTTTCTTCCGCTCTACCGTCGCGCCGGAACGCCAGCCTTTGCCATCAATGACCTGTTCATTGGCCAGCACGGTTTCATCAACCGGATCCCAGTTGACCCAGCTCTCCCGGCGCTCCACCAGATTTTTCTTCAGGAAATCGAGGAACAGAGCCTGCTGATGTCCGTAGTAAGATGGATCGCAGGTAGCGAATTCACGTTCCCAGGTGATGGACAGGCCCATACGCTGCAATTCACCGCGCATGGCGGCGATATTGTTCCAGGTCCATTGCCCCGGATGCACACCCCGTTCCCGCGCCGCATTCTCGGCCGGCAATCCGAACGCATCCCATCCCATGGGATGCAGCACCTGATAGCCCTGGGCACGCTTGTAACGTGCCACCACATCCCCCAGCGTATAATTACGCACGTGCCCCATATGGATCTGCCCACTGGGATACGGAAACATTTCAAGGACGTAATAGGTTCTGGCGCCCGGATCGGGCACATCAGGAACGGTAAAGCAGGCCCGTTCAGTCCAGGCCAACTGCCAGCGCTGTTCGGCGGCAGCGAAGTCATAGGAACGGTCGGGGCGCTGATCGCTCTGGAGATCGGTGATACTGTCGGTCATGAACGGCTGTATTCCTCACAGCCGTTTTCTTGACAAGGGAAACCCTGAGGGTCTCCCTGGTTTCCTCCTATGCTGTCAAAGCCTGATGCTGCCGCAGAAAGCTCAGCAAGGGCAGCAAGGGCATGCCGAGGATGGAGAAATAATCGCCCTCGATACGGTCGAACAGCTGGATACCCGGCCCTTCCAGCCGATAGCAGCCGACACTGCCCAGCAGCGCCTCCCCCTCCTGCGCCAGATACCAGTTCAGGAAATCCTCGCTGAAGCGGCGCATATGCAGGCAGGGCGTCTCGACATGATGCCAGATACGGCTGCCCCCTTTCGCACAGACCACCGAGGTAACAAGGTGATGCGCCCTGCCCCGAAAATCCCGCAACCGGGTCCGAGCACTTTCCAGATCAGGGGCCTTGTCGAACCATACACCTTCACAGACCAGCAACTGATCGGACCCGATGACCACAGAATCCGGATAGCGCCGCGAAATCCGCTCAGCCTTCAGATCGGCCAGAGCTGTCGCCGTCTCCGCAGCGGAAGCGCCTTCAGCCCGCATGGATTGCTTCACCATATCTTCATCAACCGCAGCCGGGATGCTGTCCGCATCAATTCCAGCCTGTGCGAGCATGGCCCGCCGGGCAGAAGAGGCGCTGGCAAGAATCAGCTTCATGACATGGCTCCGTCCTGACGATGAGGGATCCGGCTATGGCGCGGCTAACCACTGGGAGGCAAGGCCCGCCGCCTTTCATGCCATGCCTCCACCAATTGCAGCACGGTGGCCGCCGTTTCCTCGATCGAACGTCTGGTGACATCAATGACCGGCCAGCCTTTGCGCGCGCAGAGACGCCGCGCCCAGATCAGTTCGGCCTTGACGGAATCCAGATCAACATAAGCGGTATTCTGCTGCACATTCGGCTGACCACCGATCATTTTGAGCCGATGGCGGCGAATTTCGATCAGGGCTTCCGGATCAATGGTCAGGCCGATCACGGGTACGGTGGGCGCTTCCAGACCGGGCGGTTCCGGCAAGCCGGGAACAAGCGGAACATTGGCCGCCTTGACCCCGCGATTGGCGAGATAAAACGAAGTCGGCGTTTTAGAAGAGCGTGATACCCCGACCAGGCACAGATCGGCCTCATTGATCCCGACCTGAGCCTGACCATCATCATGAGCCAGCACGAAATGCATGGCATCGATCCGGCGGAAATAATCGGCATCCAGGACATATTGGCGACCGGGTCGGGCTATAGCCTGTTCCCCGATATGGTGTTGCAACAGGGACAGAACCGGGTCCAGCACATGCACCACCGCAATGCCGATCCGGGAACAGAAATTCTCCAGTTCACTGCGCAATCCCGGCTCAATCAGCGTTGACAGGACCGGGCCCGGTTCAGCCTCGATCCCCTCCAGAACACGATGAAGCTGAAAACGGGTCCGGATCAGGGACCAGCGATGATAGATGATCTGCGCATGCTCAAACTGGGAGACAGTGGCCCGGGCGATGGAATTGAGCGTTTCTCCGGTGGCATCGGAGACCAGATGCAGATTCATGCGATGTGTGGTCATGACCCGAATCCATTTCCCTGTCTCCGCCCATCCTCCAGCAACCTGCTGACTCTGGAAGGTGCGGCACTGAATGACCGTAGTGAATTACCGTAGTACCGGGGATAACCCCTCTTTCCGCCAAGGTCGCAAACCACGCGTACCGAAACAAGGGGACAAGCTCACGAATCACGGGTACTGGGCATGAATCGTACACCCATGTGAAAAGTTTTCTGGATAAATGCTATTTCACTTTATCTGTCAGATACTTAGCCGCATCTTTCAGTGTGGATAAAGTACGTAGTAAAATCTGGATTCCGGGTACCACGTTATCCACAGGGTTCTATCTACTCCTCTCCCTTTTCCTTTTCTTCTTTATCCTTTTTAAGCAGGTCTTATGAACAAACCGATCCTGCGTGTGCTCCATGGTGAAGCACTGCCTGTTCCTCCCGTCTGGCTGATGCGTCAGGCCGGCCGGTACCTGCCTGAATATCGGGAGGTCAGAGCAAAAGCAGGCAGTTTCCTCGGTCTTGCCACCCATCCCGAATGGGCAGCCGAAGTAACCTTGCAACCTATTCGCCGTTTCGGAATGGATGCAGCTATTCTGTTCAGCGACATTTTGATGTTGCCATGGGCTTTAGGATACGGGCTGCATTTTGCCGAGGGCGAAGGCCCCGTACTGCCGAAGCTGGAGGAAGCCGACATTGACCGGCTGGATTTCAGCCAGCTCATCCCGCGGATTGCCCCGATTGTGGAAACCGTCACACGGGTGCGGGAACAGCTTCAGCATCATCATCCTGAAACGACCCTGATCGGGTTTGCCGGTGCTCCGTTTACCGTCTCCTGCTACATGGTGGATGGAGGGGGCGCCAAGGAATTCCCCCGCACCCGACATTTCGCCTACACAAATCCTGAGGCTTTCGACCGTCTGATCGCCCGTCTGACAGAAGCAACCATCACTTATCTGTCAGCACAGGTAGAGGCAGGGGCGGAAGTGCTGATGCTGTTCGACAGCTGGGCCGGTTTACTGTCTCCGCTCAGTTTTGCCCGTTGGGTGACTACGCCGGCCTGCCAGATCACTGCGGCACTGAAAGCGCGTCATCCATCCGTGCCCGTGATCGGCTTTCCAAGACTCGCTGGCACATTGCTACAGAATTATGCTTCAGAAACCGGCGTGAATGCGGTCGGAATGGATACTTCTGTGGATCCGATCATGGCGCGTAAAATGGTGCCTTCCGAAACGGCGCTGCAAGGTAATCTCGATCCCCTCGCTTTACTTGCGGGCGGAGAGGCCATGGCGCGTGAAGTATCCTCGATTCGTCAGGCCATGGCGGGACATCCGCATATCTTCAATCTCGGCCATGGCATTGTGCCGCAGACACCGCCCGAACATGTGGCCGAATTGTTGAAGCTGATCAGAAAAATCTGAAACGAATCGGGCAAGGTCAGGCTTTTTTACTCAGATCTTGCCCATCCGTGCTGTTGAGACGGGATGCGCAGAGAATGGCCAGCGCCGAAATAGCGGCGATGGTAACGAAGCCGGTTGCAAAATCGGTCATATCAGGCTGCGCACGTTGCCCTGCCAGCATGGAGAGGCTGACGGAGATACCGGCAATACAGATACCAGCCGACAGCGTCATCTGCTGAAACGTCGTGTAGAAGCTGGTGGCCTCGCTCATCTGCTCACGCGGGACATCGGCATAGGCGATGGTATTGTAAGCAATGAACTGAAGCGCCTGAAACAGCCCGGCCGGAGCCAGAACCAGGAAAAACCATCCATGCGGCCAGGATGGCTGAAATGTCGCACAGAGCAACACGGCCGTACTGGACAGGGCACCATTCCAGATCATCACGCGCCGGAAACCGAAACGGCGTAAAATTCTGGCGGCCCATGGCCTGACCAGCAATGATCCTGCTGCACCGATAAATGTCACGGAACCGCTTTCGGCGGCACTCATACCCATGCCGAGCTGCATCGTCATGGGCAGCAGGAACGGCATGGCTCCTGCCACCACCCGACTGCACGCCCCTCCCAATACTGATAGTCGGAAGGTACGAATGCGCATCAGCATCGGGTTGAGGATCGGATGAGGGATGGTCCGGCTATGCCGCAGATACAGCCACCCGCTGCCCAGTCCGATCAGGGTAAGAATAGCGGCGCTGGACAGAGCCTTTGCATCTGTGCCTGACGGGCCTCTGCCGAGCGTTTCCATGGCCCATAACAGACAGGCCAGGGCAGTTCCTGAAAGCAAAAGTCCCTTGAAATCAAGCGGACGAAGCTCTGTCTCAGTCACATTGGGAACGAACCGTGCCGCAAGACCCATGCCAATCAATCCGATCGGCAAATTGATGTAGAAAATCCAGCGCCATGACAGCCATGTCGTAAAAAACCCGCCAACAGGTGGCCCCAGAATAGGCCCCAATGTGGCTGGAATGGTCATCCACGCAATAGCGGAGACCAGTTCATGGCGTGGCACGTTCCGCAGCAGCAGCAGCCGTCCCACCGGCACCATCATGGCCCCGCCCGCACCCTGCACCAGCCGGGCGATGACCATTTCCGGGAGGCCCTCTGCCATGCCACAGACCATCGACCCGGTTACGAACAACGCAATGGCCCCCATGAAAACCCGCCGACTGCCGAAGCGGTCCGCCATCCAGCCCGATGCCGGGATGAACACTGCCAGGCTGAGCAGATAAGCCGTCAGCGCCACGCTCATCTGGAGGGGGGCAACGTCAAAACTCTGCGCCATCTGAGGCAGGGCTGTGGCCAGAATGGTTCCGTCCATCAACTCCATGAACAGCGCAGCGGAGACGATGAGCGCCAGTATTCTCGATGATACTGGCCGGGAAGAACGTGGCTGGGTCATAGGCTCTTTATGAACTGACCCGCTGTAGTGAAAACGCCGGTGATGCACATGGCGGGCTTGCATCCAGCCTCTGCCCTGTGTACCCGGCTCTGTTATATCTCCTTGCTCCCGGCTTTGTGATGGCCGGCCCTGTCGCACCATTGTCGATAGAATC